>NZ_CP102277.1:2453138-2759781 GCF_025149785.1 Coprococcus comes ATCC 27758 | reverse complement strand
AATGACTGCTGTAATACTGCCGAGAAAGAACGAATGTAATCTTTGCTATAACCTTTTCTTTCTGAACCATCTGGATAAGTGCCACCAAAGGAAAGCAGATCGAAGAAGGCTTGTAAATGCTCAGATGTTACATTTTTCAACTTTCTCTCTGAAATTGGATGCTTCTTGATGTTGGTAATGGCACCGAGGTAATTCTGGACTGTCCCATTACTGAGCGTACCGGTCTTTAATTCTTCCTCTGCCCATATATCAAGTAATTCTCCAATTGTAATATTTTCCGACTTTGCAATGAATTTCTTGCTTTCGTAATCGTCCATTGCCTGACGGAGCAGTTTTTCCGTTTCACTTTTACTTTCTGTTCCAGCGTATTCTTTCTGAACCAGATTGCCGCTTGCATCTTCTACATAGAAGCGGTAGTACCATTTCTTTCCTTTTTTTCTTACAGATCCTTTTGCCATAATCGTGTGTCTCCTTTCGATATCAGACAATCGGAACTGATGAAATGCTTCTTGCGTGTAAGTATATCATAACTCCGGTTGTCGTTCTATACCGAATCGGAATCCTCATACAAAACTTCTGATAAAAGATTTTCAAGCCTTTGTTCTGCCATTTCCGGTTTCTTGGAATAAAGCCTTACGATATCTGCCATGTCGTTAAAGGCATTAACAGTGTGGGTGATCTCCCTGAGAAACATAATCTCGTTATATTCATCATTCGATTCAAACCCCATTACTTTTGCAATATCAGCTTCATTCGTGTTGCCCTTGTAATTCTTGCAGGCAAACTGGAATGATTCCAGAAACAGGTTATATTGCTTTAACATCAACAGCAGTAAATCTTTGGAAAAAGCATCTTCCTTTTTACTAAGGTCGAGAGGTAACTGTTTGAGAATATCGCCCATTGCATCACGAATCTGTAATTCTTTCTTATCCGTAATATCGGTTTCGTATTCATTGGTTTCCCCTCTGAGCCATTCAATAGATACATGAAGTGCTTCCGAAAGACCTTCCAGCACCATCTTTTTGGTATTGTCAATCGAACCATTCTCATAACGCAGGATTGTGGAAGCTGTAACTCCCATCTTCTCTGCAACATAAGGCTGTGTCAGATTTAATTCCAGACGACGCTGTTTTGCCCTGCTGCCTATCAGCTTGCGTAGTTCTTTATCTTTCATGCTGATTGCCTCCTTTTTCGGTATGTATGAATTATAGCATGTACCTCACATAATTGCAATATGCAATATAATAATTATTTCTAAAATTTCATAACGCTTGACAACACAATATAAAACCGCTATACTAACAGCACAACAAAATTGCATAATGCAATTTATAAGGAGGTGACAAGATGACGGAAAGAAAGATTGCATTATCCATCGAGGAAGCAGCCGACTATACAGGAATTGGCAGAAACACTTTGAGAAAGCTGGTTGAATGGAAGAAGCTTCCGGTATTAAAGGTCGGAAGAAAAGTCCTTATTAAAACTGACATTCTGGAAAAGTTCATGGAAGCCAACGAGGGGCGTGATCTGAGGGATAAAGGAAATGTAAAAGCTGTCACAAGAAATGTGGCAACTTAAAAAGGCGGCTTCCTAAGAAACCGCCAAAGGTTCTATCAGACCGAAGCCATGATATACCTACACGCAAGAGGATTATACCATGTGCTTCTCCTGATATGCAACCGGGAACTGTTGTTTATCGGAAAAAGAAAGGATGAAGACGATATGGCGAAATCAACAAAGACTTATGAAGAAAGAATACGTGCATTAGAGAAAAAGGAACAGGAAAGCATTGAAGCTACAAAAAAGCTCATTGCACAGCGGAAGGAACTGGAAAAGCGAAAGAAAGCAGAGGAAAGTAAAAAACGAACCCACAGGCTCTGTCAGATTGGTGGCGCAGTGGAATCGGTTCTTGGCTGTCCGATTGAGGAGGAAGATTTACCAAAGTTGATAGGCTTCTTAAAAAGGCAGGAAACAAACGGAAAGTTTTTCTCAAAGGCGATGCAGAAAGAGCCATTTACAGATATGGAGGAAGTGTAATGGCGGAGGGAGTGGTTTTTCCATTCCCTTCATTGCCTTTGAATGAAGGGCGCACTTATGGACAACCAGAGGTCGTCCTTATAAGTTTGCCACAAGTGGCAACCGGTCTGCGCTTACGCTTGCCGGGCTCGTTCCGTCGGCGGGGCTTTCAGCCAGACCTGCTCATGCCGCAGGGGGCACTCTTGCGCAGAGGGCGTTCCGACAGCTTCACTTCTGCCAAACCAGAAGAAGATGCTGTCGGAAATCAATGCCGGATACGGCAGAAAGGGGGAATCGTATCATGGCGATATTTCACTTTACAGTAAAGATTGTCGGGCGCAGTAAAGGAAAATCTGTCATATCCGCATCGGCATATCTTAATGGAGATGTGATGAAGAATGAGGAAACAGGCAGAATCAGTTACTATACTTCCAAAAAGGAAGTCGTCTACACCAGTCTGATGATGTGCGAAAATGCACCTCCTGAATGGCTGCATGTACCGGAAGAAAATATAAAAAGGTTTCAACAGTCTATCCGTTATAAAAGAGCGGATGATAAAGATGCCGCACTGGAAAAGTTTAAAATCACATTTCAGAAACAGCGTCTATGGAATGAGGTATTGAAGATAGAAAAAAATGCAGATGCACAGCTTGGACGCTCATTTGAATTTTCCCTGCCGAAAGAATGGAGCAGACAGGAACAGATTGATTATACAACCGAATATATTCAAAAGACTTTCGTGGATAAGGGAATGTGTGTCGACTGGAGCATACACGATAAGGGCGATGGAAACCCACATGTGCATTTACTTGTAACCATGCGACCATTCAATCCAGACCATTCATGGGGTAGCAAAGAAGTCAAGGACTGGGATTTTGTCAGAGATACTGACGGAAATATCGTGGTTGATGAATCCCACCCGGACTGGTGGCAGGATAAGAAAAATCCTGATCGGCATGGAATCCGCATTCCGGTACTTGATGAAAACGGAGTACAGAAAGTCGGGGCAAGAAACCGAAAACAATGGAAACGGGTTTTGACCGATGCTACCGGCTGGAATAATCCAAAGAATTGTGAGTTATGGCGAAGCGAATGGGCTGGGATGTGTAACCGGCATTTATCCATAGACAATCAGATTGACCACCGTTCTTATGAAAGACAGGGCAAATTAAAAATCCCTACGATTCATGAGGGTGCGGATGCAAGAAAGATTGAGGAAAAATATTTCACCGGACAGATATGGAATGGTTCATGGAAGGTAGAGGAAAACCAGATGATTAAAAAACAAAATGCACTGCTGCAAAAGGTAATCACAACCTTTGGTAAGGTATCCGGTGCATTGTCAATATGGAAGGAGTGGTTGAATGACATTAGAAGAAAGCAAAGAAGTAATTCCCATGATGGAAGCAATGATTACACAGATAGAGGCACAGCAGAATATCATGGCAGAGATGCTTCAGGAGATACAGGAAAAGGACGAGAAGCTGATGTGCTTTCAGGAGCAGGAAGAACGATTGCAGCAATTAGAGAAAGAATTGTCAGAGCTGCTACAAATCTTACCGGATACAGAAGAACTGTTGATGCTTCTGGAAGAAAAGACAGACCAGATACAGAAACTCACAGACGAAAATCAGCAATGGCAGGAATTGGCACAGAAATTGAACAGCGAGAACCGGCTATTGCAGAAACAGAACAGCGAATTACTGAACTTGAACAGCAATTAGAGAAAGGAAGGTTGATTGATGAACGAATTAAGAAACTCAAAGAGCGACGATCAACTGGAAGAACTGCTAATGCTGACGGAGCAGATGCAGGAAGAACTCGACCAGAAAGACCGGACTATCAGGAAACTGAAAGTGCAGCTCGACGAATCGCTGACCTTGAACGAGAGGTTAAACAGCGAGAACAGAGCAGGGAACATTCAAGCCTTAAAGAACGACTTGAGGAAAACAAAAGAATTATTGCAGAGCGAGAAAGAGAAAACGCTCACCGCAAAGGACATGATAGAGGAATGTCGCGATAAGCTAAGACAGGCAGAACAGGAACGGGACTATGCACTCTCCCATCAGAAAAAAGTAGAGATACCGGTTGAAAAGCCGGTACTCTATCAAAAGTGTGGGAATTGTAACCAGACAGCTTATCTGAGAGCGAAGGAAAGGTATGATACGCAGAGAGAAAAACTGGCAGGCAGATATAAAGCAAAAACAGCCATGTATGAAGCATTGATGTTTTTGCTGATATGGTATTCCGTATCGACTACTCTTTTTCAGATAATACTGTCAAAAATCTTTATTTCTGATTGCGTGGTATTCTTTGATACAATCGCAACTTTTATACAGAGCATTGCAGGGTGGATTATACTGACAGGAAAGAATGTGGCACAGATTAGTAATGGAATATCCAATCCTGTCATTACCGGAATTATATACTGGCTGATAAGATTATTGATTTGCGGTGGCTGTCTGGTGGGTGCAGAAATACTTTTAGCATTCACCGGGATAAAGATTGCCGGGCTATATAAGAAATACTGCTGGGATATGATTACAATACTGGTAACACTTATAAGCATGGCAATAGCAATCTATTTTGGAGATTGGATAAAGACAGTATTGCCGATCAATCTGCTATTTTTCTTATTATTCGTGCAACTGGTATATGTTGGAATCAGGTGGTATGTAAAAGGCTGGCGGGAAACAAGGGGATATTATTAAAAATCCGATTGTAAACACACAATTTTATATATGTGCTTAATCACACCTCTTTGTATTTTAATAAAATCCTACAAAATCCTTGAAAACAAAGGATTCATTGTAATGTGTTCGCTTTATCCCTTTATATGATTTCACACTATATTCCCCTTGCCCTGACTGTTCATAATGGTAAAAACAAGGGCTGGAAAAACGTATAACGCAATACAACAAAGTGTAGCAATTGGGATATTATGAACGAAGAAATCATCTTTTCATAAGCAGTCAATAAGGCTGAAGGAATTAATCTCTGCCGCCTTATTGACTTTCAGGTGGGCTTCAATTATAATTAAATCAGCTGATTTAAAACAAGCGATTTAGTAAAAGGAGAGATAAAGTATGCCACCAAAAGCCAAATTTACAAAAGCAGAAATTATTGAAGCCGCATTAAATATTGTCAGGGCAGACGGATATGAGGCTTTGACTTCAAGAGCGTTAGGAACATATCTCGGTAGTTCGGCAAGACCCATTTTTACTGTATTTAAAAATATGGAGGAGGTTCAGCAGGATATGATTAAATCTGCTAAAGCTCTGTATAAAGAATATGTCAATAAAGGACTAACAACAGAGCCCCCGTTTAAAGGGGTGGGTACACAATATATTCTCTTCGCTGTTAATGAGCCTAAGCTTTTTCAACTTCTCTTTATGACGGAGCAAAAACAAATTCCTGACTTATCTGGTGTACTTCCGCTGATAGATGAAAGTTATGAGCAAATTCTATTGTCAATTCAAGATGATTACAAAATTTGCAAGGCAGCTGGGAAAAAACTGTATCATCATCTTTGGATATATACACACGGAATTGCAACGCTTTGTGCCACAAAAATGTGCCGATTTACAGACGAAGAAATCAGTACAATGATTACTGAGGTATGTATGAGTATTTTGAAAAAGCTGAAGGAAGGAGAAAATAATGATTAAAGCGAGAAATATAATAAAATCCTACCAAAACGGAGAAAGCCGATTCCAAGTATTAAAGGACATCAGTCTTGATATTGAGGATAATGATTTTGTGGTTATTCTCGGCGCATCTGGTTCTGGCAAGTCAACCTTTTTGAATGTAATTTCAGGTCTTGAACGCCCTGACAGCGGTAAAGTGTTTTATGACGGAAAGAATATTACAGCACTTTCTGATAATGAATTAACTTCATTTCGTAAGGAAAATGTCGGATTTATTTTTCAGCAGTATTATTTGCTACCCAATATGAGCGTTGATAAAAATGTAAAAATGGGTGCTGATTTAGCAAATAATAAAGATTATAAAAACGTCATTAGAGCGGTTGGACTCGGAGAAAAACTACATAAATATCCCAGCGAACTTTCGGGTGGCGAACAGCAAAGAGTATCTATTGCAAGAGCTTTGGCAAAAAGACCGAGAGTATTATTTCTTGACGAACCGACAGGAGCATTAGACGAACAAACAGGACGACAGGTTCTTGATTATATATGTAAACTTCAAAAGGAATATGGTTTTACGATTGTAATGGTAACGCACAATTTGAATATTGCGGAAATGGCAAACACAGTTATAAAAATGAATAGCGGAAAAATATCTGAAATTTACACAAATGAAGCACAAAAGACTGCTTATGAGATAGGGTGGTGATGGTATGCTCGTTGGAATAAAAAATGTTTCAAAACTCATCGGTATTTCCATTATAGCCTGTTGTGCTGTTCTTGTTTGTACAATGTTTCTGAACTTTTATTTTGATGTTCGATTAATTGAGAGTGAAATTACATCTGAATTATCAATGTTTTTTTATAATGCTCAGGTTTCTACCGCAAAAGTCGTTTGCCTTGTAAGTGGAGGATGCTTGCTTTTAACTGCGATTGTTATGTTGTTGTTTTATATTAAGCATTATATTGACACGCATAAGAAGGAACTTGGGATATTAAAGGCGTTGGGATATTCAAATATCAAAATTGCAAAAAGCTTTTGGGTATTCGGAATTAGTATATTTATTGGAACTGTAACCGGATATGCAGGAGCATTTCTTATAATGCCGTGGTTTTACGCTCTACAAAATGAAGATAAAATGCTTCCTGAGATAACTATCAATTTTCATCCAAGCATTTTATTTTATTTTGTGGTATTGCCGACTGTGTGTTTTTCGGCACTTTCAGTTTATTATGCCTGGTACAAATTCAAAAAACCTGTGTTGCTGCTTTTGAAAGATAATATGCAAACTGCTTCTAAAACACCAAATCATAGAATCGAAAAAAGCAGTGAATTGTCGTTTGTAGAGTATTTGAAAAGGAATACCTTGAAATCTAAAAAGGCACTTGTATTCTTCATTATTTTTGCTTCGTTTTGCTTTTCAGCTATGACACAAATGTCGTTTAGTATGAAAGATTTATCAAGTGAAATGATGGGTGTGATGATGTTGGTCATCGGACTTGTATTAGCGTTTACAACTCTGTTTCTTGCTATAACCACAGTAATAAACGGAAATACAAAAACTATTGCTATGATGAGAGTATTCGGCTATTCACAGAAAGAATGTTGCAGGGCAATTTTAGGAGGATACAGACCGCTGTCCTATATTGGTTTTATAATCGGAACAGTATATCAGTATGGATTGCTTCGGCTTATGGTGGATATTGTATTTAAGGATGTCGAGGGTGTACCTACGTATAAATTTGACTTTCCTACTATGCTTATTTCTCTTGCTTGTTTTATCACGATTTATGAAATTATGATGTATATATATTCTGAAAAAATTAAGAAGATTTCTATCAAGGAAATTATGATTGAGTAACAGGGGAAAATACATACAAACAAAATGGATACAGTGCCCTGTCTGGTGAAAAAACTGAACAATGATACTGGAAAATACCAAATTTAAAAGTTTCATCTGCATTGTCAGAAGTGAAAAAATATAGAATAATAGGGACAAATAAATCTAAAAGGGTTATTTGTCCCTTATTTATCTTTGAATTAAATTTCTAAGGAATCTTCCGCATCTACCCACATTTGCATCGTTCCATCAAGATACAATCTTGCATATTCAAGTGGTTCATCAATAGCAAGTGCATTTAATGCACAATCTGATCCAGGTGTTGTTTTTAAATTCTTTTCTGCTTCCCAGCAGTCAATGCGGAGCATATAGCCAGCACTGGTATATACATCAATGCTGTTTCTGTGTGGATTGTATTCTGCAAATATCGTTCTCATCGTATCAAATCTCCATATCGTTCAATCAATCATTTGTTAAAAAATAGAAGCATTTCAATCAGTTCACCATGTCGTTTTAATTTTGTGTTATGCTGTTTTATAGGATTTTCTTGCCCTTGTGTTTGCCCTTATCAGAGTTCGTAAACACTGGTGGGACAATATAATACAAGGGAAACAATAAGGGAAAGCTCACCTGCGATAAACTTAGTGTTTTCAAGGGCTTGAGAGATATTTGATAATAAAATATAACAATTATTAAATTCCTTGGAATACATGAAATCTCAATTCCAATTTGTCTGTTTCATGTTATACACAGTATAATTCCATTTTATAAAATATTCAATTAAAAAGGTATGCGAATATTTTTTATTTCCGCATACCCATTATCACTTTATTCTTTTACATATCGAATTAACTCACCAATTTCACATTCAAAATAGTTGCATAGTTTACAGATTAAATTTGCATCCAGTCTTTGAAATTCATTTCTGCAATATCTATTGAAATTTGACCTCGGTATGTCAAGTTCCTTACAAATCATATTCTTACTGATACCTTTTTCTTGTAACAGTTCTTCTATCCTTAATTCTAAATGTCCATAGTTCATGTTCTGCACCTCTACATAAAGTATATTTATTAAATCCTTATGTAGTAATTCACTATATAGTGAGGTACTATATAGTTATCCCTGTACTAATAACACGAAAGAGGTATGTACATGAAAAAGAAAATCATAGCACCAATCACAATACTCTGTTTACTGACCATTCTCTACAATTATCTCAGACTGCCGGACTACCATATTACTAACAGCATGTCCTTTAGCAGTGCAGATACCAGAGATACTGAATTGACTGTAATTGTTTACAAATGTTGGGGAATTGATGGAGTAATCAAAGACATTGAAAACGAACATAACAAAATTAACGGTACACCTACCACCTTGGAAATCAACCTCTATTATCCAACTTATTACTTGCACAATAATAGCAAGCCGTTCCGAACTGTAACCATTGAATATAATAAAAAGGAATAGCACTCTATTACTGCTTTTGAAGTAGTATCGGCTATTCCCTCTCCTTATATTCTTTTGTTCGTATTTTCGCAAACTAACGTTCCGCAAGGATGCCCAGTGCGACGGTTCCTAACAGGGCGGCGGGTCGACTGGGCAAGTGGTCGGCTGAGAAGCATTTTCTACTCAACGACATATTTAACGTTTGATTCTCTCCGTCCCTCATATTTCTCCTGTGCCAACAGTTTATCAAGAAATTCTGACACTTCTTCCATGTCTTCACTGTCTATCAAATCCAGTTTTATCAATACATCAAGGTCTGTCTGATTCTTCGGTTGTATTGAGATTGGCTGAGATGTATCCACAACCACTTTCAACTGTTTTGTCTTATTTGCTGTTTCAATATCCGTAGTTAATCCCATAACGTGGCTTTTACTCACGCCGAATATCTGTGATAATTTTTCCCATATAGATTCATCTCTCGGCGTTCCGTTTCCATTTTCATAGTTCGTAAGCATACTTTGTGAAATGCCTAATTCTTTTGCAAGTTCCGCAACGGTTATATTCTTTTCTTTCCGCAATTCTTTTATTTTATTCATAGCGAACCTCCTTTATAAGCACATTATATTTCATCGAATTTTCTCTGTCAATCTTTTTATCGGATATTCAGATATTCTCTATTGACATTCCATTGCACTTGCTTTATCATAAGATTATCTTAATATCTGATAATCAGATATCTATAAGGAGGTGAAACGATGATTAGAGGAAATGACTTTATTTTAAATCCAGACAAACTGCAAGAGGAATTTCAGTTAGTAGAAGTTTCTGACTGGGTAGACTTTTCTACAAAAGAAAAATTAGGATTCTACTATACAGTTCTTCTTCCAAAATTAAAGTTTGAAAAAGTCAAAGTAGGCATTAAAGCTAACACAGCGATTGTTACCAACGAAGAACTTGAACAAAAAGGGCAGATTCCAGTCTCATTTGATGGATTACATACTTGGGCTAGTCTCTATAATGGACGTCTTTCTGTCAAAGCAGAAGCTTCCAATATCAGAAAAGTGGGAATGAAATAATTTTTCCCATTATGTCAGCCAGTCAGTGCCGGACAACGTCATAGGTGCTGAACTGGCTGACCTCTATACTTGATATATAAAACAACATCTTCCGAAAATAATCGGAACATTCATTACAAAAATTGGGATATGAGGTGAGATTCGTGAGCAAAACAAAAGAGTGTTTTGCATACAATACGAAAATCATTGAAACTCCTACTACAAAAGAAGTATATATTTACGAAAGCCCTATTTTTATTCACTCGAAAGAAAAGGCAGATTTAACAGACACAAGTAACCGAAAAAAATTTGATGAAATGTCAGCTCATAAGCAATATGACAGTTTAAAACGCAAGCAGAAGCATTACGAACAGGCTCGTTGGGATATTGCCCGTATTGTTGACTGCAACTTTGATAACAGAACAAAATTTGTAACGCTGACATTTAAAGAAAACATTCAGGAAATCCTGATAACTAACCGAGAATTTAAGTATTTTATCCAGCGATTAAATTATTATTTGTACCATACCAAAACCCAGTTATTAAAATACCTTGCAACGTGGGAGAAACAGAAGCGTGGAGCAATCCATTATCATGTTATTTTCTTTGATTTTCCGTATATAGCAAAAGAAAAATTACAGAATTTATGGTCACATGGATTTATTAAAATCAATCGCATTGATGTAGACAGCAAAGAAAACAGAGGTCGTTATCTTAGCAAGTATTTTGGAAAAGACCTTGATTTGAAAGAACATAAGAAAAAAGCCTTTTTTAAATCTCAAAATCTGAAAGTTCCACACGAAACAAAAGTCATGCTGACCGAAGACATTTTACATGACTTACAAAAAGAAAATATCGTCTTTCAGAAAGAATACACAAGGCAAATTTACGATACCAACGCTTTCTTATCTACTGGTTCATGCTTAAAGGACAGCAGTGTTATCTACATCAAAATTAAAAAAGAAAATCCTTGCGTAAAGGGGGAATCTTATGGATAATCCCGTTACGTTTTCAGATATAACATTATTGAATACGTTAGCCACCTGTGCTAACATGACCACAGATGAAGTCTTCAAAGATTTTAAAATTATGGCAAATAAAAAAATCTTGGAGAATCACAAATATGAAATTTATTACTCGGAATCAGAAAAAAGCTGGCGTACTTATTTACCCGATGAAACCAAACCTAACAAACGCCGTCCTGTTAAGAGGAAGAGTAAAGAGAACCTTGAAAAAGAAATCATCAGATTTTATATCGAAAAGCAGAAAGCTGAAAACCGTCAGAATGTCACACTAGAAGAATTATATGCTGAATGGCTTTTGTATAAAAGAGATTATACTTCCGTAAAAGCAAAAACAATTCAAGAATATGTATCTGAATGGAATAGATTTTTCAAAGATACAGAACTTGTTAAAATGAAGATAGGCGAAATCAAACCAATCACGCTTATCCGCTTTTTCAGAGAAGCTACAAAAGACCGACAGTTCACGCACAAGCGAGTCAGTAATGCCCGTTCTGTTTTGAATGGAATAATGAGTTATGCGATCGAAGAAGAAATTATATCACATAATCCTGTCTCTGATGTGAATTTCAAACAGTTTACCTATAAGCCAGTAGAAGTACAAAGTGACAATGTATTTTCCCGTGATGATACGCATAAGTTATTAAATTATCTTCGGTGTATCATAGAGCCATATTCTCTTGCAATACAGTTATCTTTCTATCTGTTTATCCGTGTTGGAGAAACAAAAGCTATCCGTTGGGAAGATATTGACTACAATAACAGGCTTGTATATCTTCACAGACAGGCGACCTGTGAACGTACATTGAATGATGATTTAACATTCTCAAGCCGAAAAGTAAAAGTAGTAAATCAAATGAAAGGAAATACTTCTCATGGATTCCGTAAACAGTTCCTTACAGACGAAGCACTTAAAATTCTTCACAAAGCAAAGGAATTAAATCCAAATGGAATATATGTCTTTGAACCCAACGGCGAGATTATGACAACAGACAGCTTTAATCGCCGTTTGAAGAAATATTGCAAAGAAGCCGGTGTTCCTTATCATTCCAGTCATAAAATCCGCTTTTACAATGCTTCAACAGCTTTTGACGGAAATAATCTTACAACCCTTAGTTATTTAATGGGACATAGTGAGACAGCTACAACATTGCATTACTTGCGGAATGTCAATAAGAGGAAGAATGACAGGCTTGCTTTTCAGAATCTTGGTATTTCATCATAAAGTGTTCAAAGGTGTTCAAACATTTTAAAACAAAAAAATAAGAGAAACGCTGTAAATTCAACGTTTCTCCCATTTTTAACTAATGCCGCAGACCGGAATCGAACCGGTACGGGTATCACTACCCACGGGATTTTAAGTCCCGGGCGTCTGCCAGTTCCGCCACTGCGGCATATCATTATGAAATTATAATGAAAATGGGACCAATAGGGCTCGAACCTATGACCCTCTGCTTGTAAGGCAGATGCTCTCCCAGCTGAGCTATGATCCCGAAAACTGAATAATCAGTTAAGCGACCCGAATGGGACTCGAACCCACGACCTCCGCCGTGACAGGGCGGCGCTCTAACCAACTGAGCCATCGGGCCATATGAAATTGTTAAAAAAGTGGACCTTCAGGGACTCGAACCCGGGACCGATCGGTTATGAGCCGATTGCTCTAACCAGCTGAGCTAAAGGTCCAAATTAAATACGTCCCACTAAGGACAAAAGCCGATGATCGGACTCGAACCGATAACCTGCTGATTACAAATCAGCTGCTCTGCCAATTGAGCCACATCGGCATATTGCTGTGTATATACAATTGGCTTAAACCAAGTGACTCCGACGGGAATCGAACCCGTGTTACCGCCGTGAAAGGGCGATGTCTTAACCGCTTGACCACGGAGCCAAAACTATTTTGGTGAACTGTTTTATAACAGTGACCGAAAATTATAATAGCATAACTATATGATTTTGACAAGTGTTTTTTTGAAAAAAATTTAAAATTTTTAGTTTTTTTAGCTTAAGGAAAAACGAGGAATATCTGTGCCGGAAAGCTGAAAATCCATAAGATGAAAAAAAGAGCCGATACAAAACTGTATCGGCAGAGTAGAGAGAAGATATATATAAAAGGTATAGGTCAAAGACATATGCCTGATTTTTTAGGCGGACATCCTGATAATCTTACAGAGTTTATATCATATAGGATTACCGGTGTCCCTTAACTTTATGCATTTAGTATAACGGGAAATTATGGAAAGAATGTGACGGGCGGATAAAGAAATCCTGAAATATCTTAAAAACTTCTGAAGAAGAGATAAATTTCAGCAAAACAGTTGACATATATAGACTGCCGATATAGTATGGAGATACAAAGTATATAGATAACCGATATAAGAAAGGAGAAAGAAATGGCAGTTGATAAAAGTCTGATATCAGGGAGTACGACTCTTTTGATCTTAAGCCTCCTGGAAGAGAAGGATATGTATGGCTATGAGATGATCGATACTCTGAAAGGAAAGTCAAACAATGTATTTGAACTAAAAGCGGGAACCTTATATCCGTTACTGCATTCTATGGAAGAAAAGGGATGGCTTACCGTGTATGAGCAGGAAGCCGGTGGAAAGATGAGAAAGTATTACCGGATTACCAGAGATGGGAAAAAGCAGTATCAGGCAAAAAAGAAAGAATGGAAGGAGTATTCGGAGGCTATTTTACAGGTGATCGGAGGTGTGTGTTTTGGAACGGCGTGATTATCTGGAATTGATGACCGGTCAGATCCGCTGCAGGAAAATGTGTCCGGTTATTGCAAGGGAAGTAGAAGATCATATTGAAGATCAAAAGCAGGCTTTTATGGCAGAAGGGATGACGGAAGAAGAAGCTGAGAAGGCAGCTGTGGAGGAGATGGGCGACCCGGTTGAAGTTGGTGTGGAGATGGATCAGATCCACAGACCGAAGATGCCGTGGAAAGCAATTCTGGTGATCGCTCTGATGGAGATCCTGAGTGGAATTTTTGCAGCATTCTTTTTGAAACAAAGTGAAAGCTATGGATATGTTGCAGGGATCCGGCAGATATTCCGGATAGCGATGGCATTTCCGGTTATGATTCTGGTATGTTATATGGATTACAGCTGGATTGGAAAGCATGCAAGGCTTTTTGCCGGTGGTTATCTTCTGTTTATGGTTCTGATGAGACATTTTTTTGTTCTTCAGATCAATGGTGCGGCAAGGTGGATTGGAGTCGGTGGCTTCAGCGTAAGTCTTTCACTGATGAGCTGGTTGTTTCTTCCATTATATGGAGCAGTGCTGTACCGGTACCGGGGAGAAGGCTACGGTGCCGTGCTGAAAGCTGTAGTCTGGATGCTGCCGATAGTAGGATTCCTGATTACCTGTCCGGATTCTGTGATGGCAGGAACGGTGGGACTTTCCTGCATTTTTATGCTGATGCTGGCGTTGGAAAAGGGATGGTATCAGGTTGCGGTCAGAAAAGTGATGGCCGGGCTCGGGATACTGACAGTCGGAATTCCGGCGGGGATATTAGCATACTTTTTCTTCTTTGGTGCGGAATATCAGAAAATGCGTATCCGGGCGATGTTTGTGCTGGATAAAGAGGCAGGAAGGATGAAAGGCACGACGCTTGGGGCAGTACGGGAACTGCTGTCGAGATGTATGGCAGTTGGACGTGCTTCCGGAGTCGATCGCTTTTGGGCTGGAGACCGCATCAGTTCTGCTGACTATATGATGCTTGGAATTGCAGGGTACTTTGGAATCCTTGTGATGGTACTTTGTATTGCAGTGATTGCCGGTCTGTTATGCTGGTTTTTAAGAAGTACGCTGAAGCAGAAGAACCAGCTTGGCATGATGATGGGATTTGGATGCGTGATGGTTCTGACAATCCAGTTTCTGTTATCACTGCTGGCGAACATTGGGATATCCGGGATCGGTCAGTGTGCCTGGTGTCTGTTCTTCGGATATGGACGAAGCGGTCAGATGGTTTCAGCAGTATTGATGGGAATTTTGCTGAGTATTTACCGGCATCAGAATGTAACTCCTGAGCTTGTAGTTGAAAAAAGAGCGGCGGCGAGCTAAGATAGAAGAAAAAAGAGGAGGAACAAAATGCTGGTTTGTGATTATATTGTAGAGAGAATCGACGGAGACTATGCGATGCTGAAGCGGACCGATCTGCCGGAGGAAGAGGCAAAGATGGTAGCAAGAGCGCTTCTTCCGGAAGAGATCCGGGAAGGAAGCTGTCTTCATTATGAATTACTTCAGTATACAATTGTTGAATAAAGGTATGGAAAATGGGTGTGCCCTGGGACTGGAAAGTGCCGGAGCACATTCTTTTTTTAAATGTAATTTTCTGTTTAGAAATTTTTCAGGAAATATTAAGGAAAATGAATGTGCATACTTAATAAAGGGAGTGTAAACTCTATTCCCGAGGTGAAGAATATGGATAAGATTTCGGTAGTCGTACCATGTTATAACGAAGAAGAGGCATTGCCTGTTTATTATAAAGAAATGTGCCGTGTAATGGACGAGATGAAGGATGTTGTATTTGAACTGATTTTTGTAGATGATGGTTCATCAGATGCGACGCTTGGTATCATGAAAGACCTGAATGAAAAGGACAGCAGATGCAGATATCTTTCATTTTCCAGAAACTTTGGAAAGGAAGCTGCGATCTATGCAGGACTGAAAGCATCGGAAGGCGATTATGTTGCACTTATGGATGTAGATCTTCAGGATCCACCGGCGCTATTACCTGAGATGTATGAGATCCTGCAGGAGGATGGATACGATAATGTAGCGACAAAAAGGGCCACAAGAACCGGAGAGCCACGTATCCGTTCTTTCCTGTCAGAAAGCTTTTACAAATTTGTAAATGCTATTTCAAAGACAGAGATTGTAGATGGAGCAAGAGATTACCGGCTGATGAAGCGAAAGATGGTGCAGGCAGTTCTGGAAATGAGCGAGTATAACCGTTTCTCAAAGGGAATCTTCGGCTGGGTTGGATTCCGTACAAAATGGCTGCAGTACGATAATATTGAACGTTCTGCCGGAAAAACCAAGTGGTCCATGTGGAAGCTGTTTAAGTATTCTGTGGAGGGAATTACCGGATTTTCAGTGGCACCGCTCTCACTGGCTTCGGTAGTGGGTGTACTGTTCTGCCTGCTTTCCTTTATTATGATTGCAGTGATCATAGTAAGGACGCTGGTCTGGGGAGATCCGGTATCTGGCTGGCCGTCACTTGCCTGTATTATTTTCATGGTCAGTGGAGTACAGCTTCTTTGTACCGGAATTGTAGGGGAGTATCTGTCAAAGACTTATCTTGAGACGAAGAAACGTCCGATTTTTATTTTAAAGGATTCCAGCGATGATAAGGAGCAGAAGCATGAAAGAGCGTAGAAAAGATCTGCTATGGGAAATGGCACTGGTCCTGCTTACGGTTACCGCCTGTCTGTATTCTACAGGCGTAGGAAATATTTTTGGGGCAAAGGTGGACTGGAGCAGTCAGCACAGTGTGTTCCCGGAATATTTCCGGCAGCAGTTTTATCGTACAGGGCAGTTTTTTCCTGAGTTTGCATTAAATATTGGCGGCGGCCAGAATATTTATAATTTTTCTTATTATGGATTGTTTAGTCCGGTCGTTCTGATCGGTTATCTTCTGCCGAATGTAAAGATGTCGGATTATATGATGGTGGCAAGTATTGTCTGTCTGGCAGCAGCGGTTATAATTTTGTACCGGTGGCTGAAAAGTCGGGAATTTACAGCTGTGGTAAGTGGGATGACAGCGCTGATGTTCCTTTTCGCAGGGCCTATGATCTATCAGTCGTCACATCAGATCATGTTTGTAAATTATATGCCATTTCTTTGTCTGACATTTTTGGGAATTGACCGGTATTTTGAACAGAAAAAATCCGGTTTGCTGATCGGCGGAACCTTCCTGATGATCATGACAAGCTTTTATTTCAGCATCGGTGGAATACTGGCGCTTGGTCTATATGGAATTTACCGGTATGCAAGGACGAAAGAGCGGGCAGAAGAGATGATTACGGTAAAAGGATTTTTAGGTGACGGACTGCGGTTTGCAGGAAGGATCCTGACGGCAATCATGCTTGCAGGAGTTCTCCTTGTGCCGACTGCGATGGCTCTTCTCGGGAGAAGCGGAAGCAGGGGAGAAAAAACAGATCTCTGGCAGCTTCTGACACCGCAGATCAATTTGGAAAAATTTCTGTATGGGGCATATGGACCGGGACTTAGCTGTCTGATGCTGATTATTTTGCTGACCGGACTTTTTTATAAAAAGGCTTATGAGAAGATACTGTCGTTTGGCTGTCTGGTGGTGCTGACAGTTCCGTTTTTTTCGTATCTGTTAAATGGTGCACTTTATGTCAGACCGAAGTCGCTGATCCCATTTTTGCCGCTTATGTGCTATCTTACGGCAAAATATCTGGAGAAGCTGAAAAATCAGAAAATAGGGAGAATCTGGATGCTTCTGCCATGTCTGGCGGTTGTTATATATATTTATCTGAAGAAGGATGATATGAAAAGCGAAGTCCTTTGGAAACTACTTTTACTGGATGCGGTCATAACACTGCTGATCTGCGTGGCACAGGCGTATAGTGCATGGATTCGGAAGTATCTGACAGTAGCCGTTCTGGGACCGGTGATCCTGAGCCTTATTATTACCGGAAGCTATTCCTGGGAAAAGAGTGGAAATCTGGAGAGCAGGAAAGCATATGAGGAAGATACCAGCCGGTCCATCGGGAAAGCTGTGGACAAGGCAATTGCATCAGATGGTGGATTCTACCGGGTCGAGCAGGTTGGAAATGAAGAGAAAAATGCGGAAAATCTGAATCGTGTGTGGAACAGTGAGCAATATATTACATCCCTGTATTCTTCTTCCTATAATGCGGATTACCAAAATTTCCGTAAAAATGATTTTCAGGTAGAGCAGCCGTACCGAAATTTTCTGATGCAGTCGGTTTCGCAGAATCCGGTATTCAGACAGCTGATGGGAGTGAAATATCTGATCTCCAGTCAGAATATACCGGGATATGAGAAAAAGTGGATGACCGGGGGAGGGGATGTGTACTGTAATGAAAATGCAGCACCGATTGCCTATGAGACGGATCAGACGATGTCGGAAGCGGAATATGACAGACTGGATTTCCCATATAATCAGCTGGTATTTACCAGATATGCTGTGACAAAGGACGGAACTGTATCGGCAGGACAGGTGAAAGAAAAACTGGCAGAAGACATAGAGAAATGTGATTTTCGGATTCCGGAAAAGAATAACGGGATTTCACTGGTTGTCTCGACTGAAAACGGATATCAGGTGAAAATGAAAAAGAAACAGGAGTTCGAAGTGGCTGTCCCGGAACAGGAAGAGAAAGATGGAGTTCTGTTTGTACAGTTTCGAATCGAAAATAAAAAACCGAAAGAGGATATCGAAATATCCCTGGAAGGAGAGCGCAATAAACTTTCGTCAATCCAGCATGTGTATTATAACAGAAATACCGTATTTACCTATGCAGTAGGACTGGAAAAGGGGCAGAAAACGGTCCGTTTATCTCTTGGAAAAGGAGAGTATACGATTAAAGATATGAGTGCATATAACGGCGTATTAAATGAAGATACCGGCCTTTATCAGAGTGTATTCAGGGTGGATAAAGAGCAGACGAAAGGGAATCTGATCCAGGGGAGAATCAAAAGTCAGAAGGATGGAATGTTCATTACGTCCATTCCGTTTGATAAAGGGTTTGAAATGACGATAGATGGCGTAAAGGTGAAATGTGAAAAAGTGAATAAAGCGTTTCTGGGATTTCATCTGGAAGCAGGAAAACATAAAATCAGAATTTTGTATCATGCGCCTGGAGTGACAGCCGGAAAGATACTGACAGGTCTTGGCGTTCTGATTGTGATCGCAGGGGCAGTAAGAAAGAAAAAATGCGCGGAGTGAATCTTTAAGATTCTGAAATAAAAAAGGGCGTGTGAAAAAACGAAAGTTTTTTCATGCGTCCTTTGCTTATGAATACAACAGTAGTTATAGTTCATAAAAAAGTGTATAACTCCCCTTTCCCCATAAGAAAGCTATTATGGAATCCTATGCGGCAGTTGCAACTTTTTTCTGTTTGTTGTGATATTTATAAAGATTGTGTCCAATAGAAACAAGAAATACTTCCAGCAGAACAGATTTTATTCCTCTTCGGACAATTCTTTTGTACCAACGGTCGTTTTTGATGATGCCAAATGTACCTTCTGCCTGAATAGATCTATTCATTCTTAGAAGTGCTCCCTGGATACTTTCAAGATTTTCAATTACTTCCTGATGCATCGCTGTAAGTTCACGGTTGATCCGAACGATACGGTTTTTATCTGTCTTTTTACATTGTTCTGCGTATGGACATCCGGAACAGTCTTCACACTGGTAGTATTCTTCCTGACGTCCATACTTGTTTCCCTTTACGTTTTTTCGATACCGAAGATAAAAGTTTTTCCCGTTTGGACAACGCATGATTCCGTCTTCACCAATTGGAAAATTTACCGCTCGGAATGGATCTTCACGATACTTCCTGTCAGTAGTCTCTTTCTTGAACATGGTGAATTTCATATACTTTTCCATTCCATGCTGTTCACAAAAGATGTAATTGTTGTAAGAACCATATCCGGCATCTGCCACTGGATACTTCGGATAAAAGCCATATGTAGTATAAAACTCGTTCATCAACGGAATAAAACAATCCATGTCTGAGCGATACTGATTTACATCAACAACAGCAATGTATTCATCCGCAACACCAACCTGCACATTGTAAGCTGGAAGCAGCTGGTCATTTCCCATATAGTCCGTCTTGATCCGCATAAAAGTGGCTGAATGATCTGTCTTTGAGTAGCTGTTGCGTTCCTTCCCACAGATTTTGATTTTTTCCACGTATTCTTCTAGTTTTACAGCATACTCCCTAAGTTTCTCATAATGACGTTGCTGCGTGGTTTTGCGATGTCCCCTCCCATGAACAAACATCGTTTCATCAATCTGCCAGGCTTCTGCATACTGTTCAGTCGCTTTCTTCAGATACTCAGGTGCATACTCACTATTGATACAAAGCTTTATCCCTGTACATGACAGTTCTTCATTGATTTCCTCAAAGAGTGTAGTAATCTTATCAAAGAGACGGTATCTGGATTTTTCTGTGGCTTTTTTCCACACCCAGGAATATTTATTTGTATTTGCTTCAAACTTGGAGCCATCGATGTATAGATGTTGGAGATCCACATGTTCTGTCTCGAAGATTTTTTTATTTATGTCTTGAAATATTTCTTTAATGGAATCAGCAAGTACCTCGTTAATGAAGTAGCCGAAGGTACGATAAGAAGGTGTTTGATGATCCATGAGATACATGAAGCGGAGATTGACTTTACACTGGTCCTCCAACTCACGTAATGATATATAGCCATTCGCCATAAATCCGAACAAAACTGTCTTCAGCATGCTGACCGGGTCATATCTGAGTCTTCCTGTATAATGTTGTGGAATATTTTTCAGATACTTCTCCAGTTCAATTTCTCCCATAAATTTGTCAAAAGTCAGCACTGGATCACAGATGTCCAGATAATCTTGAATTAGCAGTGGCAAAACTGCCTGTTTTGGGTTAGAATAGATTATGTTATTAATTTTCATTGCAAGCTAATTATAACAGAAAGAAGGACCTTAGGGTTTATAATAAACCCTTGGTCCTTCTTTTTTTCGGGACTATGCTTTTTTCACAGCCCCTTTTTTATTTGACAGAGAATTCCGAAGAAGCTTGCTTTTGCCATCCATGTATCTGCAGGTAGTAGTTTACTTCTGGCGCTTGATCTGAAAATGAACGGCATCATCAGACCAGATCTTATCGGTATATCGGATTTCGATGGTAGACCAGTTCAGTGGGACTTCCAGAGAAAGATATCCTTCCAGGGTTTCGCCGGGAGCGATCGTTCCATCGAGCTTTGGCTGGTCGCTTGTGGTTGCAAGAGCAGTAAATGCAGCTGCACTGTAGTCAAGTTTGGTATCGTCACAATAATTTTCAAAGCTTGCCATACTGCTGATGACCAGATCATCAGATGTCTGATTGACAATTGTCATATGGACAAACATAAATTCATTGCCTTCTGTCGGGACAGACCAGTCATCTCCTTCGGATTCTACGTAGCTGTCCATCGTAATCTCAATGCCATTGTATGCGGCGGTCTCATTTTGCTTATAGATCTCTTTGGTGGCATCAGCTGTCTTCTTCGGTGTTGAAGTGCCGGAAGAATTGTCAGAAGAAGTGTGCATTTTGGAAAAAAGGGATATAACCGCAATAATGATCAGGATGAGAATCAAGATGATAAACGGCAGACTTTTTTTGTGTTTCTTTTTGGGGTTTGTTAGCTGGTCTGGTGAAGTTACATCATCAGAAGATGCATCGGACTTTGTGCCTGCAGTATCGTTTTTGGAAACTGGCGTTGGTTTGGCAGCAGGTTCATCTGCCTGACCGGAGCTGATAACTGGTTCTGGAACTGGAGAATGCTCCTGTACGGAGGATTCATTTCCGGAAAAGGGTTTGTCTGTAGAAACTTTTTCAGTCTCTTTTTTTTCAGTGGCTTTCTTCTGAGCTTCTGCTTCTTCTGCTTCCGGAACATTTTTACGCATGCTGCGCATGGCAGCAGCTGTGCTGTGGTAGGTCTCCGGTCCGTTCAGGGGATCGTCGAAAAAAGCCTGCTGTCTGGCAGCCGGGCGCTTTTTTCCGGAAACAGATCCATGCTTATGAGCAGAAGATCTGGCACTTCGGGTATCTGTATCATCCGGAATCACAGCGGATGCCGGAAATCTTTTACGGCAGGTATCACAGAGATATTTGCCGGGATATTTTTTGCTGGGGCGGACTTTGTGACCGCATACAGGGCATTTCATTCTAAGTTAAGTCTCCTTTATGATTCAAGTGTTCTGTTTTTATTATAGGGGAAAATCCTGTCAAAAACAAGGAGGTATTCTTGTCGAACAGACAGAAAAGTGATATCATACTGACTAAGTAACGTGGCAGAAAGTCGAAGCTGTCAGATACAGGAAAACAAAAGAAAGCAGGGAATGATATGACATATCAGGAAATGATGGAAAACGCAAAATTATCTATGGGGATTTACTGCAAAGCCTGTCCGGTTTGTGATGGAAGAGCATGTAAAAACCAGATACCGGGACCGGGCGCAAAAGGTGTTGGTGATACTGCGATCAGAAATTATAAAAAGTGGCAGGAGATCCGCGTGAACATGGATACGATCTGTGATGGCGGAGAGGCAGACACTTCTGTGAATTTATTTGGAAAGGAATTTAAGATGCCGTTCTTTGCAGGACCGGTTGGAGCCGTGAATCTGCACTACAGTGACAGGTATGATGATGTTTCTTATAATAATGTACTGGTATCAGCCTGTGCAGATGCCGGAATCGCCGCATTTACCGGAGATGGAGTGAATGCAAAGGTAATGGAGGCTGCAACGGAGGCAATCCGTGAAAATACTGGATGCGGGATACCTACAGTAAAGCCTTGGAATCTGGATACTGTCCGGGAGAAGATGGAACTGGTGAAGAAGTCAGGAGCATTTGCGGTAGCGATGGATATTGATGCGGCAGGACTTCCGTTTCTGAAAAATATGAATCCGCCGGCAGGAAGCAAGAATGTACAGGAGCTTTCCGAGATTGTGAAGATGGCTGGAAGACCATTTATCGTCAAAGGCGTGATGACAGCGAAAGGCGCAAGGAAAGCAAAAGAAGCAGGTGCCGACGCAATCATCGTATCTAATCACGGAGGAAGAGTACTGGATCAGTGTCCGGCAACTGCAGAAGTGCTGGAAGAAATTGTAAAAGAAGTGAACGGTTCTATGAAGATCCTGGTTGACGGAGGAATTCGTTCCGGTACAGACATTTTCAAGGCACTTGCACTTGGTGCTGACGGTGTGCTGATCTGCCGGCCGTTCGTTGTAGCGGTTTATGGCGGCGGAGAAGAAGGCGTGAAGCTTTACATTGATAAACTGGGAGCAGAACTCAAAGATGCCATGCAGATGTGCGGTGCACATTCTGTTTCAGAAATTACAAGAGATATGGTAAGATATTACCAGGACTAGAAAAATACTTGCAGGAGGATAATACAATGGGAATGAGAGTGAACGCAGAGCTGCCATTACCGGCAGACCTGAAAAACGAATATCCGTTATCGGATAAAATAAAAGCTATCAAGGCGAAGAGGGATGAGGAGATCCGAGATATTTTTACAGGGAAATCAGACAAATTCGTGGTGATCATCGGACCATGTTCGGCAGACAATGAAGATTCGGTATGTGAGTACGTGAACAGGCTTGCAAAGTTAAATGACAGAGTATCGGATAAGCTGATGATTATTCCAAGAATCTACACGAACAAGCCACGTACAACCGGAGAGGGATACAAGGGAATGCTGCATCAGCCGGATCCGGAGCAGGCACCGGATCTGCTTGCCGGAATCATTGCAATCCGTAAAATGCATATCAGAGCCATGCAGGAGACTTATCTGACAGCAGCAGATGAGATGCTTTATCCGGAGAACAGAAGTTATCTGGATGATATTCTTTCTTATGAAGCGATTGGTGCGCGTTCGGTTGAGAACCAGCAGCACCGTTTGACTGCGAGCGGAATGGATATCCCGATTGGGATGAAGAATCCGACAAGTGGAGATTTATCGGTAATGCTCAATTCTGTTGTTGCAGCACAGGGACCGCACCGCTTCATTTATCGTGGGCAAGATGTGACGACAGGTGGGAATGATCTGGCACATGTGATCCTGCGGGGCGGCGTGGATAAATATGGCACAACGATTCCAAATTACCATTATGAGGATTGCAAGAGACTTCTGGATATGTATGAGCAGAAGAATTTGAAGAATCCTGCAGCGATCATTGATGCCAATCATTCCAATTCTAACAAGCAGTACAAAGAACAGCTCAGAATTGTAAGCGAGGTACTGCACACAAGAAATTATGATTCAAAGCTGAAAAAACTGATCAAAGGTGTAATGGTAGAAAGCTACTTGGTAGAAGGAAGACAGGATATCGGCGGAAATATGGTATACGGTAAATCGATTACGGATCCGTGTATTGGATGGGAAGATACAGTGAGACTGATTGATAAGATTGCGGAAGACTGTTAATTGTAAAAATACAGTGTATCAAGGTTGAAAAACTTTGATACACTTTTTTTTTGCAGAAATGATTACAAAATTACAGTAAGATATATTTCCAGGGCAGATAGAATGTATGTTGTAAAAACATAAATTACGGGTTAATGAGAAAACTTTTCAAAAATTCCTATAGACAAAATCCCACTAATATAGTAGACTATAAATAGTTAGAAAAAGCTAACCAAAATAAATTAAAACAAACTCATGCAAGAGGAAAACAACATGAACTGGATGCAGAAAGATGTACAGACATCTGCTCAGATGGAAATTGCATGGCAGTGTGCTCCGGTATTGACCGGTGTAAAGCCATCCAATATTCTGACCTTGAAAAATGTAAGTGAAAAGGAAGTTGCGGAAAGTCTGAAAGAGATGGGAATTTCATACAGCATGCTTTGCGACGGCGGAGTCCGAAAAGTATGGCTGATCTACAGAGAAGAAGAGATTCTTGAAATCCTTGGAAAAAAAGAATACAGCGAATTTCTTGATACACTTGGTTATCGGGGATTTGAGTTTCCGCAGATGCTTCAGATCATGAATCTGAGATTTGAAGGATATCAGCATGGAAGTGCAGAATTTCCACATGAACTTGGAATTTTCCTCGGATATCCACTTGCAGATGTGAAAGGGTTTATTGAGCACAACGGAAAAGATTTCCTTTATCAGGGATACTGGAAAGTGTATGAGAACGTAGAAGAACGCAAGAAAATGTTTTCTATCTACAACGTTGTAAAAGAGGAATTTATCAGGGAAATGCAGGCAGGGAAGGATCTGTGGCATGCAGCAAGAAGCGTGAGACAGCCATTTGACATACAGCCTGCATAAAGGAATAAAACCTGGTAGATGATAGAAAGAAAAAAGAAAGGAAGAATTTAAAAATGAGTGATATTTGTGTAGCATACTGGAGCGGAACAGGAAATACAGAAGCAATGGCACAGGCAATTGGAGCAGGAATTACAGCAGCAGGGAAAAGTGCTGATGTAGTACCGATGGAAACTATTTCGCCTGCTGATTTAAAAGATCAGGCTGTCTGGGTACTTGGATGCCCTGCAATGGGAGCTGAAGAACTGGAAGACGGAACGGTAGAACCGTTTGTATCTGAACTGGAAGGATTTGCATCAGGAAAAAAGGTTGCCCTGTTTGGATCCTATGACTGGGGCGACGGTGAATGGATGCGTACATGGGCTGAAAGAATGGAACAGGCTGGCGCACAGATCGTCGGCGGAGAAGGACTTATCTGCCACGGAACACCGGGAGCAGATGCAATAGATGAGTGTGAGTCACTCGGCAGGGAGGTGGCTGGCTTATAAGAAATACGAATACCTTTTAAATAAAACAGAAAACCGAAAAAGCTAAATAATCAAATAAAATTATAATCAAATCAAAAACAAATAAAAATCAAAAATTAAAAGCTAAATAATCATCAAAAAAGAGCCGCTCCGTTTCTACGGGGCGGCATACAAAAAAATCACAATTGTTATTAGAATGAATTAAGGAGATGGATAAGAATGAGCGTTGTAATTGTAGGAGGTCATGACAGAATGGTCTGTCAGTATAAAAAAATATGCAAACAGTTTAAATGTAAAGCTAAAGTATTTACGCATATGTCTGCCGATCTGAATAAGCAGCTTGGACAGCCTGACCTGTTTGTACTTTTTACAAATACAGTATCGCACAAGATGGTAAAAACCGCGCTTGATGAGGCAAAAAGAAGCAATGCGAAGGTGGTTCGCAGCCATACAAGCAGTGGTGCGGCTCTGACAGAAATTTTAACACAGGAAGCAGGAGCAGCAGTTTAAAGCATGAATTTATTTACCGGGATCATGATCCCTTTTATTGGAACGACGATGGATGTGGCACTTGGATAGAATGCAGAGTGGAAAAGCGAAAAGAAATGAAATGAATGTGTCCTGGTATGAAAATTATCTGGGCACTTTTTATATGTGCCCAGCTTGGCAAATATAAAAAAGAGGTCTTTCTCACGAAAGACCTCTTACAGCGTGCGTTAGAGGATTCGAACCCCCGACCTTTTGGTCCGTAGCCAAACGCTCTATCCAGCTGAGCTAAACGCACATTTATATCGTGTGTTGAACTGTGTTGCTCAACAACAAAATCAAGTATACATCAGAAAAAATAATATGTCAAGTATTAAAATGAAAAAAGTTCAAAAAATCTTAACCTCATTTTTGAACGGGGCGATGAAAGCCGGTTTGCTGGTTCTTATTCGAGATAAGGACAGATCTGATTCCATTTGGTAAGCAGGCGTTTCTTTGACCAGGCTGCATTTGCCGGACTTGTGGATGGCAGACAGATTGCTTTTTGCTGAGTTTGTGGAAAACAGTATTTTTTATATAAGCGGTATGCAGTGCCACCGTTGGTGAAAATCTGTCGGATGGATGCCGTCTGAAGAATCTCTGAAAGGTCATTGGGAACGACATTGTGGATACTGCTGTCACTGGAGCCTTCGATATCACAAGAGGCGATCACATCCCAGACGGCAATGTGGTGTGCAAGGAGTAGTGATTTTTTCTCTTCTATGCCGGCAGGAAGTGGTTCACCTGTAAGTGTGGCAAGAAGATCCCAGAAACGGTTTCTTGGATGCCCGTAGAAAAACTGACTTTCCCGTGATTTTACAGAAGGGAAGCTCCCAAGGATCAGAATGCGGGAGTCTGTGTTAAATACAGGATGGATTTCGTGAAGTACATGTGAAGATTGAGCCATAGGTATGCCTTCTTTCATAAATATATTCAATAAAAGGATAAGCGATACGGGAGTGAAAAGCAAGAGGGAAAAAGTACAGTCCGGGTTACTGTTCACTTCCGTGTCAATCACTACGCTGATTGGCACGGAGGATGCACGTTTTATCTTGAATGGCATCTCGCCCATCGCCAAAGGCGATTTAAAATGGCGAGATGCGTTGCTGGTCACAGGTACTGTGAACAGTAACCAGTCTGGCAGAATGCACAAGACAGGGAATCCTTGTAACTGTCAGAGAATTATAGAAAATAAAAAGATCAGTGACTGATTTTAGAGCAAAAAGTTTGTGAATTATTGAAAAAAGTTCTGCTTGTAAAGTGGCAGATGTCAGTGTATAGTGAAGTCACTCTAATTCGATTCTAATTTTATTTTATAGGAAATTGCATCCGGTATAATGAAATACTCTGAAGATACGCCGGGTGACATTCTCTGCTTTGAAACAGATCACAAGAAAAGTATATGATATCAGACACATGATTCGATGTGGCATTTTCAGGACAAGTTAATATGAATGAACAGACACAGGGAGGAACAGGATGGAAGAAAGAAGAGACTATGCGGTACTCCGTTTTGTGGATCAGAATGGCTGGAGTTATATGGTAAATGACTATGCAAAAGGCTGTTCTTTGATGGAGTATATCAAACAGGGAATCCGGGTGGAAAAAGAAACAATATTTGACTGGATCAGACAGCTTTCAAAACAGCTGGAACAGTATTATCGTTGTGGAAATGAGGATGCGGCGTATGGATATGTGAACCCATATGCAGTGATCATAACCGGAGACGGAATGCTTTGTCTTCTGGATATCAATGAACCGGAAAACGAGGAACTTTTAAAGCAGATGAAGAAGAAAAAGCTTCGTATGCTTTTTGTAAGGAAAGAAAGGGTTCTTTCGCAGAAGACAGAACGGTCGGATGATCTGTATGGTCTGGCAAAGATAATGGAATTTACAGCAGAAAAATGTCTGGATCCAAAGGCATTTACACGGAAAGAAGAGCGAGTCTGGAAAAGAATGCTTGGAAAGTGTTATAGCAGTGGGAAAAATGCCATAAAAGTATTGAAAAATATGCAAAAAGAAATTGGTTTTCTGGAAAGGGAAATGGAAAGACCGAGGGATAATGTTTCGGCAAAAAAGATTTTGCTTGCAATTCTGGCGGTTTGTATCATGAGTGCAGCAATCATCGGAGGGACAGTGAAAAAGCCGGAAACAAAAGCGATTGCAGCGAATCAGGATCAGCCAGAGGCGGGAGTTCAGGAAGGAGTAAAGGAGAAAAAGGAGACAAAAGAGGTTGTGGAACAAAATGGGGACAGTCCTTATCTGGAAATGGGACTTATTTATTATGTAGCGTGGGAAGATTATGTGAATAGCCTGGGTAGTCTCGATAAGGAAATGCAGGAGACAGAGTTTTCCGATGCATATCGGGTAGTCATAGCGAGTCTGGAAGAAGGGAGTATACAGCAGGAGGATGGATTAAACGCAGAAGATGCAGTAAAAAAAATATTAGATGAATTGGAGAAACGTGCAGAAAAAATACAGATGAAAGTGTATTTGTACCAATACCCGCTATTGAAGGTAAGTGTTCTGGAAGAGAGTGAAAAATGGCACAGGCTGACAAAGAGAATTGGTGAGGAGATGATTAGAAGACAGGCGTGGTACCGGTGGGATACAAATGGAGAAAAGGAGTGTGAGGTCAGAAAATATCTTGCAGAAAGCTATTTTAAACTTGGTGAGAATTTAAAAGCAGCTGAACAATATGAACAGATCAGAAAATTAGAATCGAATGAAGAAGAATTAGAAGAGATTTATGAAAAGCTGCAGTTGATTTATGAAGAAGCGCAGGAATATGAGAAAGTGTGGGAAATCAGCAGAGAGGCGGTTGAAGTATTACCGGATTCAGAAAGGTTGTGGATGAACTATCTGGAGCGTTATTGTGAGAATCCGGAAATGGAAAGAGAATTATGTGCAGAAGCAGTAAAAAAGGCCATCCAGGCAGTTCCTGAGCTTGCAGAATCAGAAGCGTTTAAACAGCTTCAGGGAAAATATAAAATTGTGATCGATGGAGAAAATATCCGGGTTGGAGAATAAAACGCTGAAAGAAATTTTTGAAAAAGTCCCATAAAAGGGAGGATGCCGGGTGACTTAAAAGCCCCCGGCATGTATTATGAAAAAGTTATTCTATTATTAACTTCTGCACGTCTTATTAAATGATTTGTTTGAAATCTTTTATCTTTTATGTTCTTCATTTGATGATTCTAGTATATAAAACACTTGTGAAGAAAGAGTGTTTAACAAATGAAGGTTTTTTGAAAGATAAATGAACAAATTGTGAACAAGACTATTTGCGGAATGCGAAGTATGGAAGCCCATCTTTCATAGGTACTTCTACACTTCCCTGGATCAGCGGGCGGGCATAAGCGATGAATTCATCTCCGATGTCGGAACCGTCTTTTGTGATCCATTCTTCAGGAACAGCTTTTTCTTTATTACAGATTTCGTTCACGTCTGCAGTTCCGAATTCAAGGATGTATGGGTCATCACTCTTACGGATAAAATTGATCATCTTTCCTGTTTCACCATCTAAAGCGGCACTTACAGCAAAACGGCCGGAAGCAGCGGCTTCGTCCAGATCTGTGGCAGATAAACAGGAGGAAGAGCATCTCTGGCAGACATTGAGTTCCACAGAGCGTACTTTGATACCAAGCTTTTCTTTTACGAGATTTTCAAGATACTTTCCGGAGCCAGTCAGCATTTTATGACCGAAAGTATCTGTGCCGACATCACTTGCAAGCTCACAGACAAAGGTTCCGTTACCATCGTTGATTCCTTCGGAAATGCAGACAACGAGATTAGAAGTTTTAGTAAGCTTTTCTTTTACCTTTTCGATAAATGCATCCGGGGAGAAAGCAACTTCCGGAAGATAAATAAGAACCGGATTATCGCCTTCAAATTTGCGGGCAAGAACGCTTGCGGCGGTCAGCCATCCGGCATGGCGTCCCATGATCTCGACGATGGTGACAGATGGTTTATTATCATAGACAGAGGCATCAATTGCAATTTCGCGTACTGTAGAAGCAACATATTTGGCAGCACTTCCGTAGCCCGGGGTATGATCGGTCAGAACCAGATCGTTGTCGATGGTTTTCGGAACTCCGATGATGCGGATATCACTTCCGACTGTTGCTGCGTAGCGGGATAATTTACTTACGGTATCCATAGAATCATTTCCGCCAATATAGAAGAAATAGCTGATTTCTTTTTCGGTAAATTTTTGGAAAAGTTCAGGATAAACCGGATCGGAAAGATCTTCCGGTAATTTATAACGGCAGGAACCAAGATATGAACCCGGTGTGGTGCGGATACGTTCCAGTTCGCCATTTTCTTTTAAAGGTGCCATGTCTATTGTGTGATCGGCAAGAAAACCTTCAATACCGTTGACCATACCGATGACATTATCAATCTCCGGATTTGCCAGACCTTCTGAGACAACACCATAGAGACTTCCGTTGATTACAGCAGTAGGACCACCTGATTGTCCGACCAGTAAATTGTGATTCATAGTTGAAATCCTCCTCTTTATTCATAGTAATCATATAGCTTTAACTATAGCCGAAAAATGTGAAATTTACAATATCAGTTGGAAAACAAAAAAAATTAGGCTATACTAGGAACGTGAGCTTTAAATTGAGAAGGAGAATACACATGAAATATATATCGTTTGCGATTCCGTGTTATAACTCGGCAGCTTATATGGACCGGGCAGTGGAATCTATTTTAAAAGGTGGAGAAGATGTAGAGATCATCATAGTTAATGACGGATCAAAGGATGATACTTCAAAGATTGCACATGAGTATGAAGAAAAGTATCCAACGATCGTCCGTGCAGTTGATAAGGAAAATGGTGGACACGGAGATGCGGTCAATGCAGGTCTTGACCACGCAGAGGGAAAATATTTTAAAGTTGTGGACAGTGATGACTGGGTAGATGAAGAAGCACTGTACAAGATTCTGGATGTTCTGAAAAAGTTTGAAGAGGAAGAAAAGCAGGTGGATATGCTGCTTGCCAATTATGTATACGAAAAAGAAGGAATGGAGCACAAGAAAGTGATTGAGTACAAGAATGTGCTTCCACAGGAAGAGATTTTTGGCTGGAATGATGTGAAACATTTCCATCTGGGACAGTATATTCTGATGCATTCTGTTATTTACCGGACAGATTTCCTGAAATTATGTCAGCTCAGGCTGCCGAAGCATACGTTCTATGTGGACAATATTTATGTTTACTATCCACTTCCGCATGTGCGTAAGATGTATTACATGGATGTGGATTTTTATCGTTATTACATTGGAAGAGAAGATCAGTCTGTCAATGAAAAGGTGATGATCAGTCGTGTGGATCAGCAGATCTTTGTCACAAAGAGCATGATTGATATGTATGATATGCGTAAGATTTCTAATAAAAAACTGCGGACCTATATGACTAATTATCTTGCAATTATGATGACGGTGTCTTCGATTCTTCTGATTCGTTCCAAAAATGCAGAGAATCTGGAAAAGAAACGGGAGCTGTGGCAGTATCTGAAGAAGAATCACTACGGAACTTATTGGAAGATCCGTTACGGAATCCTTGGACAGACCATGAATCTTCCGGGCAGATCAGGAAGAAAGATTTCGTCTCTGGCGTACATTGTGGCGAGAAGAATTGTCGGATTTAATTAAAATTCGTTCTTGACATTTCCGAAGAGAAGACTATAATAACTGTTAAAGAAAATATGGTTCACCAAAATTCGTTGATGAGAACAAAGTCGTATCCGTCATTATTTTCAGAGAGCCTGTGGATGGTGTGAACAGGTAATAACCGGATAAGGATATCCTCTCTAAGAAGCGGGTCCAAAGCAGAAAAAGTATCTGCAAGTAGACTTTGCCGGGATCCACCGTTATATGGATAGCATATGTTGGTATGTGAAGTGCCGCAGATTATTATCTGTGGAATTAGGGTGGTAACGCGGATTTTATTCGTCCCTTTTCAGATTGATTCTGGAAAGGGACTTTTTTGTTGCTGTGTATACAAAAAAATCCTGTGAATTTTGTTATCGAAAGATTAGAAGAACAGTTTTGCGTGGACGAAAAGAAAAAGGAGGAAACTGTAATGAAAGCATTACAAAAAGCAAGCAAATTTTTATCAGACTATACATCATTGGTGGTAATCGCTATTGCAGTAGTCACATTCTTTGTACCGGCAATGATGGGATGGGTAAATAACCCATTGTTCGTTGATCCGGTATCCAACAAGTTCACCTGTCAGTCGATCATCATCGGAATCATCATGTTCAGCATGGGACTGACACTGACAACCGAAGATTTTAAGATTCTGGCACAGAGACCTTTTGATATCTGTATCGGCGCAATCGCGCAGTATCTGATCATGCCATTTCTTGCATTTGCACTGACGAAAGTACTTCAGCTTCCGGATGGAATTGCACTTGGTCTGATCCTTGTAGGCTGTTGTCCGGGTGGTGTATCCTCCAATATCATGTCTTATCTGTGTGGCGGAGATGTGGCATTTTCCGTAGGAATGACTACGGTATCCACAATCATTTCACCGGTTATGACACCGCTTATGGTTTCACTTCTTGCAAGCGGAACGCATATTACGATCAAAGGACTTCCGATGTTTGTATCTATTGTTGAGACCGTTATTGTTCCGGTAGCTTTTGGATTTTTACTGAATTATCTGTTTGGAAAGAAAAAAACATTTACAGAGCTTCAGAAAGTGATGCCTGGAGTTGCAGTACTTGGACTTGCATGTGTAGTTGGCGGAGTGGTTTCTTCGCAGGGAGACAAATTCTTTGAATCAGGAGTTGTAATTTTTGTGGCAGTATTTCTTCATAATGGACTTGGATATCTGCTGGGATACGGCGCAGGAAGACTGACTGGTATGAATACTGCAAAGAAGAGAACAATCTCCATCGAAGTTGGAATGCAGAACGCCGGACTTGCTACCAACCTTGCAACCACAACGGCACAGTTTGCGGTGGCACCGGAATCCGCAATTATCTGTGCTGTATCCTGTACATGGCATTCTATTTCAGGAACACTTCTCGCAGGATTATTTGCAGCATATGATAAGAGAAAAGCAGGAAAGCCTGCAAATAAAAAGCAGGCTGCAGAAAATGTAGCATAAAATACAGAAATAATTTCGGAATGGTCATCATAAAATATCAGGAATAACTTACAGGGCGTAAGAAGATATGGAAGATCAGAAACTGGAAAATCTTTTAAATCTGGCACTTGGAGCGACGGAAGAAGAAAGAGAAAAATCATTGAACCTGGATGTCGGGTATCATCCGATTGACAGGGAATGGGAATTGATTATTAAATATTCGGGCAATCTGGATCAGGTAAGAGCCTTGGCAATCCAGGTGGTTGAACTTCAGAATGAGTACGCGATCATTCGGATCAGCCAGTCCAGGATTGATTTACTTTCAGATATTCCTGAGGTAGAATATATAGAGAAACCGAAACGTTTATTTTTTCAAATAGCAAATGGGAAGCGGGTATCCTGTATCAATGAGGTGCAGGATACCCGCTTTCTTGATCTGCGTGGACAGGGTGTCCTTGTGGCGATAATTGATTCGGGGATTGATTATGCGAATGAAGATTTTCGGAATGCAGATGGAACGACGAGAATACGGGTGATGTGGGATCAGTCATTAAGACCGAATGCGGATGAAGAGAAGAATCCACCAAAAGGGTATCGGATGGGAGTGGAATTTACCAAGGAGCAGATTAACAGGGCACTTGAGGCTGACTCGTCAGAGGAAAGGAGAAGAATGGTACCAAGTCAGGATATATCCGGTCATGGGACTGCAGTTGCAGGGATTGCTGCCGGAAATGGGCGAGGAAGCGGAAATCTGTATGCCGGTGTGGCACCGGAGAGTGAGCTGATTGTGGTAAAAATGGGGTCGCCTATGCCAGACGGATTTCCACGGACGACAGAACTGATGCAGGCGATGGATTATGTGGTGAGGAAAGCACTGGAATTTCGGATGCCGGTGGCGATCAATCTGAGTTTTGGAAATACATATGGTTCTCATGACGGCAGGAGTCTGGTAGAACGGTATATTGATGATCTGTCGAATTTCTGGAAGAGTGTGATCTGTGTGGGGACCGGAAATGAAGCAGCAAGTGCCGGGCATACTTCTGGAGTGCTGCAGAAAAGAAAAGAAGAAAGAATACAGCTCGCAGTACAGGCAGATGAATCAACATTGAATATTCAGATCTGGAAAGCGTATACGGACGAAGTGGAAATTTCATTTGTATCTCCTGCGGGGACGCGGATCGGTCCAATACAATCTGTTCTCGGTTCGCAGAGATTCCGGATCGGGGAAACGGAGATTTTATTATATTATGGAAAACCGAGCCCGTATAATGTCGCGCAGGAGATTTATATTGATATGATTCCGGTGACAGATTATATTACGTCGGGAGTCTGGCAGATCATTTTGAATCCGACAAGGGTTGTGGAAGGGCAGTATGATCTGTGGTTGCCAAGTGAGAATGTGTTGAACCGAGGGACAGGATTTTTGTATCCGGATGAAGAAGTGACCTTAACGATTCCTTCGACTGCAGATAAAGTGATATCGGTTGGGGCGTATGATGCGCTTACTTTTTCCTATGCATCTTTTTCAGGAAGAGGATATACCTGGCAGGATGAAAGGACGAAACCGGATCTTGTGGCACCGGGAGTGAACGTAAGGACGACAGCAGTTGGCGGAGGGGTGACAGTGGTGAGTGGAACTTCTTTCGCAACGCCGTTTGTGACAGGAGCATCGGCACTTTTGATGGAATGGGGGATCGTAAGAGGAAATGATCCGTTTTTGTATGGGGAGAAGGTGAAGGCGTATCTCCGGCGCGGGGCGAGAGAGTTGCCGGGATTTGAGAAGTATCCGAATCGGGAGGTGGGGTATGGGGAGGACGTTATAATAAGGTTACATTGAAGAAAGTCAGTAAAATCAAGTGTTTCCGTTCATTTTCCCAACACAGAAACGAAGCACTTTTACCATGATTTTGAAGAAAATCTGCCCGGGTTGGATTCAAAATGATATGGAAAGAAAGATTTGTAGCAATGACGTAACATGAACAGTTGGTTCTGTTACAGACAACAGTTTAAACGAAAGAGAGGTCATAGGGATATGAAACTGACTTATACAAATGTAAATGGATACCTGATTCCGAACCTCACCTATAAATCCGGTGAGCAGATGGAGCAGCTTGGCAAATATGGATTCTTACGCAGAGATTATCTGAAGAACCATCGAAATTCAACCTATCAGGTGATGCTTCTGCAGGATACGATTGGAGAGCATCTTCTGGAAGTGGACAAGGCAGCCAGGGAACGGGAAGAAGTGATTCTGAAACAGTTGGAAGAAAAAGAACCACTGCCGGATAAGGAGAAAAATCAGATGGCATGGGTAAGAGCTGCCAATCAGCACAGAGCGATTGCAGAAGAGATTATCCTGAAAGAATTGATTTATGTATAAGGATTGTCAGTAACTAATCTGGCAGGTAACTGATAAAAATAGAATATTGTGAGCGAAGTAAGGCGTGAGTCATAAGATATGGCTTGCGTCTTTTTCTTTGCCTGAAAGGAAGTGATAAGTTTGAACAAGAAGTTTTTGAAGCATTATATGGAAACCAATCCAGAAGGGACAGCACAGACCTATATCTTTTTGGTGGACAATCAGGATATAGCGTTGAATATTGTGATGTCAGGTTATCAGGCACTTTGTCTGGTGCAGGAAGATGACGGATATTATTTCAGTGCAGATTCCTTTATAGAGGAAATGAGATCTATTCAGTTTACTGGAAGCTGTCAGAGTGCCTATCATTATGTGGCTTCCTGTACGGTGAAGTGGGTAAATGATAAGATACTGACATTTTTCAAAGACGCTGGTCTTGACGGAAAAGCAGGCTGGCAGTTGTTCAAAGAGAAGGAGTACCTTGGCAAACTGGATAATCAGAAAGAAGTTGAGAAATTACTGGAACAGTATATTCTTCGGTTTGAGCGAGATCCGAAAGAAGAACCGGAACTGAGCCGTTTTCACTTATTTGATGCAAAAGGGAATGTGAAAGGTGTCCGGGATATGGAGATTGTAGATTACCTGGTGGAGAATGTTCAGTTTTTTGTGGTGGGAATCACACCGTATTATTATGAGCATGGTGTTTTCCTGGAAGACCATGATGGTGTAAGAATGAAATACCGTATCCAGAAGCTGATCTATCGTGATCAGGTACAGAGTGGAGTGATCAAAAGAATCTATAATCTACTGATCGCACAGCCAAAAGTTCACCGAGAGGCATATGAACTAAATAAACAACCTGTGCGGTGGATCAATTTCAAAAATGGATATTATGATCCGGTTAAAGGCGAAATGTTGGAACACAATCCAGATTATCTGACAATCAATCAGATACCATTTCCCTATTATCCAGAAGATTGTGAGCAGGTGTTACAAGGTGGAGAAAATATAAAAAAGTATCTGGCATCGTCTCTTCCTAACAAAGAAGAACAGCAGACATTCTGGGAGTATTTTGGATACTGCATGACACAGGATACGCAGTTTCAGAAATTCCTTACACTGAAAGGAAATGGTGGAACCGGAAAGTCTGTGGCAGTATCGCTGATCCAGCATGTAGTTGGAATCACCAATATGTCCAGTATTTCTTTACAGGATTTAAATAAACGATTCTATGCGACTGGAATGTATGGAAAGCTGTTAAATGCCTGTGCAGATATTCCATGCAAAGCAATGGAGAACACAGATGTATTAAAGAAAGCAGTCGGTGAGGACACACTGATTTATGAGAAAAAAGGACAGGATGCAATTCATTTCCACTCTTATGCGAAGCTGCTTTTTTCTACCAATGAAATGCCGCAGAATCTTGAGGATAAGTCAGATGCTTTTTACCGTAGACTACTGATTCTTGATATGAACCGGGTAGTAAAAAGTGGTGAAAAAGATCTGCACTTAAAGGAAAAGGTACAGGCAGAATCCGATTATGCAATTCATATGGCGATGATTGCATTGAAAAATCTGTACGAACAGGGAAAGTTCACGGAGAGCGAACACAGCAAAGAATGTGTAAGAGAAGTGCAACGGACGTCAGATAGTATCTGTGCTTTTATTGATGAGTCATTGGTGCGTGCCAAAGGAAAACGTCTGAAACGAAGTGAAGTGTTCCATATGTATGAGGAATACTGTAAAGAGAATGGCAGACAGGGGCATGGTAAATCCAACTTTTTCAGAAATATGACAGATAAAGGTTTCCTTCTGAAGCAGTACAATGGTGAGTTTTATTATCAGGATATTGCAGTTAAGGAAGAAGATTTTTGCCCTGTAGATCCAGAAGAAAGAATACCTTTTGAAGAAACAGATATAGATTATAAACAGTTACAATTAAATATGAATCAGGAAATTAAGGGCATTTAGGGCAAAATAAGCAAAAAGAAATGTTACCGGAGCAGGAGAAATAACAAAGATAGCTGCCAGAGTACATAAAATTTTGCTTTTTTTACACTGACTGCCCTTTTTCATGTATCAACGTTTTAGCTGATACAAATATAGGTTTTTCCCAAATTTGGGAGAAAGTCAAAAATAAATATTAAGAAAGTATGAGGTATGATTATGAGAATGATGAAAAACAACAATAATGAGACAGTTATGGTGATCGGGATTGATCATGGGTATGGAAACATGAAAACAGCCACCAGATGCTTTCCATCCGGTGTAGCCAGATATGACAAGGAGCCAATCTTCCAGAATAATCTTCTTGTTTACAATGACATGTATTACCAGATCGGAGAGGAACACAAGGAGTTCTATGCAGAGAAAACGCAGGACGAGGACTATTATGTGCTGACACTGGCGGCTATCGCAAGGGAACTGGATGGGAAAGGTATGAACCGGGCAAAGGTACACATTGCAGCCGGACTTCCACTTACCTGGGTAGCTATACAGAAAGAAGATTTCCAGAAATATCTTCTCCAGAATGAATGTGTGGATTTTACATTCCGCAATAAAGAATATCGTGTGGAGTTTGCAGGAGCTGATATTTACCCACAGGGATTTGCAGCAGCTTTTTACCGTTTACAGGATTTCAAAGGAATCAACATGCTTGTGGATATTGGAAACGGGACTATGAACATCATGTATATCAATAATTCCCGTCCATTAGAGAAGAAATGCTTTACAGAGAAATATGGAACGCACCAGTGTGTGCTTGCAGTCAGGGAATCTTTGTTGAAAGAACTGGGAACAGTGGTGGATGATCTGGTGATTGAGCAGGTGATCCGTACCGGGACAGCAGATATTGGTGAGAAATATCTGACAGTCATTCGTAAAGCTGCCGGAGATTATACGAAAGAAATCTTTCATAAGCTGAGAGAACGGGAATATAATCCAGAACTGATGCGTCTGTATGTGGTCGGCGGTGGCGGTTGTATGATCCAGAATTTTGGAGAATATGACAAGAGCCGGGTGACAATTGTACGGGACATCTGTGCCACAGCGAAAGGCTATGAAGCAATGAGCGTAAGGAAAATCCAGAGAAACGGAGGGATGCTTGTATGAGAAAAGAACGGAAAATCATCAACACAAATATCCGTTTGAATCTTTGTGATGAACAGGACAGGCAGGCATGGGAATATTTGCAGACGATGGACAGGGAAAAATATAAATCGTACACCAGAGCAGTTGTAGTTGCTTTAAACGATTATTTTTCCAGAGAGTACAGGAATGAAGCAGATCCGTATCTGGAAACCAGAGAAAAGGAAGATGCTTTTCTGGAAAGAGTGGAAACAGCTGTCCGGGATGGAGTGAAAGAATCTGCCCCGATGGCTATAGCGAAGAATCTGATGGAAATGCTTGTACCGTTTGTAAAAGAATCGGTAGGAGAAATTAATCTGCCAGACAGAACACTAACAATGGAGAAAACGGATGAAGAGATCGCAGAAGATAATCTGGACTGGGAGAAAGAAGCTGATATGGATGCAGCACTGGATTTTGCAGACAGTTTTTAGCTGATTATAAAAGAAAAGCAGTCTGGCTTACATAAAATAAATCAGACTGCTTTAAGTGGAGCTATTCTTTTTTCTTGGGTAAGGACGTTTATCATCTGTCAGGTTTAGCAGATAATCAACGCTGGTATTATGAAATTCAGCCAGTTTAATCAGAATGTGAGTAGGGATATCGACATCACCACATTCATAATTACTGTAAATACGCTGACTGCAATTTAGGATTTCACCCATATTCTTCTGCGTAAGGTCACGATCTTCACGCAGATCCCGTATTCTCTGATACATGTGTTTCACCTCTAGCATAATAATAACTTAGCGAGATATTCACTATTGAAATATAGCGGGAAATTCGCTACACTGAATTTAAAAATGTAGGAGGGAGAAGTACAGAGTGAAAGAGAAAGTGAAAAAGGTGCTGGTGTGGATTTTTGAGTTTGTCTTATTTTGTGGATATTTCTATGTTTTATTCGTGAATCTGGTATGTGGATTTGGATATGGAGGGATAAGCAGCAGAGGACAGGCAATAAAGATTTTGTGTGCTTCGTTCTTTCTTGCAGCGGGATTGCCAGGATTGATCTGGTATCAGCATCGCAGACTTATGAAACTGGAGAATTTATTACATGACCTGCTTGAAATTTGCGACAAAATAAAATAGCAGTAACAGGAAAAAGGACTGACAGTAAAGAATAGTTTTACGAAAACAGAATAGCAGAAAAAGACAATAGCAGTGATAGCATTTCAGACATTATGAGTTGGAGAAATGTTCATGACTGCTATTTTTATGCCTTTCAGCAGAAATAGAAAGCAGTTCAGAAAAAGAAAGACAGAAATAACAGGGAAATATGGCAGAAAGGTGTTTGCAGATGAGAGGGGTGTACAAACAGGCAAAGAAAAGATATAGGGTGCCGGATACGGCACATGATTGTCCGATACTTCGCATCGGAGTGGTGCATGACCAGCCTGTTTCAGAAAGGGAAAATCTATGAAAGGTGGAGCTTTTCTTTTTCTTCCGCAGTCGGCTCCTGCACCACAAACCCACCGTCATCTCCATTTGGATTTGATAATGTAGGGTGGAAAATATTGCCTGGCGGGTGTCGATTCAGTGGTGGGGAGATGACAGGCAAGTTTCGCAAAGTGGCAAGCCACTATGCACCGGAGCCAGCCTTTGGGCTGTTCCTAAACTTGCCAGAGGGCTCCGCCCCTTGGAACCCCGGCACGTCAATGGCGTAAGTATTCCTGCGAAATGTCCACCGGACATTCCTACGGAACACTTACTGATTGACTAGGACGCTGTCCTGCACCTGTATAAGAGAGCGTTGCACTCTCTTATAAATCTCCTACCAATATGCCGCCAGAACGCTGTGGCTGTTAACAAAGAATGAAAATCAAGCAATGAAAGGAGACAAAAGCCTATGAGAAAACGAAATCATACAGTAACCATACGGATGAATAAAGAGGAATACGATTTGTTTCAGAGCAAGGTTAAAGAATCCGGAAGAACACAGCAGGAAGTTGTGATAAAAGCAATCGCAGACTTGAAGATAGCAACGGCAGAGGAAATAGAAGAACTGAAAAGACTGAACCAGATGTTTGCGGATATCCTTTGTCAGCTCCGGGGAGCTACGACAAATATCAACCAGATTGCAAGAAAACTGCATACAGATGGAGAAATCCCAAACGACAGTATGTTGTATTTCCTCAATAAAAATATTCTCAAGTATCGGAAGGAGAGTGAAAGGATATGGCAGTTAATAAGACGATTAATAAGCGGACAAATACACATGGAGCAATGAGAAATTGTATTGAATATGTTTTACGACAGGACAAGACAAGTGAGCTGCTTACTTATATAACAGGCCCGTACTGTCACAATGAAATTAATTATGATCTGGTGTACAGAACCTTTTTGGAAGAAAAGAAGATGTGGAATAAAGATACAGGGAGAATGTATGCCCACAACATTATTTCCTGGCATAAGGATGAGCAGATCACCCCGGAGCAGGCATTTGAATTTGGAAAAGAGTTTGCAGAAAATTGGTTCAGTGGATTCCAGACCTTAGTGGCTGTGCATAAGGATAAAGACCATATCCACTGCCATTTGGTTACTAATTCAGTGAGTTATGAAGATGGGAGAAAGCTGCATAACACCAGAAAAGATCTGGAACGTATGAAACAGCTTACCAATCAGATGTGCCGGGAACGAGGACTGACCGTTGCCGAAAAAGGAAAGCATTTTGATGGAAGTCAGATTGAAAAAGGGGAAGTCATTGCATGGAGCAAAGACAAATATAATCTGTTCCGTCAGCAGGTAAAGGATAGCTTTGTAGCGGACTGTGCAATGGCAGTGTTAAAAGCACTGGAAAATTGTATAAGCAAAGAAAAGTTTATAGAAAAAATGAAGCAGTTCGGATGGAACGTAAACTGGACAGAGAAACGGAAGCACATTACTTTTCAGAACCAAGAGGGAAAGAAAGTACGTGACAGTAATCTGTTCAAAACATTTCATTTGGATATCAGCAAGGAGGGACTAGAGAATGAATTTAATGGAAATAGGAAAAAAGCCAGAGATTCAGCCAACAGAGACAGCAGATCAGATGAAGAACTTGCCGGATACTACCGACAAGTGGAAGCAGCTTGCGAAGGAGCAGGCGGCGTCACTGGAGCTAGTGACGGAAGAGAGAGACGAGTTACAGGTGAGAAATCAGAAGATGAACGAGTTTATCCAGAAATTTCAGGAAAGGACACACAAGCTGAAAATGGAAAAACAGAAGCTATTCTTCGAGAATCACGAAATGCAAGACGAAATTCGGAAATTAAACGACGAAATTCATCGTTTGACAACCGAACTGTCCGAAACGCAGAAGCTGAATCAATCGCTTCAGAAGAACAACGACGATTTGAGGAACAGAAACGGCTTGAAGAGCAGGAGCGAGCAAGAGCAGCTCGAAGAAGAAATAAAAGACGTTCGGGACCAGAACTCTAAATTGCAGATACAGGTTAATAAATCATCTGTTGAAGCAGTAGATGAAGCACAGAAGAAACAAAAAGAAGCAGAGAAAAAGATAGAGCAGGCAGAATCCAAAGCCCGTAACGAAAAGAAACGTGCTGAGCTGGAAATTCGTAAAGCGAAAAAAGAAGTAAAGGACAGAACGGAAAGCATGAAGTCTATAGAATATTTCTGGGGAATGGGATACATTACGGTAGTCCTGTTTGCAATTCTACAGAATGGTGCTTTTCAACATGATTTCATAGATTTTTTTATGGCTCCATTCATGTGGTATGTTCGATTTTGTAAATGGCTGGTATATCCAACTTATGATAATGGATTTAACCAGAAAATAGCATATACAGGTGGGGAAGTATGGGTTATCAGGATTCTGGCAATCGTAGCTGTGCTTTTCATAATGGGAATCATAATGGTGATAATTATGGAAACAATAAAACAATACAAAAAAATGTGGAACGAAATTTCACAAATGTTTTTGATTGGAAGCCTTTCAGGGATAGCAGTGCTTGGGGATGTAACTAGAAAATATCTGCCGGTGAATTTGATTTTGCTATTTATACTCATTAATATGGGTATCATGCTACTCAGAATATATCTTCGGAAGAAGTTTGATTATATGTAATTTGTTATTTTAATGACCAGTGGGTGGTACCTGACAAATGATAAAGCTGTTATTATGATTGCACACCGCCTAAAAACAGTACAGAAAGCTGAACGGATTTTCGCTCTGGAGAATGGAAAACCGCACAGCAGGGAATACATGAAGAACTTGTGAGACAGGATGGGATTTATCGTCATTTTATTGTTGAAAGAAGAGAGGCAACAAAATGGAGAGTTTAGGAGTCTAAATGTCTGGTGCGGCGATATTCCAAAGGTGATACACCAAAATGCTTTTTAAACACAGAGGCGAATTTGCTCTGATTCAGATATCCGACCTGTGCTGCAATCTCAGCTACAGACAGTCGTGTTGAGGCAAGCAGTTCGCCTGCTTTATTCATACGCATTTCACGCAGATAGACAGAAATATTCTGTCCGTAAACACCGCGAAAATAATTTTTTAGACTGGTTTCGCTGATAGAAAAATATTCAGCCAATTCCCACGCAGGATGATGCAGCCTTAGGTCTGAGGTGATGATATTTTCGACCTTTTTAGCAATATTAACCTGAGATTCAGTAAAGAAAGTGCAGGCCTGAGACTTAGGGATAGCCTCCAAATTTTGTAGTACTGAGAATAAAGCGAGCGTATATATTTTCATTTGAATGACTGCAAAAGAGGCCGGAAAATCATATAATTCCCATAGTTTTTTGAGAATTTCCTCAGTTTCGTGGGTCGCTGTCGATATATAAGTGCTTCCATGAGGACAAAACATCTTTGAGATTTTTCTGAAATCAATGCTAAATTCATTTTGTACCCATGTATTTTCTAAAGTAAATGTATCTATATCAATAAAGAATTCAAGCCCCTCATAGATGCGCTTTGGATAAACATATTCTTTTTGGGCGAAGCATTCTGTGAGAGAAAGTTCTCTGTCTTTGATGTAGACAAAATTTTTGTTGTTCAGGATCATTTCACAACGACCTGTCACACAATAGTTAAGAAGCAATGGACCTTTTGTAATGGAGCTGTCTGATCGAAGGTCGGGAGCCGTCCAGGTTGGAGAATTTATAAAAATATATGCCAGAGACAGACCGGGAAAAAGTGAAAAAAAGGTCATCGAACCTTTACCTTCCTTCGTATTTAATATAAGCTCCATACTATATTCAGCCTGTTTTATGGATATACCTGGTATTTTGATACATTTTTTGATCACGTCGTTAATTTTCATAGAAGATCTCCCTGATATAAGTACTTTTGCCCTGTAACAGATAATATTATAGGATTTGAAGAGAGCAGAGTCAACAATAAAACCCAATGCTGTTTGGAGCTAAAATGATATTTGGTTGTAGAGATATAACAAAACATATGGTATTTTATGGAGTAGTTAGATAGAGCTAATTATACAAGGGAGGTATTCTGTATGAATAACAAATTACAGGCGAAGGACCTGATTAATCTGGGACTTTTCACAGTCCTTTATTTTGTACTCGGATGTTGTGTGGCAATTCCGATTGGCTTTGTTCCGATATTTCTTCCGATTCTTGGTGCATTGTGGACACTGATCACAGGAATTCCATTTATGTTATTCCTGACAAGGGTAAAGAAGTTTGGTATGGTAACGCTGATGGCAATTCTGAGTGGCCTTTTGATGGGACTTACCGGAATGGGATATTGGGGTGTACCTTTGGGGCTTATCTTTGGGCTGCTGGGAGATTTGATTCTGAAATTTGGCAATTATAAAAGTGCTAAAAGGAGCCTGATTGGATATGCAGTATTCAGTCTCTGGATGGTTGGTACATATATTCCAATGTACTTCATGGTAGAAGATTCAAGAGCCAGCTTCGCAGCCAGTTTTGGTAAAGAGTATGCAGATAAAGTAATGGCTGTCATGCCTATGTGGAGCATTGTTCTTGTGATTGCAGGTATCTTTATCTGCGCAATCATTGGAGGAATGATTGGAAAAGCGTTGCTCAAAAAACACTTTGTAAAAGCAGGAATCGTGTAATGGATGAGATATTATCTGCTACTGTTGACAGCAGAAATGGAATTGTTTTAGATCCTAGAACAAAATTGTTTATGCTTATAACGATTACAACATTGATGTTCAGTACCAGCAATGATGGAATCATGAATATAGTGAAACCAATACTAAGCCTTATACCATTTGCATTGATTTTGTCAGAGCACAAATTCAAAACAGCCGGTAAATATGCAGTTCTCTATGCGGTATGCTTTGTACTGGAGCGGCTGGCATTGAATGTTTGGAGTGGTATGATTTCTTTTCTGATATTGGCAGCAACATCAATTATGACGCGTTTTGCACCGGGAATTATGACAGGCGCATATCTGATTTCTTCTACATCTGTAAGTGAGTTTATCAGTGCAATGGAGCGGATGCATGTCACAGAAAAAATCATAATACCGTTGTCAGTTATTTTCCGTTTCTTTCCTACAATCAAGGAAGAATATCAGGCAATCCGGGATGCAATGAAAATGAGAAATATCCGTTTTGGTGGTAAAAATCCATTCCTTATGATTGAATACCGGCTGATACCATTGATGGTATCCGTAATAAAAATTGGTGATGAGCTGTCTGCAGCAGCTCTAACAAGGGGACTTGGTGCACCGGTCAGAAGAACCAATGTCTGCGAGATTGGCTTTCATGTACAGGATTTTAGTGCCATTGTTGTTTGCTTTGCATGCTTTATATTGTTCTTTTTGCATCAGTATATTGTTTTTTGAGGTAGTACATTATGATAAAAATAGATCATGCAACATTTACATATGGAGAAAATAATGAATATTCTGTGGGAATCCGGGATATTGATCTGGAGATAGAAGATGGTCAGGTTATTGTGCTATGTGGGGAGAGCGGTTGTGGAAAAACAACACTCACTCGAATGATCAATGGGTTGATTCCACATTATTATGAAGGAAAATTAACTGGTGAGATATGGATAAATGGGATAAATGTTTCGCAGCAGCCACTGTATGATACAGCAAAAATTGTTGGAAGTGTTTTTCAAAATCCACGGTCACAGTTTTTTAATGTAGATACAACAAGCGAGATTACTTTTGGATGTGAAAATCTTGGAATGCCAAAGGAAGAAATCAAAGATCGATTGCAGGCTACAATTCAGGAGCTGCATCTGAAAAAATTGATTGGACGCAATATTTTTCAGCTTTCAGGTGGAGAGAAGCAGAAGATTGCCTGTGCAGGGGTTTCTATTATGAAACCGGATATTTTTGTCCTGGACGAACCCTCTTCTAATCTGGATGCAGCTTCAATCATGGATCTGCGAAGAATAATCGCCCACTGGAAGGAACAGGGAAAAACGATTATTATATCGGAGCATCGCCTGTATTATCTGCGTGGGCTGGCGGATCGGTTTATTTATATGAAAGAGGGACAGATTATTCAGGATTATTCAGCCACAGAGTTTGAAAATCTGACAGAAGAAAAGCGAGAAGAGATGGGACTGCGGGCTTATGTTCTGGAAAATCTCCTTATGCCAGAGATGTTGATATCAGAAAGAACCACAATGGAACTTCATGATTTTAATTTTGCATATAAGAATGGTCCACAGATTTTATATATCAGAGAATGTGAGATTCCGGCAAATCGGATTGTCGCAATTACGGGCAATAATGGAGCTGGAAAATCTACTTTTTCCCGTTGTTTCTGTGGTTTGGAAAAACAATGTGGCACAATCATCTGGAATGGAAAAACTTACAGACCAAAAGAAAGGCTGAAAGCCTGTTATATGGTTATGCAGGAAGTGAATCATCAGCTTTTTACAGAGACAATACAGGATGAAGTTATGATTAGCATGAAAGAAGAAAATGAGAAAGAAGCAGACAAATTTCTTGATATGCTGGATCTGATAAAAGTCAAAGACCGTCATCCAATGTCACTTTCCGGAGGTCAGAAGCAGCGGGCGGCTATCGCATCTGCAATTGCCTCCGGGCGCTCTGTGCTGTTTTTGGATGAACCAACCAGTGGTCTTGATCATAAGCATATGCTGGAGGTTGCAGAGGTTCTAAGAGAAGTGTGGGATACCGGAATTTCGGTTTATGTGATCACACATGATTTGGAACTGATTATAGAGTGTTGCACTGATGTCATTCATTTTGAAAATGGAACTATTGCAGATCAGTATCAGATGGATGCAGAAGGAATGGAGAAGATAAGAAAATATTTTATCCAGGAAAAGTGTTGTGGCAAGTGGAGTAAATCTGACTGATGGCAAAGGATATTGTAAATAGTTTTGGAAAGTAGATGAATGATAATTATGAGCAAATATAATCCTTTATGGAAGTGAATCAATAAAAATAAAACAGACGATTTCAAGTTGACTTTTGCTGAAATTGAAAACATTGCCGGAGTGCCTATAGATCATTCGTTCCTTACATTCAAAAAGGAACTTTTGCAGTATGGTTTTAAGGTGGTAAAAATTTCTATGAAGGAACTGACAGTAGATTTTGAAAAAGTCGAAGAGGAGGCTTAAACATGGAATCAAAGAAATAGAACTTGTAGTTGCATCTTCGATTGGTGCAGATCTTGCCATGGCATTTCTGACATAGGCAAAAATACCGTTAAAGCATGTATTTTTTGATGGTGGACAGTTTGTACAAATTGGAAAGGCAACACGCAGAATCATGGTTCCGTTCTTATATATAGCAATGAAAAGTTTATATTGGTCAAAAGGAAAGATGCTGAAGAGAATCATGTGGTGTGACGACGGCAAAATCAAACTACAGATGCATCTGCTAAGTGAAAATTGAATACACGGGAAAATAAAAAATCGAAACAGCAGACTTGACAAATTCCTGTAATGAGTTAAAATATAACAGTGCTATATAGCACTGTTATATTTTGGAAAGAACTTTAGAGGATACGAAAAGAATGTCGACAAAAGCAGAAGATACACAAAAAAATATATTAAATACAGCCAGAAAACATTTCCTGAAAGATGGTCTGACCGGAGCATCTTTAAGAAACATTGTAAAAGATGCCGGACTTACTACTGGTGCATTTTACAAATATTATCCGACGAAAGAGGCACTTTTTGATGCACTGACAGATCCCTATATGGAACACATTTATCAGATTTATGATCAGATCGTTGAGGAGTTTGAAAAGCTTTCGGCCAGTGATCAGACAAGGAATATGTCGTATACATCCAGTGATGGAATGGAGCAGATGGTTGATTATATTTATGATCATTATGATAATTTCAGATTATTGTTGAAATGTGGAGACAGTGGAAAATTTGAACTATTCATACACAATATGGTAGAACGGGAAATGAAGTCCAGCCTGAAATATATGGAAAAGATGAAAGAGAACGGTGTGAAAATACCGATTGTAGAGGAAAGCCTTATGCATATGATCTATACGGGATTTTTTTCATCAGTATTTCAGATCATTGAGCATGATATAGACAGGGAGACTGCAAAGAAAAATGTGCATCAGCTGAAAGAATTCAATACAGGTGGCTGGGAACGATTGTGGAATATTGAATTCCCGGTATAACTAATGTAAGTCAGGTGGCTAATGCCAGTAAGCCACCTATTTTATTATATATGAGTTAGAATAAACTAATGAAAGAAACAACAATAAAACCAAAGTAAGGAGTGAACGAATGTGAAAGAAAAAAAGAAGTCGGCAATCAGCTGGATCCTGACATGGGCCGGACAAAAAAGAATTGCCTATGTATGGAGTGTGTTACTTGCAATCGGAAATGTGATTTTTAAGATTTTGCCGTATTTTATTATTGCAGATATAGTAAAGCTGTTTTTAAATGGTGAAAAGGAGTTTGAAATATATCTTGCAAAAGCGGTTCTGATTGCATTATCGTTTATCATTGCAGAACTGCTTCATTCACTTTCGACAGCATTGTCACATAAAGCAACGTTTGCAGTACTTGCAAATATAAGAAAATCCTGCTGTGACAAGCTGGCGCGGGTACCTCTTGGCTATGTGAAAGACACACCTTCCGGTACATTTAAAAATATTATGGTGGAAAGAATCGACAGTATCGAGACAACACTGGCGCATATTGTCCCGGAATTCACGTCCAATCTGCTGGCACCGATTGTGATTTTGATTTATTTCTTCCTGACAGACTGGAGACTGGCACTCTGGTCATTGGTGCCGGTTATAGTGGGATTTCTTTCCTATTTTGGAATGATGCTGGATTATAAACCAAGCTTCGAGAGAACGGTTCAGACAACAAAAGATCTGAATGATGCGGCAGTGGAATATATTGACGGAATCGAAGTGATCAAGGCATTTGGAAAGACAGAAAGTTCTTATGCCAAATTTACAAAGGCGGCTTTTGAATATGCAGATTCCTTTATTTCCTGGATGAAACGGTGCTCGATCTTTCATGGACTGATGATGGTGGTCACACCTTATACGCTTCTTACGGTATTGCCGTTTGGGGCACATTATGTAGCCAATGGAACACTTGCGATTTCAGATTTTGTCATCTGCATTATTTTATCACTTGGAATCGTTGGACCGTTGATCACAGTGGGTTCCTATACAGATGATCTTGGCAAGATCGGAGTGATTGTTGGTGAAGTGGCAGGAATTCTGGAACAGCCGGAGCTTGAACGTCCAGAGAAAAGTAAAAGTGTTCCAAAAGATAACTCCGTTACACTTGAAAATGTCAGGTTTGGTTATCACGACAAAGAGATTCTGCATGGAGTAACTATGGAGCTAAAAGCAGGAACGGTAAATGCAATCGTAGGACCTTCCGGAAGCGGAAAGTCAACCATCGCAAAGCTGATTGCGTCCTTGTGGGATGTGGATTCCGGAAGTATTAAAATCGGTGGAGTTGATGTCAAAGAAATGTCGCTTGCAGATTTTAATCGGAAAATTGCATATGTTGCACAGGATAATTATCTGTTCAATGAAACGGTACGTGAAAATATTAGACAGGGAAATCCGGAGGCTACAGATGAACAGATCATCGAGGTGACAAAGAAAAGCGGATGCTATGAATTTATCATGCAGCTTGAGAACGGATTTGATACGGTTGTAGGAGGTGCAGGAGGACATCTGTCAGGAGGAGAGAGGCAGCGTATCTCCATTGCAAGGGCAATGCTGAAGGATGCTCCGATTGTAATTCTTGATGAGGCAACTGCTTATACGGATCCGGAAAATGAGGCGATTCTGCAGAATTCTATTGCAAAACTGGTAGCAGGGAAGACACTGATCGTAATCGCACACAGGCTTTCTACCGTTAAGGACAGTGATCAGATCTTTGTCGTAAATGATGGAAATGTAACAGCACATGGTACACATGAGGAACTACTGATGTTATGCCCGCTTTATAAGGAAATGTGGGATGCCCATATTTCTGTAAAAGATACGGTGAAGGAGGGAGAATGATATGTTTGGAATTCTGGCAAAATTCTTTCGTTTTTCAGGTAGGGAAAATGGTAATAAATTTAAACTGTCGATAGTGATCGGACTTATAGAGGCTCTCGCTTCAGCAATGAAGATACCGGCTATTATGTACATATTGATTGGTTTGATGAGTGGAAAACCAATAGGAAAATATATTGGTGGTTCAATTGCGATCATGGTGATTGCAATTGTAGTTGATGTCATCTGTAAGAGATACTCTACAGTGCTTCAGACAGAAGGAGGATATAATGCGAGTGCTTTTATGAGAATCAAGATTGCAGAGCATCTGCGCTATCTGCCGATGGGATATTTTAATGCCAACAGCATCGGGGAAATTTCTTCTATTACGACGAATACAATGGAAACACTTGGCGATGTAGCTGCGAGAGTGGTTATGCTGACCATGCAGGGAATTCTGGAAACATCCATGATCATTCTTATGCTGTTTCTTTTTGACTGGAGAATTGGACTGACAGCTGCAGCAGGAGTGCTTATTTTCTTTGGTGTAAATGCTGTGATGCAGAATGCAGGGAAAAACGATTCAGAGCAAAAAGTGGTATGCGATACAGAGCTTGTAAATCAGATCATGGAGTATCTGCAGGGAATATCAGAAGTAAAATCATACAACCTGCTTGGAAAACAGGCAAAAAGATTAAATGATGCAAATGAAGCATGCGAAAAGATTAATACAAAGATGGAGATGTTGTTTGTCCCTTATCATTTTCTGCAAAGCGTCATAACAAAAACCACAGGTGCAGTAATCGTAGCATGCAGTGCATATTTTTATATTAATGGAACTATGAGTGCGGTCTATGCAATTGGTATGACAATCTCAGCATTTATGCTTTATGCCAGTCTGGAATGTGCAGGAAATTATTCATCTCTTTTACATGTGGTAAGCGTATGTGTAGATAAAGCAAATGCAATATTGGAGCTGGATACCATGGATATCGACGGTAAAGAAATACAGCCGGAAAATTACGATATTAGACTTTCTAATGTTTCGTTTTCTTATGACAAACGGAAGATCATTGATGATATATCGCTCTCTATTCCGCAGAAAACGACGACAGCAATCGTTGGACCATCTGGTGGAGGAAAATCAACACTTTGCAATCTGATTGCCAGGTTCTGGGATGTGGATTCCGGGGAAGTGACACTTGGAGGTGTGAATGTAAAAGACTACAGCATGAACAGTCTGATGCGTAATTTTTCATTTGTATTTCAGTCGGTGTATTTGTTCGCAGACACCATTGAGAATAATATTAAATTCGGACGTCAGGATGCAAGTCATGAGGAAGTGGTGGAAGCGGCGAAGAAAGCGTGCTGTCATGATTTTATCAGCAAACTTCCGGATGGGTACGACACAGTGATTGGAGAAGGTGGAGCCACACTTTCCGGCGGTGAGAAACAGCGTATTTCGATAGCCAGAGCGATTATGAAGGATGCGCCAATCGTCATATTGGATGAAGCAACGGCAAATGTTGATCCAGAGAATGAAAAGGAGCTGATGGATGCAGTAGATGCACTTACAAAGGAAAAAACGATTATTATGATTGCCCACAGATTAAAAACGGTCAGACATGCAGACCAGATTGTGGTTGTTGACAAAGGAAGAATTGTACAGCAGGGAACACATGAGCAACTAATGAAGCAGGAAGGCATTTATAAGAGATTTGTGGATGCAAGGCAGCAGGCAGTAAGCTGGAAACTGGCCCACTGAGAAATAATCCACAGTTGGTGAATATCCAAATTGAATTGTCTGAAAGAGATTTAATTTAAGTTTCTCTAAGTTTCACTTGTATAGGTGGAATGAGGAAAATTCAATAGAGCAATATGAAAAAAGCACTGAAAACCGTTGGACTGATGGTTTTCAGTGCTTTTTTCTTTGGTTAAAGAGAAAAAACATAATAAATTTAAGTTTTGCTAAGTTTCACTAAGTTCTGCATTTGCAGATCGCCATTGCCTTTTCGGCTCATATTTCCCACACCCATCACAGGTCTGTGGCCAGTTAATTTTCCACTCAAAATACTCATCTCTGGTAATTTTACCGGATTTCAATTCTTCTTTTCTGAGAAGCCATTCTTTCATAAAATCATTGAGAACTCCATAATTGAACCACATACCAACAGGTGGATGAGCCGGCCAGTTATCAGAATCATGATAACGGACAGCGGTACCCTCACTGGAATTGCATTTTTTACCCGGATAGGTTTCTAACTGAAAGAGATTAATAGCTGCTGGGTTAAATTCATCAATCCAGAACAGAATTTCCATCAGTTCAGAGGCGTCCATCGTGGTTGGCTCATGTAGTGTCAGTGGGTTTACGTCCAGAATCTTAGCCATTTCAGTTACCAGATCTTTGCGGGGAACCCGGTAATTCGTTTCATATTGGGCAAGACGATTTGCACCTTTATCGCCCCAACCGAGGGCAGCACCAAGTTCTGCCTGTGTCATATTCCGGAATGTCCGGATTTTTTTTATTTTATCACCGATTGTCATATCAGATTTCCCACTTTCTTTTTGATAAATCCATTTTACTACCAAAAACAGTGAATGTAAACAGAAAGATTCGCATTGAAGCGAACAAAACACTTGACATTCGCATGAATGCGAATTAAAATAACAGTACGATAAAGGTTCGCATGAAAGCGAATGTACAGATGAGGATAAATACTTTTTGCAAATTATTGCAAAATGAGGTTGGTAAAATCCTTCTGTCAGGCTTTATTAGTGAGAGGATTTTTTTGAAGTGAACAACATTTTGGTGTTTCCAGGCTGTAATAAGTGAAAGGATATTCAAAAAAACTCTTTTGTACCTTGAAAATTACATGAGCTGTATAATCTGATCTCACAGATGCCATAACCCTGTAAATGATTTTATGGGCGAGCGTCGAAGATACTCCGGAAACGACTGGTAGGCTTGCGAAGAAGCTGGCAGTATTCAGAAATACTCTGATAGAGGTTGACTGTGACGTTGACAACGGGTTATACAAATGGAAGCCAACACGCCGAACAGAATATGCAATGCCATAGTAATAGATAAAATTTGAGAACAAAATGTGAAAGGTAAGGTGATGTGATTGAGAAAATTGTAGGTATAGGACAACTGATACAAAGAATATGTTGGAAAAGAGGTGAGCATCATGGTGAATCAGTCGGTAATAGATTCTAGTGTTGATCTGGAGCAGTTAAAGGACATTGAAGATTTAATTCCTGATATGGATAAAGCTATTTCTGAGAAAGTGGAAACTTTTCTGGATAAATCCGGCGATCAGCCGTATGCTCACATGAATGAAGGATATGTAGTGGTTGTGGAGATGACAGGAGAAATGGATGCCACAGATGCCATTAGTGATTATCTGAGAAAAAGGACGGAGTTGATGTATTAAAATGTCTTGCAAAGGTACAGATGTTATGTTAATGTGAGGTCAGGGAAAATGAACGTGATACATGGTTTCTGACTTCAAATTCAATGGAATAAGTAAGTTGGGAGCGATGTAAAATGGAACAGATGCAAATGAATATGCCAGATATATACGATGCTGCATTGTATCTTCGATTATCGAAAGATGATATGGAAGAGGGCGGTGCGAAGTCAGAGAGCAACAGCATTGCAAATCAGAGAGAGTTACTTCGGAGCTTTGTAAAAAGCCAGCCGGATATTCAGATCTTTGATATATATGTGGATGACGGATACTCAGGAGGAAATTTTGATCGACCTGAGTTTAAACGAATGACAACTGATATAGAAGCTGGAAAAGTAAATTGCGTGATTGTAAAAGACTTATCCAGATTCGGAAGAGAATATATAGAAGCCGGGCGATGGATCGAAAAGACCTACCCGGCTTTAAATGTGCGTTTTATTTCAGTTACAGACCAGTTTGACAGTAAAACAGCAGATTTTTCAGAGAAGTCATTTGTAGTTCCAATCAAAAATTTCGTAAATGAAAGCTATTGTCGGGACATTTCCGGTAAAGTGCGAAGCCACCAGAAAATCAAACGTGAAAAAGGTGAATTTATTGGAGCGTTTGCCCCGTATGGTTACTGCAAAGATCCAGAGAATAAGAATTGTCTGGTGATTGATTCTTATGCATCAGATATTGTAAGAAAAATATTTTCGTGGAAAATTGATGGATTCAGTCTTGGAGCAATCGCAGAAAAACTGAATGTACGTCATGTGCAGTCGCCAAAAGAATATAAAAAGGCAAATGGCGAGAATTACAATTCTGGATTTCACAGCTCAGACACACCGAAATGGTCGGCAGTGCAGATTAAAAGGATTCTGACCAACGAGGTTTACATTGGAAACATGGTGCAAGGCAAGCAGGAACGAATCAGCTATAAGGTAAAGCAACGTCTGGATAAGCCAGAATCAGAGTGGGTGAAAGTAGAAAATACGCATCCGGCAATAATCAGGCAGAATGATTTTGATGTGGTGCAGAAGCTACTTCAGTATGATGGCAGGGCATCGAAAACATCGGACAGTGCAAACTTTTTTTCGGGTTTTGTATTTTGCGGAGATTGCCATACACCGATGATACGCAGGGTAAATCAGTATAAGGGAAAGAAAAAAGCCTTTTATATTTGCCAGACAAAAAATAAAGGTGGAGATTGCACCAGACACAGTATTCCGGAAGAGGTGCTGAAAAGGATTGTATTGAAAGAGATTCAGGCATATACGGCACTTTTCGTAGACTATCAGATGATTATGGAAGAACTTTGTGAAATGAAAGTCAGTTACGATCAGGTAATCGGTTATGATACGCAGATTAGTAAGTTGCAGGAAGAATATAACCGTTATTACAGCCTGAAAGCATCTTTGGGTGATGACTTGAAAGAGGGATTGATCAGCAAAGAGGAGTTCGATGATTTTCGGGAAAGTTACGGAAGAAAATGTGAAGAACTGGAGCAGATGATTGAAAACCAGAAAAAACTGGTAAAGCAAATGTTTGAGGGTGGAGTGTCTGCAACTGTTCAGTTGGAGGACTGGAAGAAATCACTGGAAATCAAAGAACTGGATCGCACATTGCTGGCACTGACTGTAGATAAAATCTATATTTATGAAAACAAACAGATCAAAATTCATATCCGTTATCAGGATATGATTGAGAAAATGAAAGTCATAAGACGGTTTTATGCGGAACACCGGACAGAGTGCAGGAAAGAGGTGGGATAAATGGCAAGGACAGCAAAAAGATATAAGAAAAACACAGAGAAGAAAGTTCTTGGGATTCCGGTATGTATGGCTGCAATTTATGTCAGATTATCCGTAGACAGTGATGAAAAAAAGTCAGAACCTATTGAAACACAGGTTACGCTGATAAAAGAGTTCATTCAGAAGCACAATGAAAATCCGAACAGAGAGTATGAAATTGCTGTATATAACATTTATTCTGATCTGGGAAAAACCGGAACAAATTTTGACAGACCGGGATTTGAACGGATGATGAATGATGTCAGGGAAGGTAAAATAAACTGTATTCTGGTAAAGGATTTCTCACGATTTGGAAGAAATTATATCGAAACTGGCAACTATCTGGAAAAGATTCTTCCTTTTATGAAAGTGCGGTTTATTTCTGTATGTGACAACTATGATTCATTTGCACCGGATGCCAAGAATCAGGAATTATCCATGAATATCAAGAATCTGGTGAATGATGCTTATGCGAAAGACATTTCCGCAAAAGAACGGGCAGCGAAACGTATTGCACAGAAAAATGGTGAGTATGTGGGATCTACAGCTCCATATGGATATTGTGTGGAAAAGATAAATGGAATTTATAAGTTGATGGTGGAACCGGAAGCTGCAAAGATTGTCCGCAGGATTTTTGAAGAATATGCTTCGGGAGATGGCGTACAGAGCATTATTGACAGGCTGTTTGAGGATAGGGTACATCGGATTTCAGATTATAACCAATATCATCATGTGTACTGTCAGGACGGAGAGAACCTTCATCAGTGGGGAAATTCTTCGATACGTGCAGTGCTGAACCGGAATAATTATTATGGCGATCTGGTTCAGAGAAAATATGAATCCAGATTTCAAAGAGGTGAAAAATGGTGTGACATATTGGACGAGAGCCAGTGGATTATTACGCCAAATGCCCATGAGCCAATTATTAGCAGAGAATTGTTTGAAAAAGCACAGGTCAGGCTAAAAGCAGCACAACAGAAAGCAACAAAAACTACTGCAGGGTGGGAAGATGATGAAAGAGCATTTTACAATGTATTCTATTGTGGTGATTGTAAGCGGAAAATGTGTACACGTAGATACAGAGGCAATGTGTATTACTTTTGCAATGCTGCCTGGTATCGGGATGAAAGAAAATGTAGTCACAAATCTATTTCCGAAGAGAAGCTGCAGAAAATTGTCCGTTCGGAGCTAACCAGACAGTTTCAGTTATCTGGATTGCGGAAAAAGGATATGTCTGCTATAAGCAGTGCGGTATTTCTTTCCAAAATCAATGAGATTCAAACTGAGATCAGAAAATTGGATGCAGATATGGAAAGACGTTCAGAAAAACTGGCACAGGCGTTTATGAAATATAAAGAGGGTGAATTTTCCAAAGAAGCCTATATAGAAATGAAAGATGACCGTAATAACTGGAAAGAGTTTTGTGAAGAGAGAAAGAAGTCTCTGGAGCAGACCATACGAAAGCTGGAAAAACAACAGAAAAAAGAAGCCAGATTTTTACGAAGTCTGTTGGAACTGGATGGGACAACCAGAATCAATGCGGAACTTGCGGAGGGCTTGATTGAAAGTATGTATCTGTATGGTGATGGCAGACTGGAAATCAACTTCGGGTTTAAGGGGGCGGTAGAACATGAGTGATCAGAAACTGATTATTGGATATTACCGTCTTTCCATGGAAGATGATTCAGAGGGAGAAAGTAACAGCATTATCAATCAGAGAAAACTGGTAAAAGATTATATTTCCAATATCCCGGAACTGGCTTCTATGCCATTTCAGGAGTTCTACGACGATGGATATTCTGGTTCCAGTATGGAGCGTCCGGCAATTAAGCAGGTTCTGGAACTTGCTAGGGAGAATAAAGTGCAGTGTATTGTGGTAAAAGATTTTTCACGTTTTGCCAGAAACTATATTGAGATGGGAACTTATCTGGAACAGATTTTTCCATTCCTGGGAGTACGATTTATTTCTATCTCAGACCGATATGATTCTAAAGATTATATAGGAAAGAGTTCCGACATCGAAGTACAGTTTAAAGGACTGATCGCAGATTTTTATGTGAAAGACCAGTCTGTAAAGGTAAAATCGGCAGTCAGTACCAGACGAGGAAAAGGTGAGTATTGCTGTGGATCTGCACCTTATGGGTATCGAATCAATCCTGAAAATAAGAAAGAACTGGTGATTGTAGAGGACGAAGCAGAAGTGATTCGCAGAGTATTTGAACTGACAAATCAGCGGTATTCCAAGATGGAGATTTGTCGGTTATTTAATGAAGAGGGGGTACTGACTCCCTTGCAGTCCATGAGCAGACGACAGAAATCAGACAGCAAGAAAGCTGCATCAAGAGGACTGCAGTGGACGAGTGATATGATACGGAAGATTGTGGATGATAAAACTTATATAGGCTGTATGGTCTATGGAAAGACAAAAATTTCAGATCCCGGAACAGGGAAAGAAGTACCGGTACCGAGAAATCAGTGGAAAGTGATGGAAAATCATCACGAGCCGATCGTATCAAAAGAAATTTTTGAAAAAGCACAGTCCTTGCAGATCAGATACACCAAGAAAAGCAAATTCGACAGGGAAACAACATTGTTAGGTGGCTATGTGAAATGCGGAAATTGTCGCAGAAGCCTGACTTCAAGCAGTCCGGTTCATGGTCATATCCTTTATAGCTGTGCTTACAGTAAAGGAAAAGAAGATACAGGATGCTTTGCCGGAAAAGCTGATAACAAAATGCTAGAGCATATCGTGCTGGCAGAAATTAAGGCATATTTACGTCAGAATATCAGCCAGGAACAGATGCAGCAATCTATGAGAAAACAGCATACGGACAGCATAGAAGCCTATGAGCTGGAAAGTACGGACTGTGAAAAACGTCAGGAGCAGATAAAGCTTCAGAACCGTCAGAACTATGAGAAGTATCACGAGGGACAGATGAACCAGAAACAGTTCATGGAAGCCAAGAAGCAGTTGGAAGAAGAAAGAGAACGATTGCAGAAACGTATACAGGAGTTGGAAGAACTGATAAACGGTGAGAAAGAAATCCTGATGAAAAAGAATGTTCCGGTGGAGCAGATGTTGATGTATTTAGGCTATGAAAAGCTGACACGAGAGATGCTGGAAGAATATGTGCAGGGGATATATGTGTATGATGATGGGAGAGTGGAGGTGGAATGGAAATCACTGGCTTGATTTGTAGCAATAATGTAACGTCCACTACTACTGAACTTGTAGCAATGACGTTACATCCTCCCTGCTGATTTTGTGACAACAATATAACGTCCTCTGTTCCAAAACAACGGTTTTATGGGAAAAATCGAGGAAAAAGTGGCAAAAAAGTTTGTAGCAATGACTTGACATCCTCGGGGGCACTGTGCCTGGAGAATAGTTTCCCAAAGTGAGAATGTTGTAGATATAAGGAAAACATGCTATGGTATATACAGTGTGTAAAGAGGAACAAAGAAAAAATAGAAAGCGTGGTCAAGCAGAAAAAATGAAGTACGAACATATCACAGAGGGTCGTTTCATAGACCGTCCCAATCGGTTTATTGCACATGTGGAAATCAATGGGCAGGTGGAAACGGTTCATGTAAAGAATACAGGCAGGTGCAGGGAATTTTTGGTCCCGGGTACACTAAAGCTTGTTTTTACTAAATAGTATTCTCTGTAATATAAAAGATATTGCAGAATACTTCTTATAAATGTAAAATTCCGCATGGATTTGCTTTTCCACACAAAAAGTAAAATTTTGACTTTTATAGATATTAATTTACAATTCTATCCACTATTTTGAAAGATTCCCTAGAGTACTCTTGATAAAATACCTGCAGTAAATGAACTTTTGCAGAAAGGAGAGCATGCTTTATGGAACTTCAGAAATACGAACAGGAGCATCTGGATATACTTCGGCCGCTTCTTCCTGAGTGTACAGTACTTCTCAAAAAGAACGGCGATTTCCCCCTTGGCAAGCCGGGAAAGATTGCACTGTATGGTAACGGTGTGCGTAAGACGGTAAAAGGAGGAACTGGGTCTGGAGAGGTGAATTCCCGATTCTTTGAGACAGTAGAGGATGGATTTCAGAAAGCAGGATTTGAAATCGTTTCCAGAGACTGGCTTGATGCCTATGACGAAATATATGACAAAGCGCAGGCTGGTTTCACAGAAGAAATCCGAAGAAGGGCGCAGGAGCATCATACACATCCCGTAATCGAAGGGATGGGAGCTGTCATGCCGGAGCCGGAATATGATCTGCCACTGAATGTAAAAGGTGAGACAGCCATTTATGTCCTTGCAAGGATATCAGGAGAGGGAAATGACAGGGAAGCAAGGGAAGGCGATATTTTCCTGACAGAAAGCGAGAGACGGACAATCCTTGAGTTGAAACGGCAGTACAGAAGATTTATGCTGGTTCTGAACGTAGGAGGCCCGGTAGATCTTTCACCTGTCATGGAAGTGGAGAATATCCTGATTCTGTCGCAGCTTGGAGTGCAGACAGGAAGCGCTCTTGCGGATCTTGTTCTTGGGAAAACATATCCCTCCGGCAAATTGACAACTACATGGACAAAATGGAAGGATTATCCGGATTTTGCGTCATTTGGAGAACAGGATGATACCCGGTATCAGGAAGGAATTTATGTGGGATACCGCTATTTTGACAGCGTGGGGAAAGAGGTACTGTTTCCGTTTGGATACGGTGTGTCTTATACGAATTTTGAAGTCCGTTTTAAGGGTCTGAAACTGGATGAAATGACTGCCGAAATAAGCGCAGAAGTGGAAAATACAGGTGATTTCTGTGGGAAAGAGGTTGTACAGTTATACGTCTCTGCGCCGGAAGGAAAGCTGGATCAGCCTTATCAGACTCTGGCTTCATGGAAAAAGACAGAAGAATTAAAACCGGGGGAGAAACAGACAGTTGAACTTTCATTCTTACTGACGGATCTGGCATCTTACGACGAAGAACAGGCGGCATGGATTCTGGAACAAGGGGAATATAGCCTCCGAATGGGAAACAGCAGCAGAGATACGGAAGTCTGCGGTGTCATATCAGTACAGGAAACTTTGGGTATAAAATCAGTAAAAAACTGTTTTGGAAAACCGGATTTCACAGACTGGAAGCCGGAAAGAAAGAGAAAGGACAGAGTAGGAAAAAAGATACAATCTTTGGAAGCAGATATTTCCAGCGTGGATATATTGAAAGTAGTCTATGAGCATAAAGATGAGCCAATGCCGGAGATGGAGGGACTTTCCGATGAGGAACTGATTAGCCTGAATGTGGGTGCTTTCGTTGCAGGAGGAGTGACAGGCATCATCGGGAATGCTTCTATGTCGGTTGCAGGCGCGGCAGGCGAGACGGCAAAAGTGGGAGAAATCCCCGTGATCGTTATGGCAGACGGACCGGCAGGACTGCGGCTTTCTCAAAAGTGCTTCCGGGATGAGAATGGAATACATAGTCTGGGGAGTACAATGCCGGAGACAATGCAGAATCTTCTGACCGAGGATGAGCGCGCATATATGAACAGCATGATTCCGCAGCCCGGAGAGGACAGTGAGATCTTTGAGCAGTATGCGACGGCAATTCCCATCGGTACCGCGATCGCCCAAAGCTGGAATCCATTGCTTGCAGAACGCTGCGGGGATATCGTAGGAAGCGAAATGGAGCGGTTTGGCATTCATCTGTGGCTGGCTCCAGCTCTTAACATCCATCGATCCATACGATGCGGCAGGAATTATGAATATTTTTCAGAAGACCCGCTGATAAGCGGCGTATTCGCGGCAGCACTTACGAAAGGGGTGCAGAGCCATCCCGGATGTGGGGTTACCATCAAGCATTTTGCGGCGAATAATCAGGAGACAAACCGGTATAACAATAACAGTATAGTCAGTGAACGTGCGCTGAGGGAAATCTATCTAAAAGGGTTTGAAATCTGTGTTCGTCTGGCACAGCCTAAAGCCCTGATGACATCTTATAATCTGTTAAACGGGAAGCATACATCTGAGCATAGAGAACTTCTTGAGGATGTGCTCCGCTGTGAATTTGAATTTGACGGCATTGTAATGACAGACTGGGTAACATCCTCTGATATATTAAGTGCTGATGCGAAATATCCTGCACCCGAGGCATACAAGGTGGCTCTCGCAGGAAATAATCTTTTTATGCCGGGAAGCCAGCAGGAAATTGATAACCTTACGGCAGCTCTCAAGAACGGTCATATTACAAGAGAGGAATTGATAAAAAATGCCACCCGGATCTGCCGGATGGCTGTGGAACTCGCAGGCGCTTCAGTTTGACCGGCCTTTTGTCTGTTTCCGGTACTGGAGCGGTGTGATACCGTATTGCTTTTTGAATACATTCTGAAAATAGGACTGGCTGGAAAAGCAGAGATAGCTGCTGATTTCAGCCAGACTTTTTTCGCTGTAGGTCAGAAGACTTTTTGCTTCTTCCAGCTTGCAGCGCATAATGTAAGCGCCCATCCGGATGCCGAGTTCACCTTTAAAGTGTTTCATCATATAAGAGGCACTGCGCCCTGTATGAGCGGCGGCAGCTTCTACAGAGATAGGCTCATTTGTGTGGTTCCGGATATAGGTCATACATTGATAGACATCCGGGGAGATACCTTCCGGGATACGTGTTTCTCCGGCACGCTGACAGAAATCCAGAAGCATGACATACTGGAGCTGATTGATTTTCTCAATTGTGCGCAGCTGTTCACACTCTTGAATGTAATAGTCTATGAGCTGGTATGTTTTTTCGATATCCACACCGCCCGGGATTGCACCCATGATACCGGCTTTTACTACAGCGCTGATAAAGAGGTTTTTGGCATGCCGCAAGGGTGCGCCTGCCATCTTCCCTTCCTTGAGGGGAGCACGGGTGGCAGAGAGAAATTTCTTCAGGGCGTCTGTATTCCCATTCTTGATTATCTGATACAATTCCAGTTCAAAATAGTAGGTGTTATGAACATTTCCTTCTTCCTTATCTTCTACCATTTGATCCGTCTGTTGGTTAAAGCGCTCCAGTGTGAGCTTGTCATTTTCCAGAAAGAGCTGTTCTGCGGGGACAGTCTTGTGGTTGATGCACTGATGGAGAAATACCAGATAATTGGCAAACTGTGCCTGACCAAGCAGGGGGATTGCATAGAGCAATTCTGCGTACTGTTCCCTGTTCTCTAAAGAGACTCCACTCTCTCTGGAGGAATAGCGAATTAGTTCTTCGGTGACAGGAACGTTGAATACCGGGCCGAGAATCAGATTATAGTTGGTATTCTCGATTAAAAGGCGTCCGTAGCCGATATCCGGAGAATCACTGCAAAAGGTCGGATTATGATCGCTCATGGGAAAGAGATCCTCACGGTAGTATGCAGGAGATGTGCCGGTGATATCATTAAAAGAAGTATAGACTGCATATTTGCCTTTCAGTAATGTGACCGGGATTTTTGTCGCCGCATAAAAATTCTTACACATAGATAGATAATCTGTTTCCATAGGTCATTCTCTCCTTAAACTAAAATTATATATTCTATTTTACAATAATTAAAAGAATATTACAATATTTATAAATTGCCATGTGATAGTCTGACATCAGAAAGGTTGCTGTGCAAGAAAAATGATAAGGTAGCAGGAGCTGGAAGAGATAGGAGGAAGATCAGAATGAAACAACGAATCAGGATACACAAGGCAGAACCGAATACGGGAGTCCTCAATTACTCTCATCTGCTGGATGCGCCTGCGGGAAAACATGGGTTTGTCGAAGCGAAAAAGGGGCATCTTTATTTTGAAGATGGTACGAGAGCGCGGTTTTTAGGATTCAATGTGGCGGCGCGTTCCAATACGCCGGATCATGAGACGGCGGACAGAATGGCGGAACGGTTCGCCAGCATGGGAGTGAACATCATCCGTCTCCATGCGGCGGACGCCCCTGTGGGAGAGGAGCCGGGAAGCTGGAGCAGCTGCAAGGAAGCACCTCTTCTGGACTATGCATCCGGTACCAGCAGGAAATTCAACCCGGATGGGTTGGACCGGTTCGATTACTTTGCGGCGAAGCTGAAAGAGAAGGGCATCTATCTCCATATAGACCTGATTGTAGCGAGAAAGTTTGAAGAGGGAGACGGCATGGAGTATCCGGGCGGTGCACCCTCCTGTATCAAACGGTACTGTCTGTACAACCAGCGGATGATTGAACTCCAGAAAGAGTATGCAAAGGAGCTACTCTGCCATGTGAATCCCTATACGGGACTGGCGCTTATCGATGATCCGGCGGTAGTGACAATCCAAATCAACAACGAGGACACTGCTATCAAGGGGAATATGGGCGACGATGCAGGGGAAGAGATGAAATCCTACCGGGCAGAAGTACAGGAGCGCTTTAACGACTTCCTGCTGATGAAGTACCACACACGGGAGCATCTGGAAGAAGCGTGGACAAAGGACGGTTGCTGCGCACTGGGGGAGGAAGAAGATCCGGCTCGGGGAACCGTCCGGGGGATTGAAGGCAGTTTCTACCAGCCGGTCAGCGACCCGGAAGGAGAGTGGGATGCACCGGAAGGACCGGCAAGATATGCCGACTTTATGGAGTTCGGCATCTATATGAACCGGAAGTTCTATCAGGATATGAAAGACTATATCCATTTCCTCGGGGCAAAAGTTCCTGTCGTTACCAGCAATTTAATTGCCGGGGCAGCGGATGTGTATGGGCATACAGACGGCGACCTGATGGAGAATAACAGCTATTTTAACCATCCTCTCCTTCCGGTAGAGAATAATACATACCTGGTGGCCGGCCCCATGGAATATGTCTCTACGAATCCTCTGACCATGCAGACCGGCGCGGGATCAGCGGCAACAACCCTTTTAAGTCTGGGATCACTGGCGATTGTGAAAGGAAAACCTTTTATGCTCAGCGAGTGGAACGAGTATGGGGAGCATCCTTTCCATTCCACGGCGTTTGTGCAGATGGCAGCATATGCCTGCTTAAACGACTGGGACGGACTGATTCTTTATAATCACCATACCTCCGAGAACTGGGATGACCAGCCGGCAGATGAGATACTGAATGTTTTCGATGTATATAACGATCCGGCAGTAATCTGTCAGTGGGGATTCATGGCCTCTGTTTTCCTGAAGGGGCTTGTATCCGTGGCAAAGAACTGCGTGGATGTGGTCTACACACAGAATGACCTGAAAACGCTGCCTCTTTTCCACGCTATGCCGACTACATTTTTCCCGTATATCACGTCCATGCGCAATGTATTTCTGGACGGAGGAGACAAGTATCAGGGCAATGCGGACATAGCGGTAAATGCCGGGTTCTTAAACGGAGCTGATCTCTCAGATGCGGAACATGGAGTATATTATGCATGGTCTGAGTACAGGGATGCGTTCCGGTGTTATAAAGAAGAAAACCGTCTGGAAAATGCTGCGAAAGACACGAAAGAGATTCAGCCGGGAGTGCATCTTGGAGAAAAAGCACTTGTGTTCGACCGGATCAGAGAGACATCGGGCAACGGAGATTACCGGACGTTTGCCGAAATCATGGACAGTGCGATGAAAGAGTGGGGTATTCTGCCGGAAGATACCGGCTATGTGGAAGGAAGGCTGATTTCAGACACAAAAGAAATCGTTTTTGACCCGGATCACGCACGCTTCTCTATCCACACACCTTACTGCGGCTATTTCAGCGGCGCGCCGGAAGAAGAGATTTCCCTTTCTGACAAGATCTGTGTGGAGGCGGAAAACGAAAGGATTACACTGGCTCTGATCGCAAAAGATGAAATTAAGATGGATGGCGCGTCAGAATATATTTTGACGGCAATGGGGACAACCGGTATGGACGAGACAACATTTGGCAAAGGACCGGAGCTGATGGGGATTCCGTTTGCCGCTGTGGAGTTCAAAGGCAAACTGTACGCAGAGACACTGGAAGGCTGCATCCGTGTGAAAGCGGAGAATGCGAAACTGGAGGTGTTAAATCCGATCGGGGAAGTAATTGCCGAAATGAATGGAGAAAAAACAGGAGATGAAATACGGTTTGCAATGGACGGTTCTGTTCCGGGCATCCAGTACAGACTTGTGGTCGGTGAATAAGCATAGTTTCCAAGGGAGTGCTTTGAGATTACAAAATAATAAAACAGGAGATTGAAAGAAAGATGAATTCTGAGTTAAAGAAAAGTGCACAAAATGGATTGTATGAGTTCGCACCGGACGGGAACGGCTGCCGGATCTATCATGCGGAAACACCGCGTTATTGGTATAATTACCTGTGGAATGAAGACCGCTACTGCGCTCAGATATCACAGGTAGGACACGGGCGCAGTTATTATCTGAGCGAAAAAGCAGATATGTGTATGATCAACCGGGATGATGCCAGATACGTATATTTAAGAGATGATGCAGACGGAACATGCTGGAATATCGGGAAGGGGTCGCTTAACACAGAGGTGGAAGACTACTGCTGTACACATAGTATCGGGCACACACAGATTTGCTCAAGGAAAAACGGAATCGAGGAATCCTGGAGGATTTTCGTGCCCAAGAAAGGGTTTCATGAGGTGTGGACACTGAAACTTCGCAATACAGCAGAGCAAGAGAAAAGGTTAAGCATGTTCTCTGCGGTCAGTTTCTATCTGGAAGGCTTCTCTTATCCCAGATACTACGAAATGTACCGCTGCATGAAGACAGAATTCAAACGGGAACTGAACGGAATCTACTGTGATTCCGACCATCCCTTCGCACCCCATGAACTGTATCATGGGTTTCTGGCTTCATCCGAGCCGGTTTATGCATGGGACGGTGACCTGACGAAGTTCTGCGGTTCCATAAGTACACTGACACTTCCGGATGCATCGACCTGCGCCCTGTTCCAGAGACCAGATATTGTCGTGAATGGAAAAGACTGTACAAATTCCGAAGCCTCGCTGTTCATTCTTGGCGGGGTGCTGCAGCATAAGATCACGCTGATGCCGGGAGAGGAGAAAGAGATTCAGGTGGTATTCGGGATCAGCTCTTCCTGTGAAGAGGCATGCAGTGCAGTAAAGCGGTATGCAGATGCAGAATCCACAGAACGGGAGTTCGCAGAGGCGGAGGCGTATAACTATGAGAAGATTAGCTCTTTGTCTGTGAAAACACCGGACCAGAAGATTAATCATATGATGAACAACTGGGTAAAAAAGCAGGCAGATTTCTGTATCGTAGGAAAGAAAGGTGTCCGTGACAACCTGCAGATTTCTGTAGCGCTGTTGAATTACCGTCAGGAGAAAGCAAAAGAAGAAATCCTGGAATGTCTGCGCCATCAGTTTCAGGACGGGCACGGAGTGCTTACATGGTATCCCTATGATGATACGCGTTATTCAGACCAACCATTCTGGATCATCTGGGCGGTGTGCGAACTGCTCAAGGAGACGGGAGATCTGTCAATTCTTGATACGGAGATTGAATGGCAGGACGGCGGCAAAGCATCCGTGCTGGAACATGTAAAGGCTGCGATTAATCGCTTAATTCTTGATAAAGGGGAGCATGGTTTGGTGAAGATTTATTTCGCCGACTGGAATGACGCCTTAAATATTACGGATGATCCGGAGGCAGAGTCTGTGATGCTGTCCCACCAGTTCTGTCTGGCTCTGAGAGAATTAAAGAGAATGATGGAGTATGCGGGTGATACACAATATGCCGGATTTCTGGAGAAGGAATATGAACAGCTGAAGGAAGATATCAACCGCTATGCATGGGATGGAAAATGGTATGCGAGGGCCTTAAGCAGCAAGGGAAACGTAGGAACGCAGGACAGCGCCGGAAGCAAAATCTATTTGAACGCACAAACATGGGCTGTACTGGCAGGAGTCGCGGACAGAGAAAGGCTGGCCTACGTGTTGGAAGCTGTGGACAGTATGGAGCAGGATTTTGGCTTCCCATTAAATCTGCCGCCGTACCCGGAGTATGATGCCCATGTGGGAAGGATGTCCGGTATGCTGCCGGGACTTTTTGAGAACGGTGGAGTGTACTGTCATGCTACTGGCTTTAAGATCCTCATGGACTGCTGTACAGGCAGAGGGGAAAAGGCACTGAAAACGCTGAAAAAGATTATGCCTGACAGCAAAGAGAACCCGTCGGCGAAGTCCGGGGCAGAACCTTATGTATTTACCAACTGCTATTCCACGAACCCGGGATATTACGGGAAATCCTATCAGTCATGGACAACAGGAACTTCCGCATGGTGCATGATGGGGCTGTATGAAGGTATTCTGGGTGTGAAACGGGATTATGAAGGGCTTAGGATCAGTCCCTGCTTTCCTGAAGAATGGGAAGAGGCAGAAGTGACGAGATACTTCAGAGGTGCGGATTATCATATTATCATCCGCAATCCCGAACATATTAAGAATGGAAAAGCCGAGGTTTATGCTGACGGTTCAATCTGCGATTCCGGGCTGATACCAGACTATCAGGATGCTAAGCAGCATAGGATAGAAGTTTTAATAAAACGAGGATGAAACTTACAATTTTGTAAATTATTTTACAATAATCATCTATAGAAAAACAGTATAGTAAACCTATCATCAATGATACAGGAGGAGAGGAAAGATGGCAAAAGACAAAAACGCACCCCGTTACGACAAGCAGGGCGCAAGGCGCGTAATGCGCAAAAGAGATTATCTGGCAGATTTCGGCGGACAGCTCGCATTAGGGCTGATGGCGAATCTGGTCGGACAGCTCAATTATTTCTACACGGACAAGGTAGGACTGGCTGTCGGAAGTGTTGGTATTGTATTGGCAATCTCAAAGGTGATTGATGCATTCTCGGATGTGATTGCGGGGAATTTTATCGATCATTCAAAAGGAGGTGACCATAAGTATTTCAGATGGATCCTGCCGCAGATTATTCCGGCAGCCCTGATTATGGTTCTGATGTTTACCGTACCGATTCAGGCAGGACAGATTCCGGGCGTAATCTACGCGCTGATTACGAATCTGGTATTGTCCGCAGGTCTTTATACCTTTATTGCGACCCCGTTTTCAGCAGTTATGACTGTACGAAGCAGAAGCTTGAGCGAGAGAGGAAGTATCGGGCTGTTCCGTGCGGTTGCCAATTATGGCGCTGGAATGCTGATCTCCATTCTCACGATCCCGGTGACAAATATGCTGGGCGGCACACAGTCCGCATGGATCAAATACGGCGTGGTACTTGGTGTACTGGTATTTGTCCTGTTTGCAATCTGCTGCCATAACGGCCGCAAAGCCAAATTTGCATGTGATTACGAAGAAGAAACCGAGGGAGCTGCTGAAGAAGAGGAAGAGCCGGTTCCTTTCAAAGAAGCAATGACAATGCTTCTGAAGAATAAATACTGGGTGATCATCCTGCTCTTTAACTTGATCACAAGTGTTACGAGCGGTATCACGGCATCTGGCAGTATATACTACTGTAAATGGATTTTCGGAAATGATAATCTGGTCGGAATAATCGGAGCAGCAGGTATGTTGGCTACCGTAGTGGGATTCATCTTATCCAAGCCGATTATTGCCGGACTTGGAATCAAGAGGACAATCTCCATCGGGCTCTTAGGAGCGGCGATACTCGCAGGCATTCGCTGCTTTATACCGACGAACTTTACAGTTTGTGTGGTGACCGGTCTGTTAGGCAGCTTTGTACAGATTCCGATGATGAGTCTGTATGGCGTGCTGACATCTATGACCATTGATTACAATGAGTGGAAATATGATAAGAAGCTGGTGGCAATGTCGGGCGGAGCAATCGGCTTTGGCAGTAAGGTTGGAAATGGCCTTGGTGCAGCAGTACTGTCGGCGTTCCTGGCAATCGGTGCATATGATGCCACGCTGGAAGTCGCAAGTACATCCATGAGATATTCCATCTATGGAGTCTCAAATTATCTTCCGGTTGTGATCAACCTTGTGATGTTTGTAATCTTCCTGAAATTCGATCTGGAAGAAAAACTGCCGAAGATGCGCGAGGAAATCGCTGCGCGCAGAGCAGGAAAGACCATTGAAAAATAAGAAACAGATATTATTAAGAAGCAGGCAAAGCTGAAAGAAACATTGTAATTATGAGAGCCGGCGCTTCCGTCGGAATCGGAGCGCCGGCTTGAGTTATAGGCGGAAAATAGTAATAGGGGAATGGACAGGCAGGAAGGAGAAGACAAGAATGAAAATTTATGATTTCAGGATAGAATACAGGGAACAGCCCAAAGGACTGGCTGTGAAGATTCCCCGCTTTTCATGGAAGATCGCATCAGGTGACAACAATGTGGTGCAGACAGCATGGCATTTGATTGTGAGCAGTGCAGAAAAATGCTTCTGGGACAGTGGAAAGATTGAGAGTGATCAGTCTGTGCTGGTTCCTTATGCCGGACAAGCGCTTACCAGAGAACAGGAGTATCAGGTTTCTCTCGAAATCTGGGACAATTATGGAAATAGAGCAAAAGCAGAAACAGCTTTTACAACAGGTATTTTTGATACCGGAGATTTTCAGGCCAAGATGATTACGCATGATTTCCCTCCTGAGGAGATGGCTTGTCCGGTATTCTTCCGGAAATTTTCTCCGGACAAGGAAGTGTCATCTGCCTGCCTTTACGCCACGGCGCTTGGTGTCTATGAAATTACCCTGAACGGAAAAAGGGTAGAAGATTATTACATGGCACCCGGCTGGACAAATTACCATAAGATTTTGCAGTATCAATATTATGATGTGACAGACAGGCTGCAAGGGACAGGACAGGAAAATGTCCTGGAATTGACCGTGGGCAACGGCTGGTATAAAGGGATTCTCAGCTTTGACTGTAAGCCGGACCGGTATGGGGATCGGACTGCTGTTTGGGCAGAGCTTCATGTGCGTTATACAGACGGGACAGAAGAGGTAATTACTACGGATGAGACATGGCATGTGCGTACCGGCCAGATTCGTTACAGTGAGATTTACATGGGAGAGACAATTGATACAAATGCCCCTAATATCAGAGAGGGAAAAGTATCTGCCGTGCCAGAAGTCGTATTTCATCCGACTGTATTGACGCCGCAGCTAAATGAACCGGTGCGGGTGACTGAGCGCTTGAAGGCAAAGAGGGTTTTCACGGATTCCAAAGGGAATATACTTGTAGATTTCGGCCAGAACCTTACAGGTCTTGTAGAAATCAGAATCCGGGGAGAAAAAGGCCAGAAAATCACTGTCCGCCATGCGGAGACTCTGGATCAGGACGGTGTATTTTACCCGGACACTCTGCGGACGGCAAAATCCGAGGACACCTATATCCTAAACGGGGAAGAACAGGTTTTGATGCCCCACTTTACATTTCATGGTTTCCGGTATGCTGCCGTGGAGGGAATAGAGAATCCCCGACCTGAGATGTTTACAGCCTGCGTAACGCATTCGGACATGAGAAAGACCGGAGAGTTCCGATGTTCCAATGAAAAAGTGAACCAGCTTCAGAGCAATATTTCCTGGAGTCTGCGTGATAATTTCTTTGATATCCCCTCCGACTGTCCTCAAAGGGATGAGCGGCTTGGATGGATGGGAGATGCGCAGGTATTCTCATGGACAGCAGCGTTCAACCGGGAGACGGCTCTGTTTTTTACAAAATGGATGAGGGATATATCGGCGGCGTCTTCACTGGAACGGGGAGTGCCTCATATAGTACCGGACATACAGGGAACTTACAGTTCCGCGGCGTGGAGCGATGCGGCAGTGATTATACCATGGGTAGTCTACCAGACGTATGGAGACACACGTATTTTAGAAGAATCATGGAAATGTATGCACGAGTGGGTAGATTATATTCACAATCATGTAAATGAAAACGGGCTGTGGATGACCAATTACCAGTATGGTGACTGGCTGGCACTGGATCGTGAGATGGGAGATAAAAGCGTTGGAGCTACAGATGTTTACTTTGTGGCAAACGCTTACTATATATACGTCACAGAGCTTGTGGCAAAGACGGCTCATGTGCTGGGAAAATATGAAGAGGCGGCATATTATGAAGTGCTCCATGAAAAGACGCTGGACTCTTTCAGGAAAGAATATTACACCGCAAGAGGCAGGATCGTCAGCGAGACTCAGACTGCATGCGCGCTGTCTCTCTATTTTAACCTGGCATATGAAAAGGATAGGGAAAATATTGTACAAATGCTGGTGAGCAATATAGAAGATCATCAGAATCATTTGACCACAGGATTTGTAGGGACGCCGTATTTATGTCATGCCTTGTCTGAGAACAAAGCGCATGATACGGCCGGACTCCTGTTTGTGAGAGAGGATCTGCCATCATGGCTGTATGCTGTGAATAAGGGCGCGACGACGCTTTGGGAGAGGTGGGACGCCGTCCTGCCGGACGGCACCATGCAAGATCCGGGGCTTAATTCTATGAACCACTATGCAAATGGAGCGATCGGCGATTGGATGTATCGGAAAATCGGCGGTATAAACCAGACGAAAGCCGGATACAGGAGATTTTATGTAAAACCGATGTTTGTAAGGGGAATCGAAGAGGTAAGGACAGAGCTGGAGTCTCCTTACGGAAAGATTGTTTCCTGTTGGAGCTGCCGCAATGGAAAGATCCGTGTGGAGGTCAGCGTACCTGCCAATACGAGGGCGGAGCTGTTCCTGCCGGAAAAAGAGGAATCCTTTGAGGTGGGATCGGGAACATATGTGTATGAATATGACACAAACACAAGTTTAAAAGAGCTGAAATTCACTTTGGACAGTACACTGGGAGAGATTCTGGACGAACCTCTTGGCATGAAGATGATGGAAGAGATGCTGCCGGAGCTTGTACACAATCCAATGATCGAGTATGCAAGGCAAATGACTCTGGCTGAAGGAATCAGCTCTGCCCCAGAGGTAAAAGCGGTTTATGAAGCCGTACTAAAAGAATTGAATGCGCAGATGTAAAAGGAGAAGAAAGTAAATGGTACAGCAGAAGGTAAAATATACAGACACCGAGAGAACCCCGGCTGAACGGGCACGGGCACTTCTCGAAGAAATGACTTTAGACGAGAAGATGGCGCAGCTTGGCTGCATTTTCCCATTTGGCGACAGCTATGATGATATGGAACAGCAGGCTTTGGAGATGCCTTACGGGATTGGACAGGTGAGTACTCTGGAAATGCGCAGGATAGGCACGCTGGAAGAGGCCGCTGGATGGCAGAGGAAGATGCAGGAGACTGTGATGAGACAAAGCCCTCATCATATCCCGGCAATCTTTCATATGGAGGGACTGTGCGGAGCATTTATTCAGGAAGGAACCAGTTTCCCCTCCGGAATCGCCAGAGGCTCAGGATGGGATCCGGAGCTGGAAGAGAAGATAGCCAAAGTGGTGGCAAAACAGGAAGCAGCCTGCGGCATCACTCACATTCTGGCACCAGTGCTGGATATTTCGAGGGATTCCCGCATGGGAAGACAGGGAGAGACCTACGGAGAAGACCCGGCTTTGGCGGCAGCTCTGGGAACGGCATATACGAAAGGAATCCAGACAACAGAGGCAGGCGGCAGAAGACCGGAAAGTGTGGCCAAGCATTTTCTCGGATTTCACAATTCACAGGGTGGTATCCACGGGACAAACAGCGATACGCCGTCCCGCCTCATGGAAGAAATATACGGCAAGCCTTTCCAGTCTGCGATTTCTGAATCCGGGCTGAAAGGAGTGATGCCCTGCTATAATTCCATTGACGGGGAACCGGCTTCCGTTTCACACAGGCTGCTCACGGAAATTCTCAGAGAAAAGATGGGGTTTGACGGTCTGTGTGTCAGCGACTACGGCGGCATTAACAATGCCCACGAAGTCCAGCGGATCGGGGAGACTATCGGAGAAACAGGGCTTCTTGCCATGGAAGCAGGGATGGACATAGAGATGCCGAAAGCGATCGGTTATGGTGAGGAACTCAAAGAAATGTTCCGAAGCGGACAGGCGGATACAGAACTGTTGGACCGAACCGTTCTGCGGGTGTTGGAAGCCAAGTTCCGCATGAGTCTGTTTGAGCATCCGTTCGCCATGGATGGTGAGTCCTGTCAAAAGATTTTTGAAGAGAAAGAGGGGGCGGAGTTATCTCTCCGGTCAGCAAGAGAGTCCATGGTACTCCTGAAAAACAACGGGATACTTCCTTTGTCAGGTAAGATAAAGAAGCTTGCCCTGATTGGACCTCATGTAGACTGTGCCCGTAAGTTCTTCGGCGGATATACCCATCTGTGCATGATGGAGTCGGTCTACGCTGTTGCAAGCTCCATCGCAGGGGTAGAGGGCAGCCCGGAGTCCGGGCAGATCAGCGGAGCAATGCTGCCAAATGGTGAGCCGGTGAATTATGTCCCAGGTACAAAGATCCAGTCAGACGAAGCGGAGCTTTTTGATGATATCCTGCGCCTGCAGAAGCCGGACTGCAGAAGCCTGTTAGAAGAACTGAAGGAGCGGATGACAGACACGGAGATTCTGTATGCATACGGGTATCCGGTTGCCGGAAAGGATCAGGGCAGATTTGAAGAAGCGCTGCAGGCAGTCAGGGAAGCAGATGCTGTGATCCTGACTCTGGGAGGAAAGCACGGCACATGCTCTATGGCGACCATGGGCGAAGGTGTGGACGCTGCCGACATCAATCTGCCGGAATGTCAGGATGCATTTATTCAGGCTGCCGCTGCATGTGGTAAGCCTTTGATTGGGGTTCATTTTGATGGAAGACCAATCTCCAGTGACACAGCAGACCAATATCTGGATGCCATCATAGAAGCCTGGAACCCAGCGGAAACGGGAGCGCAGGCTGTGGCGGATGTCCTGCTGGGTGCATATAACCCGGGCGGTAAGCTGCCGGTATCCGTGGCATATCACGCCGGACAGATTCCAATTTATTATAATCACCCGAACGGTTCTGCATGGCACCAGCAGGAGAGTATCGGATTTGTCAACTATGTGGATCTTCCCCATACACCGCGATATTGCTTCGGGCATGGATTGTCTTATACACGGTTTGAGTATTCAGAAATTCATATATCGGCAGCAGAGATTGGAGCAGAAGAATCGGTACAGATCAGCTGTGTGGTAAAGAATGCAGGAAACTGTGCCGGGGATGAGGTAGTACAGCTTTATCTCAGGGACAGATTCGCAAGTATGACACGTCCGGTGAAAGAGCTTGCCGGATTTAAGCGGATCCATATGGAGCCGGAGGAGAAAGTACGAGTGACATTTACAGTGCAGGCGGATCAGTCAGCCTTTCTTGACAGGCAGATGCGCTGGAAGGTGGAAAAAGGGGATATAGATGCAGAAATTGGAAGTTCTTCTGAGAATATCCGGTTAAAAGGAACATACCGAATCACAGAAGATAAATGGATCAATGGAGTGGAAAGGGCATTTTATGCGAAAGCACGGGAAGTAAGACTATAAATCCGTTAGATTTACAGCAGGCCGGCTGTCAGGTTCGGCAGGAAATGAGAAAACAGGAGAGGATAAAAAATGGATAAAAAAAAGATTGCCAGAAAAATAGCAGAAGAATCGATTGTTCTGCTTAAAAATGCGAACCATATACTCCCTTTAAAAGAGAAGAAAGAGATTGCATTTTTCGGAAGGACACAGATAGGCACTTTGTATTCTGGAAATGGATCCGGTGGTGCTAATATAGCCGGGTGCGGCACAATTCTGGAAGAATGTGAAAAGAGAGGGATAAAACCTGAATCGCAGCTGAAAGGATTTTATGAGTATAAAGCAAGTGCAGAACAGGTAACGGAAGAGGATGAGTTTGACTGGACGAAGGTCAGCGAAATGGTAAACAGCGGAATCATGTACGAAATATTCGGAAAATACAAGGCTCCGCTTGATGAATATGATGTGCCGGAGACACTTATCTTTCAGGCGGCGGAAAAAACAGACACAGCAATCTTCGTGATCGGCAGAAACTCCGGCGGAGAAGAGTGTGACCGTCATCTGCCGGAGGATTATTACCTGACCAGATCAGAAGAAAGCCTGTTAAAGGATATTTGTACCCATTTTGCTAATGTAGTGATAGTCCTGAATGTAAACGGACTGATTGATCTGTCGTGGGTGAAAAAATATGCGAGCATAAAAAGCCTTCTGTTTATTGGAATCCCGGGGGAAGAAGGGGCTTCTGCGCTGGCTGGCATTTTGACAGGGGAGATTAATCCTTCCGGGAAACTGGCGGTGACTATAGCGGAACACTATGAAGATTATCCGTCGGCAGATCATTTCTCATGGGATAAGGAGCATTTGGAGAATATTCTGGACTATGAGAGTTACGGTCTTTCGTCAGAAGAAAACGGAAGTACAGGTTTTACGAAGAGTCCGGTAACCGTGTATTGGGAAGATATTTATACTGGATATCGTTATTTCGATACATTCGGAAAACAGGTGCTTTACCCCTTTGGTTATGGACTATCTTACACTGCATTTGCGATCAGCGATGCATTGGTCAAGAAGCAAAACGGCGGTATTCTGGTGACAGCCGATGTGAAAAATATTGGGGAAATGTCGGGGAAAGAGGTAATCCAGATTTATCTGTCTAAGGTATATCCAGCAGAGGGCGTGGAGCGTCCTTATCAGGAATTGAAAGGATTCGAGAAAACGTCTGACCTCGCTCCGGGTGAAAAAGAGCAGGTTAAGATCTGGATCCCATGGAGAGAACTGGCGGTTTATGATGAGGAAAGAGCCGCTTGGGTCATCGAGTCAGGCGATTATCTCCTGAAGATGGGAAAATCATCAAGAGACACCTTTACGGTGGGAATGGTATGCCTGCGGGATACAGTCCTTACAGAACAGTGTGCGAACCGTCTGACTATCTCGGGATGCAACAGAGGAAAGCTTTCGTTCCTGACACAGAAAGACTGCACAGGGTGTCAGCCGGAAGACGTATATGAGAAAAAACCTGATGGAGGCGTGACCGAGACGGAGGTAATTTCTGTAACGGAAGAGGATATTCTTGCAGGAGGGGAGAGTATACAGGCTGAAAAAGAAGCGCAGCAAAGTCTGCCGGAACTGTCCATCGAAGAACTCGCTTCTCTCTGTGTGGGTTATGGACCGGGCACCCCATTTGCGGCTGTGGGTGACCGTACTGACCCGTCTGCAATTTTTGACGCAGATGGGAATCCGCTGACGATAAACAGCCATCCGACAGGATATCCGGGATATGTTTCCCCGGCGATTGCGGAAAAAGGGATCAAATCCATTTTTTATAAGGACGGCCCTGCCGGGATCGGCGGTATTGCCTGGCCGACAGAAATGCTCATTGCGTGCTCCTTTGACAAAAAAATGTGGCAGATGTTCGGGGATGCAGTAGGAAAAGAATGTGAAGAACAGCAGGTAAATGTCTGGCTTGCTCCTGCTGTGAATCTCCACAGGAATCCGCTGTGCGGAAGAAATTTTGAATATTTTTCTGAAGACCCGTACCTGACGGGAGTCTGTGCCTGCGAGATCACAAAAGGCGTACAGAATGACCGTCCGGTTATTGTGTGCCCGAAGCACTTCGCGGCAAATGAACAGGAGACATTCCGCCGCGGAAATGCAGGGAAAAATGTAGATGCAGTGGACTCAATCCTGACAGAAAGGGCACTTAGAGAACAGTATTTAAAGCCGTTCGAGATGTTAGTCAAAGATGCCGGGATCGCATGCATCATGACCTCCTTCAATAAGATCAACGGGTCATTTTCCGGCGGCAGCCATGACCTGTGCACACAGATCCTGCGTGAGGAATGGGGATTTGAAGGGGCTGTTGTAACGGATTGGGGAGATATGGATATGGTTGTGGACGGCGCGGACGCTGTTGCGGCAGGAAACGATATCGTAATGCCCGGCGGTCCTCCGGTAATCCGCCAGATATTAAAAGGATACGAAGAAGGCAGAGTGACGAGAGAAGAATTGGAACAGGCAGTGCGTCATCTGCTGATTATGATAAAGAGAATCAGGCTGGCAGATTGATGGTTAGGGTAACGAGTAAATGTGATAATAGGATGTAGATGAAACAGGTAGGTATATGGAAGAAAAAATGTATCATACAGTGAAAAGTTCAGGAATCATGAATATCGTGGCAGGAGCATTTGCGATCGCAGTTGGGATTTCTGCGCTTATAAGTGGAATACGCCTTTGGCTTGCCCGTACTAAGATTCTTTTCTAAAGAAAGGGAAATAATGGAATGAAGCACATGGCAGAGATAAGAAATGACAACGGAATTTCAACATTATATGTAGACGGTCAACCCTTTCAGGCATTTGCAGGCGAGGTACATAATTCCGCTGCGTATGATCCGGAAAGGATGGAAATAGAAATCTGGGAGAAGATGGAGCAGAGTAATCTGAATACGCTGATCGTGCCGGTGTATTGGGAAACGCTGGAGTCGGAAGAAGGAAAGTTTGATTTCACCCTTGTGGATGCGCTTATAAAGCAGGCGGACAAATATAAAAAGAAATTGATCCTGCTCTGGTTCGGTCTCTGGAAGAACGCAGAGTCCGCTTACGTGCCGGTATGGATGAAGAAAAACAGTGAGACATATTTCCGTGTGGAATTGTATGGCGGCGAGAGATTGAATACAATCTCACCATTGTGCACAGCGGCGGTGGAGAAAGATGCCAATGCTTTTTCGCGCCTGATGGAACATATCAGAGAAACAGATGAGAATTCTGCGGTTATCATGGTACAGGTGGAAAATGAAGTAGGGCTGCTGGGAACAGAAAGAGATTATTGTGCGCAGGCAGAAGAAGTGTTTGGCGGATCCGTGCCGGAAATGCTCCTTCCAGAGCAGACAGAGAAAGAACGCGCTACATGGAAAGAAGCCTTTGGTGATGACGCGGAGGAAGTTTTCTCTGCATGGTGCTTCGCAAGCGCTTTGGAGCAGATTGCATCTGCTGGAAGGGAGAAACATCCGCTTCCCTGCCTTACGAACGTATGGCTGAAGCAGTTTCCGTGGTATCCGGGTTCCTATCCGTCCGGAGGACCGGTAGAGGATATGCTGTGGGTATGGAAAGCAGCGGCGCCTTCACTTTTTACCATCGGTCCGGACATCTATGTGCCATATGTCTCTGACATCATGAAGACGTACAGCCGGCCGGATAATCCGCTTTTAATCCCCGAAGTGCGGAAAGATGCGGTTACAGCTTCCTATGCCCTTTATGCATTCCTGCATTTTCATGCGTTATGCTATGCGCCTTTTGGAGTGGAAGATCTGTGGGCAGACCAGCCTTCGGATCTTCCGGCAGAAGTGATAGACGCTCTGAAACTGGATCCGCTTTCCTTTAATCTGAGTGGGACTAAAGAGACATTGGGCGAGGTGTACCGGCTGCTGGAAGAGATCAGACCGCTGTACTTGAAATACCGTGGGACAGAACATATGAAGTGTTTCCTGAAACAGTCAGATGGAGAGCAGGGATGCTATCTGAAGTTTAAGAACTATGATATAGAAATACAGTATCTCCCGAGGACAGACGGTGCACCGGCAGCCGCAGGAGTCGTCTTTGAACTGGATGAAAATACGTTTCTGATCATAGGAATGATGTGCAGTATCCGTTTCCATACGAAACCCGGGGATCATAGGAGAGTAGACTTTCTCACAAAAGAAGCAGGGACTTTCCATGTTGGTAAATGGGTATGTGAGCAGAGACAGAACGGCGATGAAAAAATCGTATCAGTCTTATATAATATGCCGGGATGTTTTAGAATAGAGACATTTAAATACTAATTTTCTATACTTTAAAGAGAGATATACAGAGGACTGGAGTATGGCAAATTGTTTATTACAGCATTAGATGATCTTGAATCAAAGAGAAAGGGATTTTATTCCGGCGTTGATGACTACATGGTAAAGCCTGTGGATATGGATGAGATGGCGGCATATGTAAACGGAGAGGAAGTTCCAATTCTTCCCAGAGAGTTTAATGTTTTATATCGGAAGTGAAAGAAAATGTTGTATGTGTGACAGTTCGGGATTCTGGTTGCGGAATGGACAAAGAAACTGCAGAGAGCAAAAGTCCAGATTTCATATTTCATTAACAAAAATCGTGAAGTTGATAAACAGCTGTATATGCCACAAGTGGGAATTGGGATTGTGTTGATTCTGGCTTTTATCGGAATTATGAACTATATGAACACCAATGTCATTTATTTCAAGCCCGACAATTACTGCGGATAAAATAGAACGTTTTATTCAGATTCTGAAGCCAAGACAGGAAGCAGGAGTAAAAGTAAGTGTAATTCTAACAAAGCCAGAAAATAGATGCTATGGGAATACAGATTTTTATCTGATTTTGATAGAAAAAATGAAAGAAACTGGAATTCAGGTAATCATGGTAGATGAAGATACAGAGTGTTTTGCGATTATAGATCAAGAATTAGTTTGGCATGGTGGAATGAATTTGTTAGGCAAAGTGGACGCATGGGATAATCTGATAAGAATTAAATCAGAAAGCATTGTACAGGAATTGATGGGAATGATACTGAAAGAATTTTGTGACAATGACGTAACATCCTCCCCAGTTACTTTGTGACAATTATATAACGTCCTCTATACAGAAATATGCGGTTTTAAGCCATTTTTGTGGCAAAAAAGCCGCATATTTTTTGTAGCAATGACTTGACATCCTCGGGGGCACTGTGTGTCCGGGATAGTCTGCCGGGGTGAGGAGAGTAGGTATATACGATTATGTGTAAGAAAAATCTGATTTGCATAAAAATGAATTGACATGTGTAAACAAAAATGCAATAATATGTGTAACAAAAAATGCAAAAAAGGAAGTTGTTTATGAGAACAAATACATATATCAGATTGGAAATGCTATATAAAAAGTATAAAGGATATGTGGAAACACGAGAAATTCTGGAAGAAGGTTTTTCAAACCGCCAGATCGCTGTTTTGGTTAAAGAAGGATATTTGGAGAATGTGACACATGGACATTATTGGCTATCCGGTGGGCAATGTAAGAAGCCTCAAGACTATAAATGTATTGAAGTATGTCTTAGCAATCCAAAGGCTGTTATTTGTATGGACAGTTCTCTTTATTATCAGAAGGTTAGTACAAAGGAACCAGAGTATTTATCGGTTGCGACAGAGCGAACAGACCGTAGTATATTAAAAATGAATTTTCCGACGAGGCGGCATTATTTTTCTGGACGAAATTTTCAAATTGGTCAGAGAAAAAGAGAGACAGAATTTGGTAGTTATAATATCTATGATGTTGAACGGAGCCTTTGTGATATACGGCGTTTAGAGCCAGAAAATTCATTTGAAATCATGGATTATGTAAAAGAGAGTGAGCAACAGTATAAACGTCTGATGAAATATGCAGAGTTGTTTGGAATAAAACAATTTTAAAGGAGAAATATGGATTACATGTATGATGGCATAGATATTTTGGATGAGAATCTGGAAAGTGCCAGAAAAAGACAAATGTTCAGAATACTTGTCTATTATCAAAGGTTATGTCTGTATTCGGGCGGTACAATAGCAGGTGAAAAGAAGCTAGATTCAAATAGCTTACAGACACCTTTATTTTGGGATCAGGAAAGTGCTTTGGAGCAGAGGATATACGAAAAAATGAAAAAATGGGAAATAAGACATCCCATAATGGGAATTGTGATATGTACAATACTAGGGGGAATATTGATTAGTCTGATAGCAGGAATTATTTTAGAGGGAATTATGATGGTATGACAAGAACTATAAAAATATGAAAGAGAAAAGGATTCTGCAAATGTTTTTGGATTCTAAAGGTGAGAGAAAAGTGATAAAGAATAAAATTATTAAAGTACAGGATATTTTAATTACAGTTGCCAGTGAGGATTTTGATGATTATATCTGTATTACGGATATGGCGGCCGCGAAAGGTGGAGATTCAAGAGCAGCGGATGTTATAAGAAATTGGTTGAGGAATAGGATGACGTTGGAATTTCTATGTACATGGGAAGAAATTTATAATCCGGAATTTAAAGTGTTCGAATCTGAACACTTTAAAAAACAGGCTGGATTATTAACATTTACACCTAGTGTTTCTGAATGGATAGAAAAGACAAATGCAAAAGGGATGTATGTAAAAAGAGGTCGCTATGGAGGTACATTTGCACATAAAGATATCGCATTCGAGTTTGCTTCTGCAATCAGCCCGGTATTTAAGTTGTATTTGATTAAAGAATTTCAAAGATTAAAGGAAAATGAAAATAACCAGAAAAAAATAGAGTGGGACGCAAAAAGATTTTTATCAAAAAATAATTATCTGATACAGACAGATGCGGTTAAGAATTATATTATACCGAGTGGAAATTACCGGACAAATTTAGAATGGCTTGCATATGCAGATGAGGCAGATATTCTGAATGTTGCACTGTTTGGTTTTACTGCAAAGGCATGGCGTGAATCTAATCCTGAACTTGCGAAGAAGAATAATGCTCGTGATTTTGCGACAATTAATGAATTGACGGTTCTTTCAAACATGGAGACTCACAATGCACATATGATTAGAGAAGGAAAGTGCAGACAGGAAAGATTTGCTATCTTGAAAGAAATCGCCGAATACCAGTTGAAAATACTAAATGAAGCAGATCAGGTTAAAACACAGATAGGTTCACAGGAATGATGAAAAAAGCTTCCTATGCAAAAACTTTTGTCAGGAAAGGAATTTGCATAGGAAGCGTTTTGGGTAGCAATAGTGTAACATCCGCAGTACGATTTTATGACAACAATATAACATCCTCCTCTGAGAAAAACAAAGAAAACAACGGTTTTACAGACTTTTTCAAGAGGAAAAGCCAAAAAAGTTTGTAGCAATGACTTGACATCCTCGGGGGCACTGTGTGTCCGGGATAGTCTGCCGGGGTGAAATGATTTTAGAAATATATAATGCGGAATCAAGAAGTGAGTATAATATGTATTGCGATAAGCATGAAAAATAGTTATAGTTAAAGGTAAAAGACGTGAATGGAGAGGAGCGGTAAAATGACGATAGAAGAAGTATTGGCAGTCGAAGAAATGCAGGTATTTGACAGGAAAAGTGTCAATATTGCTCCCAAAGTATTGGCAATACCAATTATTGCATTTGCAAATGCTGATGGTGGCACAGTTGCCATTGGAATATCTGACAAGACACGCAGGATAGAAGGTGTCGATTATGACATCTAAAAGTTGAATGAACTTCTTCGGGTACCGTTTGATTTTTGTGTTCCGACTGTGAAAGTAGAAATAGAAAAAGTCCAGTGTATTGATTTTAAAGGAAGAGAGAATCATGTTCTTCTTATGCATATTGAACCAAGTATGGAAGTACATGCGAATCAGGCAGATGAAGTGTTTATGCGTGTTGGAAATAAATCAAAAAAGCTCGCTTTTGAAGAACGAATGCAGTTGATGTATGATAAAGGAGAACGATTTTTTGAAGATAAACCGGTTCCGGAAGCTGATATAGAGGATATTGATTTAGCTTTTGTAGAAAAATATATTGCTCAAATCGGCTATTCCAAGACAGCAATGGAATATTTGAGGGAAAATAAAGGATTTATAAAAGAAAAAATGGGAAAGTGCAGATAAGTTCTGCGGCAATATTGTTATTCGGTAAAAATCCGCAGTTATATTTCCCAAGAGCACGTGTACGTTTTATTCGTTATGAAGGGACAGAAGAACGTGTCGGGACACAGATGAATGTTATCAAGGATGTCATTTTTGAAGGAAATATACTGAAGATGATAACAGATGCAGTTGCATACCCAGATACACAAATTAAGGAAAAAACTTATCTGGGCGAGGATGGGTTATTTGTAACAGAAGAAGAATATCCGAAGTTTGTCCGACAGGAAATTATTGTAAATGCTGTTACACATCGAGATTACAGTATTAGAGGAACTGATATTCAGATAAAAATGTTTGATGATAGGATTGTTGTGGAAAGTTACCGGGACTTGTGAAAACAGACAATATCTGACATACATATTTTTCTAGGAATCCAAAGATTGCAGAATTTTTGAAAGCATATAGCTTTGTAAAGGAATATGGCGAGGGTGTTGACCGTATGTGCAAAGAGTTAGAAGCGGTAGGTTTACAAGATCCTGAATATAGACTGAATGCTTTTATGCTCCAGACAACAATCAGAAACAGTACTTTAACTGATAAAAAACCACGGTTTGGTTGATAAAAAACCACTGTTTCAAGTTATTGACGATGCAGTCTGCAATAAGATTTTGGCTCCTACCATTTCGGAAAATATGAAAGAAATTGTTGAGGCTTTTGACATGAATCAGATTTTTGGTCGTAAGGAAGTAAAAAAAAACTTGGATATGGTGATTATAAAGCAGGCAAAGCAATAGAGGTTATGCAAGTATTGAACATCGTAATTCCTGTAGAAGGAAAAGGAAAGGGAAAGTATATTTTAAAAGAAATGTAGTGGTTAGTTTCATTGGTCTCAAAACAAAAGTGGGATTAGTGAGACTGATGTGAGAATCTTATGTGAAGAAGTATGAACTATAAAGTGGAGGAAGAATATGGAACCTACGAAAAAGGATTGGAAACTGTACAGAGAACGAATTGGTGACTGGGAGAAACAAGTATGAAGAATTTAAGATAGAACGTATAGATTATTTCGAGAGTATGAAACTTTTTCTGTAAAATAATGTTTATAAGGTTCTTCTATGATACAATAAATATCATTAGGAGGGCCTTTTATTATGGCAAGACAAAAGAAACCTGTACATCGTGTACAAATGACAGAAGGAAAACGAAACATCATCCATCAGCTCCTGGAAGAGTACGATATCCAGTCTGCAGAAGACATTCAGGATGCGCTCAAGGATCTTTTAGGCGGCACCATTAAGGAAATGATGGAAGCTGAAATGGATGATCATCTTGGTTACGAAAAATCCGAACGCTCAGATAATGATGATTATCGCAATGGTTATAAGCGGAAACAGGTCAACAGCCGGTATGGCTCGATGGAAATCGAAGTGCCACAGGATCGCAAATCAACATTTGAACCACAGGTTGTGAAAAAACGTCAGAAAGATATTTCCGATATTGATCAGAAGATCATTTCCATGTATGCCAAAGGAATGACTACCCGGCAAATTTCTGAAACCATCGAAGATATTTATGGCTTTGAAACTTCTGAAAGCTTTATTTCTGATGTGACTGATAAGATCCTGCCACAGATCGAAGACTGGCAGAACCGGCCACTGGACGAGGTCTATCCCATTCTCTACATTGATGCAATCCATTATTCTGTAAGGGATAATGGCGTGATCCGAAAGCTTGCTGCTTACGTGATTCTGGGAATCAACACGGAAGGAAAAAAAGAAGTTTTAACCATCAGTGTTGGCGATAACGAAAGCGCAAAATACTGGCTTTCCGTTATGAATGAACTGAAAAATCGTGGTGTCAAAGATGTATTAATCATCTGTGCCGATGGTTTAACCGGAATCAAAGAAGCGATCGCAGCAGCTTTTCCAAAGACGGAATACCAGCGCTGTATTGTACACCAGGTAAGAAACACGTTGAAATATGTCCCGGATAAAGACAGAAAAGCCTTCGCTACGGATCTGAAAACCATTTATCAGGCCACAGATGAAAAGAAAGCTCTGGCAGCCTTAGAGCGTGTAACAGAAAAATGGGCACCGAAATATCCGAATTCCATGAAGCGCTGGAAGGATAACTGGGACGCAATCTCGCCGATCTTTAAATTTTCAACGACGGTCAGAACGGTGATTTATACTACAAATGCTATTGAATCCCTGAATTCTACCTACCGGAAACTGAATCGCCAGAGAAGCGTATTTCCAAGCGATACAGCTCTATTAAAGGCACTGTATCTTGCCACATTTGAAGCTACGAAGAAATGGACCAGTACGATCCGCAACTGGGCACAGGTGTATGGTGAACTGAGTATTATGTACGAAGGACGCCTCCCAGAGTAACGAATAAACAGGCGAATAAGACGGGCGGAAAACCGTCTGCTCTTGACATGCCATTCAACAACTGTTATATATAAAACAAGGGTGAGAAGCCTGATTTTCAGGCTTGCCACCCTTGCATATCATAGAAGAATCTTATTTACAGACTTTTTCTCAGTATTTCCATACGCTCTATCTCACATTTCATATTAAATTTTTGAATTCTACAAACTGAAAGTTGTCAAGATATAATAAAATTATTTTTGGGCCACATAAAGAAATCTATGTATTCTGCCTTCTATTACACCATTCTTTTCTAACACTTCCTGAGCATGGTATAAGTTTAACAAACACTTCTTTACATCAAAATTAGGGAATTCCCATTCAATAATATGTGCAAACCAAACGAGAGCACCTACATTCCAAAATTTAATTGGACGATACACTTCTTCTGCTTCAAGGGTTGTAAACCCCTTTTTTTCAAATGCTTGTTGTACTTTATGCAAATATTGCTTAGGAAATGGTAATGGTGGTATTTCGTTTAATAATAGCTCAACAAGTTCCCTATCATTTTCTGCCCCTACCTGTTGCGTAATAAAAATTCCTTTGGGTTTTAATACTCGCCATATTTCATTTTCGTTGAAAGCTCCATGACGATTTATTACAATATCAAATGTTTCGTTATTAAAAGGAAGTTTTGTAAGTCCATCGGCTTCCCTAAAATCTACCCCCAGTGGAAGTAATTTTTCTTTGCATAATTCGACATTGGGTGAGTATGCTTCTGTTGCACTCAAATGACAAAGAGGGTGTTTTAATGAAAGAAGGAACTCTCCACCACCTGTATCAATGTCTAATAGTTTCATTTCAGGCAATAAATAGTGACGAATAATTTTACTATAATCCCAAGGTAAATCGTTTTCTTCTTCGTATTTTCCATGTATATGAGAAAAATCCCACCCATGAATATGTGCAACCTTTTCTTCTTCCAACCATTCATTTAATAACTGTTCTTTATTCATTGTATAACTACTCCTTTTCGTATTGTTATTTATGTTTTACGATAGGGTGCAGTTACCTGATAACATAAGTTTTTGACCTCGATGCAACCTGTTACCAGATTTTATAACTGCACCGAGTAATTACCTCGAACAAACTGCATAATTGCTTCACCGCCTTTCAGAAATTCAACCATTAAACAAATTCAAGTTTGTTACTCACATGATATCATATTTTTTCTTCAATTACATCCACCTAATTTTAATACACTGCCATTCGACTTGCTGGGATTTCTTTAGTCGTCAAAAGGTTTTGGACTAAACTTACTCTCGTAGTCAGGTCCACAAATTTCTTCAGATTTTTTTTGAGCCACTCAACCTGCATAGTTAACTGACCAACCTTTTTTGCATACTCTGCTTTTTCCTTGCGTTCTTCGGCAAGCTTATCCTTGAGGTTTTCCTCACGCTTGTCATCAAACACGGCGGTAGCATTGTTAAGAAATTCTTTCTTCCAATTGCGGAGCAGATTTGGTTGGATATTATTCTCGGTTGCAAGGGTGTTGAGATCTTTCTCGCCCTTAAGCAGCTCGATTACTAGGTCTGATTTAAATTTGGCACTAAAGTTTCTTCTTTGTCTGGACATACTGATGAATCCTCTCTTTCATACTGATTTTAGTATATCAGATTCATTAAAAAATGTCCGAAAAAGTGTCTTAATTTATGAGACCATTATACTTGGTGATCATGGGGAATTTGAAACATTCAAGAAACAGTTGATGAAGGAAATTATTCTGATCTGTACCTATGAAGCCGAAGGAGAAAATCCGGAATTAGTTCTCTATAAAAAGAGATAAAAATTGCGAAAAGATAGAAATTCTATAAAAAATCCGCTATACTGGAGAGGAGTTGCTATTGCAGAATTTGCAGTAGCGACAGATGCTTCGTATAGCGGATTTTTTTATAATGGATGATTGAGAAAATTGAAAGTTGGAATTGAGTCAATGGATGAAGTGGGCAGTATTGACTGGATAGTGGGAAAGTTCCAAAGAAGTCAATGAATAGATATTCGAAAAGCCAAAAATAAATCAACAAGTAAGGAGACAACTTATGTCAGAACAGGAAAAGAACACTGAGCAGGGCGTCCACAAGCGCCGTGCAAGGTATAAAGGAAAATATCCACGAAAATTTGAAGAAAAATACAAAGAATTACAGCCGGAAAAATATCAGGATACCATTGCACATGTCATTCAGAAAGGAAATACACCTGCCGGAATGCACATTTCAATCATGGTGCAGGAAATTCTGGATTTTCTGAAAATCCAGCCGGGAGAGGTGGGATTTGATGCAACACTTGGTTATGGCGGACATACAAAAGCAATGCTGCAATGTTTGGAAGGCAAAGGGCACATCTATGCGACAGATGTAGATCCAGAAGAATCTGCAAAGACAAAGAAACGTCTGGAAGAACAAGGATTTGGAGAGGATATTTTAACGATCCGCCTTCAGAATTTCTGTACTATTGATGAGATTGCAAAGGAAGTTGGGGGCTTTGACTTTATTCTGGCAGATCTGGGTGTGTCTTCCATGCAGATTGACAACCCGAAGAGAGGATTTTCTTTTAAAGTGGACGGACCTCTGGATCTTCGCCTGAATCAGGAAAAAGGGATCAGTGCAGCCGAGAGACTGGATACAATTTCAAGAGAAGAACTTGCCGGGATGTTATATGAAAATTCGGATGAGCCGTACTGTGAAGAACTGGCAAAGGCAATCACCGAAGAAATCCGGAAAGGACACCGGATTGATACTACGACAAAGCTGCGTCAGGTGATCGAACAGACCTTGTCTTTCCTTCCGGAAAATAAGGAGAAAAAAGATATCATCAGGAAGACCTGTCAGCGGACTTTCCAGGCACTTCGAATTGACGTGAATCATGAATTTGAAGTACTCTATGAATTTATGGAAAAACTGCCGGGCGCTTTGAAACCGGGGGGAAGAGTAGCGATCCTGACGTTCCATTCAGGAGAAGACAAACTGGTGAAGAAAGCTTTAAAAGCAGGATATCGCGAGGGAGTTTATTCCGAATATGCCAAAGATGTAGTCCGGCCTTCGGCAGAAGAGTGTGCACAGAATGGGCGTGCAAGATCTACGAAGATGCGCTGGGCTGTGAAGGCGGAGTAAAAGTAAGTGTAGGCTGATTAGAATATTGACAAAACAAAAATCAAGGATTGGCGAAGGGATTAAAAGAAGCAAGCACAAGGACACTTGGACTTGTGATACCGGATATTGATAATGCTTTTTCGGAAATGGCAAAGGGAGCACAGGATGAAGCATTTACACATGGTTATACTGTTTCTAATTTATATCATGAAGATGACCATAAATTTATTGTAAAAGTTCTTTCTGAGTATTTGAAGAAATAATTTTATGAGGTAAGAAGATGCTGCAAAGTTATCAGAAAAGATAACAGAGCGGCATCTTTTGTTATTTGAAAAATGATTAAAATATCTAACAGAAAATTATAAGCCGATTTGTACTTTAGTCTACAAATTCAGATGCCGGCGTGATATACTGTATGGAAAAGTTATGAAATATCTGGTATCAAAACGGAAGCAAGGAGGAAAGAAAAAGTATGAACAATTTTTTGCCACAGAAGAGGGGAATGCAGGTTGTCTGGATCATAGTGGGCTGTCTGATCTACGCAGTTGGTCTGAATGTATTTATTATCCCTATGAATTTATACAGCGGGGGAGCAGTCGGTCTTGCACAGCTGTTAAGTTATGGAGCAGGACAGATCGGGATTAAGGAAATTGCAGGTCTGAACCTGTATGGTATCATTTATTTACTGCTCAACATTCCGATTTTATTTATTGCATGGTTTAAAATCGGAAAGACATTTTTTATAAATACAATCCTTGGAACGGTAGGAATCAGTTTATTTACTTCAATCGTACCAACTCCGGCAACAGCAGTGATCGCTGATCCGGTCATTGGAATCATCATCGGTGGTGTTGTAACCGGAGCCGGAATCGGAATCATGCTGACGGCAAAAGGAAGCGGTGGTGGAATCGAGGTTATCGGTATCTGGATGGCGAAAAAATATGCGGGAATGTCTGTTGGAAAACTGGGAACCATCTTCAATCTGATACTGTATGCCATTTATCTTTTAGTTTTTGATATCTCAACGGTGATTTATTCGGTCGTCTACCTGTTCTTCTACACGGTAACTCTGGACAGGATGCATTTTCAGAACATCAATGTGAGAATGCTGATTTTCACGAAGAAGAAGGGAATCGCAGAGGCAATCATGAAAGAAACCGGACGTGGTGTTACGCAGTGGAATGGTGAAGGTGCATTTACGAGTGAACACAATTATGTTCTGGTGACGATCGTGAATAAATTTGAAGTAGAAGATATCCTGAACATGGTGTATTTACTGGATCCGGAAGCATTTACTACGGTAGATGAAGGGGTTAAGGTGTACGGAAACTTCCAGAAGAGAGTTTAGGAGTTAGGAATAAATGTATAAAATACTGATTGTTGAAGACGATAACACGATCGCAGAGCGGCTGGCATCGCATTTGAAAAAGTGGAATTATAAGACAGTATGTGTACGTGATTTCAAAAATGTAATGGAAGAATTTAAAAAGACAGATCCACAGCTTGTAATCCTGGATATCGGGCTTCCGTTTTACAACGGATTCTACTGGTGCCAGGAGATCCGGAAGCTGTCCAATGTGCCGATCATCTTTCTGTCATCGATGAATGACAACATGAATATCGTGATGGCAATGAACATGGGCGGAGATGAGTTTATCGAGAAGCCGTTTGATCTGAACGTAGTGACAGCAAAGGTGCAGGCGGTGCTTAGAAGAGCATATGCACTTCAGGGAACGGCAAATATCATTGAGCATGGAGAAATGCTGCTGAATCTGGGAGATGCATCACTTACAATAGCCGGGCAGAAGATTGAACTCACCAAGAATGAGTTCAAGATCTGTCAGATGTTTTTTGAGAGCGCAGGAAAATTTGTGACCAGAGATGCGATCATGACCAGACTCTGGGAAAGTGACGAATTCATCGATGATAATACACTTACAGTAAATGTGGCGAGACTTCGGAAAAAGCTGGAGGAAGCCGGAATGCATGATGTGATCCGGACAAAGAAAGGAATTGGGTACATGCTGGTATGACAGAGATTTTAAGGGCATTTTGGAAAGAAAAAAGACCGGAGAGAATAGCGGTTCTTGTTTCAGGCATTCTCTTTGCAGTCATCTTCTGGATCTATAAAATTCCGGTGGAGATTGCAGGATATGCGTTCCTTCTGGTGATTTTATGGAATGTGATTTGGTTTACACTTGTTTTCATACGATATGAAAAAAGACAAAGAATACTGGAAGAAAATCAGGGAAAAATCCGGACAGAGGCAGGAGGATTTCCGGAGGCAGAAAGCCGGGAAAGCGAAATGTACCAGGAATTGATCCGGCAGCTTTACGAAGAGAAAAAAGAGCTGGAATCCTCTGTGCAGATTGAAAAACAGGAGCTGTCTGATTATTACAGCATGTGGGTTCATCAGATCAAGACTCCAATTGCAGCACTCGGTGTCCTGATCCAGAGCGGGGAAGAACTGGAAGAAGTACAGGAAAGCCCGAAAGCACAGGAACTTACCCGAAGCATGAAAATGGAGGTGTTCCGGATTGAACAATATGTGGATATGGTACTCACCTATCTCAGAATGGGTTCCGCAACCTCCGATTACGCCTTCCGGATCTGCAGCCTGGAAGAAATCGTCCGCCAGGCAGTCCGCAAATATTCCCAGATGTTCATCATGACCAGAACAAGACTTCACCTTGAAATCCAGGATCAGAAGATCCTGACCGACGAAAAGTGGCTGACCTTCGTCATCGAACAAATTTTCTCCAATGCAGTTAAATACGCAAGAGGCGGAGAAATATCAATCTACACAGAAGACAAAACTCTGGTAATTGCTGACGATGGAATCGGAATCGCCGAAGAGGACCTCCCAAGAATCTTCGAAAAAGGATTCACCGGATATAATGGAAGAGCAAATAAAAAGTCCACTGGAATAGGATTATATCTCTGTAAGACAATCATAGATCGTCTCCATCATACTATCTGGATTGAATCAAAACCAGAAAAAGGAACAAAAGTATACTTAAATTTTGACCGTGAATCTAGACGAATAGAGTAATGGAGTCTATCGGTACAAAAACGAAAAAACTTCCAACAACGGAACAGAACTATGATTTACTTTTGGGTAAGGATCTATCAGTTGCAAAAAGTTTATCCATTTGAACAAAACAGCCGCCAGAAAAAATAAATATGGAAAATTCCATGTTTGTGCAATGGAGATGAAACACAGGAATCATGGAGGCCATTGCCGAACATGATTCCCGTCCTAAGTGGTTCATCGGAATGGTTTGCACAAAGGAATTTGGAATATTTATTTTTTCTGGCGGCGTCTCTTTCACCAAATGAGTCTTTTCCAACCCGATCCTTACAAAAATGTAAGAAACCCCACACAAATTGTCATTTACTTCGATGGAAGGAAATCCCTTACTTTTTTATAATGACTTTATCAAATAAAAAAGAAGGGCAGGTCATAAAAACCATGGCATTACTTGACGTAAAGAACGTAAAAAAGATATACACAACCCGTTTCGGAGGAAACCAGGTAGAGGCGCTGCATAACGTCAGCTTTTCCGTAGAAGCAGGCGAATATGTAGCAATTATGGGAGAAAGCGGAAGCGGCAAAACTACACTTCTGAATATCCTGGCTGCACTTGATAAGCCGACTGGTGGAAAGGTTTACTTAAAAGGGAATGATCTCAGCAAGATCCGGGAAAAAGAGATGGCAGCATTCCGGCGGCAGAATCTTGGATTCGTCTTTCAGGATTTCAACCTTTTGGATACACTGACCCTGAAGGATAATATTTTCCTTCCGCTGGTTCTGTCTGGAAAGAAATACACGGAAATGGAGAGTCGGATCGCGCCGATCGCAGAGCAGTTGGGGATCAGTAAGCTTCTGAACAAATATCCATATGAAGTATCCGGTGGACAGAAGCAGAGAGCAGCCGTTGCACGTGCTCTAATCACACAACCGCAGCTGATCCTTGCCGATGAACCGACCGGTGCGCTGGATTCCAGATCGACGGATGAACTTCTGGGACTCTTTAATGCAATCAACGATAACGGGCAGACGATTGTCATGGTAACGCACAGTGTCAAAGCAGCGAGCACGGCAAAGAGAGTCCTCTTCATCAAGGATGGGGAAGTTTTCCATCAGCTTTACCGTGGCAATCTGACCAGTGACGAGATGTACCAGAAGATCACCGATACCTTGACGGTTCTCACAACAGGAGGTGAGCACCGTGAATAGATCGATTTACACAAAACTTGCCATTTCCAATCTGAAAAATAACCGGAAGTCATATATTCCCTATGTATTGACGGCCATTTTAACGGTGATGATGTATTATATGATGGCAAATCTGGCGGCAAATTCGCCAATGAACCAGGAAGCATTACAGATCATTTTAAGTCTGAGTGTTCATGTAATTGAAATATTTGCACTGATCTTTCTATTTTACACCAACAGTTTTCTGATCAAAAGAAGGAAAAGAGAAATCGGAGTGTATCACATTCTCGGAATGGGGAAACCGCAGCTTGCGAAAATGCTGGTGATCGAGACGGTTGTAACCGGTGCGGTCAGTATTCTGGGTGGAATCTTTTTCGGAACTGCGCTTGCAAAGCTGATGTATGCACTTCTGAAAAGAATGATTCATTATGACGATAAACTGGCATTTCGGATGTCATGGGAGATTGCCGGAAATACCGTTCTCTTTTTCACGCTGATCTTTGCATTGACTCTGATCTATAATCTTTTGCAGATCCGGCTTGCCAATCCGATCGAGCTTCTGCATGCGGGGAGTCAGGGTGAGCGGGAGCCGAAAACCAAATGGTTTCTGACTGTGGCTGGCATCATTTTCCTTGGAATCGGTTATTACATTGCGATTACGACAAAAGAACCACTTAAGGCGCTTCAACTTTTCTTTGTCGCAGTAATCTGTGTCATTATCGGAACCTATGCACTTTTTACAGCAGGGAGTATAGCTTTTTTAAAGCTGCTTCGGAAAAACAAAAATTTCTATTATAAAACAAAGCATTTTATATCCGTATCCGGCATGCTTTACCGGATGAAGCAGAATGCAGTCGGGTTGTCAAATATCTGTGTGCTCAGTACTATGGTTCTGGTGACCATTTCGTCTACCGTATCTTTGTACATCGGAAAGGAGGATGTCTTAAGAACAAGGTATCCGCAGGAAGTGTATATCACAAATTCGGTATCTGATGATGTGGAAAATCAGAAGCTGCATGACATGGTGGAAAAGATCTGCCGGGATAATCAGGTAGAGATCACAGATGAGAAGAGCTGGCATATGGCAGAGCTTGTTAAGATAAAAAACGGAGAAGAATATACTTCTGCTATGATAAAGGATAATTCGTCATCTGATTTAGTGTTTTTTGATGTGATTAGGTTGGCAGATTATAATCAGCTGACCGGCGAAAGGATGGAGCTTGGGGATAAGGAAGCTATTCTTTTTACAAATGGGGAAAATTACGGAAAGGATACGATCAGGATTGATGAGGAAACATGGATGGTCAAGAAGGAACTGGATACTGCACCTTTTGGAAAGAAGAGTGATTCTAATACAGAAAATGTATATTATATGATCGTCAGTGATGAAAAAGAGTTTATGAAAGATTATCTGGAAAAATACCAGCTCGAGGCAGAGGACAAACCGGTAAAATGGAGGGAGTCATTCAATTTAAGGGGCAGCGAAGATCAGAAGCTGAAAGCTGTCAAAGAGCTGAAAGCACAGGCAGAAAGTGAATTTGAACATACTGGTGTACAGGGAAGATATCTTGAAAAAGAGACTTTCTTTGGTCTGTATGGCGGTGTGTTTTTTATTGGAATGTATCTTGGAAGCCTGTTCCTGATGGCAACGGTGCTGATCAGTTATTACAAACAGATTTCCGAAGGCTTTGATGACAGAGAACGCTATCAGATCATGCAGAAGGTAGGGATGAGCAAACGCGAGGTCAAAAGTTCAATACGCAGCCAGGTTCTGATGGTATTCTTCCTGCCGCTTGTGATGGCGATCATCCATATGGCAGTTGCATTTCCGGTGATCACAAAGCTTTTAGCCGTATTTTATCTGAAAAATACAAAGCTGTTCTTCGGATGCACTGCCGGAACCGTGGGAATCTTTGCCGTCTTTTATGTGATCGTATTTGTGATAACAGCAAAAGAATATTATAAAATCGTTGAATAGAAGAAAAAGACAAAAAGGTGACGAAAGTCATCTTTTTGTCGTATACAGAGGTATTTCTTGCTAAGAACGACCGTTATGTAGTAGAATACAGATAGACTAATTGAAAAGGATTGCGAGAGTGCAAAGCACGTAGCAATCTGGTATCAAAGGGGTCAAAATACCTTTTGGCCTCAACATCATTGAAAAGATAAAATTACAGAAAGCAAGGGACGTATAAATGATAGAAAAAGGGCTGGTATATGGAAGATTTCAGATTCTGCATCTCAAACATGTGGAATATATTCTGGCGGCAAAGATGCGCTGCAAAAGGCTTTATATAGGAATCACTATGTCGGATGATCTGCACGTATCAGGGGGTGAGGAAGACAATTACCGGATAAGACGGAGCGCTAATCCTCTGACTTATATTGAGCGTTATGAGATGCTTCGTGATACGTTGCTCAGTTTCGGAGTGCCGAGAGAAGAGTTTGAGATCATCCCATTTCCGATTGACAGAGTGGAATATCTGGGGCAGTATCTGCCGGAGGGTGCGGTCTGCTTTATGAGTATCTGTGATGAATGGACTGCGAACAATGAGAAGCGTTTTGAGAAGCTTGGAATTCCGGTGGAAGTTCTCTGGAGAAGGACCAAAGAGGAAAAAGGGGTATCAGGTTCCCAGATCCGGCAGAGGATCCTGGCAGATGAAAAGTGGGATGATCTGGTGCCAAAGACCGTTTTTGATTATGTTCTTTCGCACGGAATTGATGACAGGATCAAGTTTTCAAAATAAAGGAGAAGCTGAAAATGCAGGATTGGGAAAGATTTGGAGAAGAGATCAGACGAACCGTGCAGGATGCTGTAGACTCGCAGGATTACCGAAAGCTGAACCAGACGATCACAGATACGATCAACCGGGCAGTGAACGGTGCGGTAAATGGCGCGGAACAGAGCATGCGTTCTTTTGGAAATGCGTTTGATCAGGCAACGAGAAATATGGGAAGAGGTCCGGGAGGACCGCGTGGAAGATATGGACAGATGGGCGGGGCTGACAGATGGGGAAGAACGCCTGGAGGAGGTGTACCTCCGTTTGGAACTTACAGGTGGAGCGGAACGGATGGAAATGGAAGAGCATGGAATCCGGATATGCAGGACTATAAGGCGGAATCACAGGGCAGCCGGTATGGATACAGCAATGCACAGCAGTCACCTGTCTTGTATGGATCGACGACGGGAACAAAGGCAGGCGGAATTGTCATGATCGCAACAGGCGGAAGCATAGCACTTATATTTCTGATTCTGTTCCTTGCATCTTGTATTGCTTCTTTGCCGGAAAGTCCGGGGGCTTTATGGATCATGCGTGCGGTATTTGGACTGTTTACGGCAGCAAGTGGCATGATCACAGGATGGGGCATTAAGCTTCTGAAACAGGTTGGAAGATTCAAGAACTACAGCCGCAGGATTGCAGGCAGAGAGTATTGCAATATTTCGGAGATCGGAAGCAATTCCGGAAAATCCATAAAATTTGTGACAAAGGATCTGGAAAGAATGATTTCTAAAGGCTGGTTCCGTCAGGGGCACATGGATGGTGAGAAGAAATGCCTGATCCTGTCAAACCGTGCTTATGAAGAATATTTACAGATCGAAACCCGCAGACAGCAGTCGAAAGCGGAAGAGCCGGTAAAGAAAGAAGAGAAGACACAGGAAAATACAAAAGAAAAAGAAGCAAAGAATGAAAAGCTGGCACCAGAGGTGCAGAAGATCATTGACCAGGGGGATGCTTTTATCAGAAAGATCCACGAGTGTAATGAAGCCATTCCGGGAGAAGAGATTTCCGCAAAGATCAGCCGGATGGAGATGCTGGTAGACCGGATCTTCGACCGGGTGGAAGAAAATCCACAGTCAGTTTCGGATATCCGTAAGCTGATGGAATATTATCTTCCGACGACGATCAAGCTTCTGGAAGCATATGAACAGCTTGACAGACAGCCGGTTGATGGAGAAAATATCCAGACTGCAAAACGTGAGATTGAGGCAACGCTCGATACTTTAAATACGGCGTTTGAGAAGCTTTTGGATGACCTGTTTCAGGATACCATGTGGGATGTCTCATCGGATATTTCCGTATTGAATACCATGCTTGCACAGGAAGGTCTGAAAGAGGACGGAATGAAAAAATAAAGTCGCAGGAGGAAGAAAAGTATGAACGATTTTGAAGAATTTAATGTGACACCGGAGCTGACGCTGGATCCGTTCCAGGAAGAAAAAAAAGAGACTCCGCAGATTTATCAGGAGACAGAACCGGAAACACCGGAGATCGTCCTGACACCGGAAGAAAAGAATATGGTCAGTGCATTTGCAGAAAAAATTGATCTCGCCAATTCGAACATGATTCTTCAGTACGGAGCCGGAACCCAGAAGAAGATTGCAGATTTTTCAGAAAAAGCACTGGAAAATGTAAAAACAAAAGATCTTGGAGAGGTTGGCACACTGTTAAGTGATGTGGTGACAGAACTGAAAGGATTTGATGAGGAAGAGGAAAAAGGATTCCTCGGAATCTTCAAAAAAGGCGGAAACAAGATCCAGGCAATGAAAGCCAAATATGCAAAAGCAGAAACCAATGTAAACAATATTGTCAAAGCACTGGAATCTCACGAAGTGCAGCTTATGAAAGACATTGCGCTTCTGGACAAGATGTATGAAGTGAACCTGACATATTATAAAGAATTGGCCATGTATGTGCTTGCCGGAAAGCAGAAGCTTGCCGAGACAAGAAACGGCGAGCTACAGGAACTGAAGAATAAAGCGATGGCAAGTGGACTTGCCGAGGATGCACAGGCAGCAAAAGATCTGGATTCCAGATGTGAACGTTTTGAGAAAAAACTGCATGATCTGGAACTGACCAAGACAATCGCCATGCAGACCGCACCACAGATCCGTCTGGTACAGGGAAACGACACAATGATGGCAGAAAAAATCCAGTCTACACTCGTCAATACGATCCCACTCTGGAAAAGCCAGATGGTACTCGCCCTTGGTGTAGAACATTCCGCACAGGCAGCCGCAGCCCAGAGAGAGGTCAACGATATGACCAATGAACTCCTGCGCAAGAACGCAGAAAAGCTGAAGATTGCTACTGTAGAGACTGCCAAAGAATCCGAGCGTGGAATCGTAGATATTGAAACCTTAAAAGCAACCAATGAATCGCTGATCGCAACCTTCGATGAAGTCATGCAGATCCAACAGGAAGGCCGCCAGAAACGTCAGCAGGCAGAGGTGGAAATGCAGCGCATCGAAGCTGAACTGAAAGCGAAGCTGTTACAGGTTCAGGGGTAAGCGTTTGGTGGATGACATACAGGCCGGAACAAGTAGATTCTGTTTTTTTATGAGGAGAAAGTGGCGAAGAGTCCGTAGGTAAAAAGGCAGCCGGTAATTTTGGATACCGGACTGATTCGCTGAATAATCTTGATGATTATTCGGCTCAGCAGTCCTCTGGATTTCGTGTATGAAACACGAAACCAGATCCAAATTACCGGCTGCCTTTTTACAACGGACTCTAATCGCCGCTTTCTAACATAAAAAAACAGAATCTACTTGTCCCTGCCTTGCTGTATTCCACGGGGGGACGCCTGGAGGCTGCCCCCGTTATGGGGTGGGTGCGAGTGGAGGAGATGACAGGCGGTAGGAATAATAGGATACTTGGTGAGGAGCTTCTTAAAATTAAAAGTTTGCCAGCGCACAGACATAAAGAGCTCCGTTTTCTGTGATTAGAAACGGTGCTAGAGTCCGTTAGAAAAAATGCACCAGTAATTCGGATCTGGTTTCGTGCTACAAGCACGAAATCCAGAGGGCTGCTGAGTGGAATAATCATCAGGATTATTCCGCGAATCAGCCCGGTATCCAAATTACTGGTGCATTTTTTCTCTACGGACTCTTCACCATTTCTACCCACAGAAAACGGAGTCCTTTATGTCGTCCCTTTTGTACATTTATTCAATAACAGTTCCGGTTTTACCCTTCAGAGCATCTTTCAGAGTATCAAAAGAAGTAATCAGAGCACTTCTTCCCTCTTTCTTTTCTATGAATCCTACGGATGCCTGGAATTTTGGAAGCATATTGTAGATTCCGAAGTGTCCTTCATCCATGTACTGCTTAGCCTGTTCTACGGAGATAGTATCGAGTTCTTCTTCATCTTCTTTTCCGTGGTTTAAGCATACCTTTTCTACACTGGTCAGGATGATGAGTTCATCAGCATCAATCTGTTCAGCGAGCTTGCCGGCAGTAAGATCTTTTTCGATGACTCCGCTGGCACCTTTAAGATGATTGTTCTGCTGGAGTACCGGGATTCCGCCACCACCGCAGGCGATTACGATATGTCCTGCATCGGTAAGGGTGCGGATGGCATCAACTTCTACGATATCAACCGGGTTTGGAGAAGCAACGACACGGCGGAAGCCCTGACCAGGAACTTCTACTACATAATTGCCCTTTTTACGTTCAGCGGCAGCGTCTTCTGCGTTCATGATACGTCCGACAATCTTGGTTGGTGTATAGAATGCTTCGTCATATGGATCAACAGTTACCTGTGTGATAACGGTGCATACGCTGCGATAGATGCCGCGTCCGATCAGTTCTTCGCGAATCGCATTCTGCAGGTCGTATCCGATGTAACCCTGCGACATAGCAGAGCAGACTGACATCGGAGAAGCGGTATAATCCGGATGATTGGTGCTGAATTCGTTCATAGCAGTATGGATCATACCAACCTGAGGTCCATTACTGTGTGTGATTACTACCTGGTATCCTTCTTCAACAAGATCTGCAATGGAAACTGCAGTTTTTTTAACGGCAACCTTCTGCTCTGGAAGTGTGGTTCCGAGTGCGCGGTGTCCTAATGCAACAACAACTTTTTTCTTCATATTACATCCCTCTGTTTCTCAGAATTTGAATTGTCTGCGTATGAAAAACATATAACGCAGACAACAGCGATAAAAAATATATAAAAATTATAGTATTTTTTTATGGAAATTGCAATCATTAGTTGGCAAAAATGCACAGTATAAAAAGGAATTATTGGTGGGCAGAAGCTAAATGGCACAAGGACGGGGATTTTTAGAAAACATGCTGACAACAAGGGGAGATGTTCATATAATATAATAAGAAGTCCGATGGATGGTGCAGTATGAAAGAGGAACGGATTCGATTTTGCGGATTAAAAGAGCGTGAGGTCATCAACATATGTGACTGCAAGCGGCTCGGGTTTGTTGCAGATCTGCAGATCAATATCTGTTCAAGGTGTGTGGAAGCATTGATCGTACCGGGACCGGGAAGAATCTGTGGATTTCTTGGGTATGATGCGGAGTATATTATTCCGTTTGAGTGTATTCGCAGGATTGGAGAGGATATTATTCTTGTGGAAATTAAAGAGGACAAATGTCTGAAGCCGTGTAAATAAGAATAGTAAAAGAGGAAGAAGAGTACAGACTGCTTAGTGAAATAAATGAGAACAAGTAAAAAGACAAAGGAGAGAAGAAAAATGACAGCATTTTTTAAAGAAATCGAGCCATTCCGGGGAAACGGAAACGAAAATGAAAAGGGACAGACGCTGGAAAATTTTCTGGAAGAGTATGATCCTTATAAATATAAGAATCCTTGTGTGACAACGGATGCAGTTATATTCTCCTGCAAAAGAAAGGTAGTGGACGGAGAATGGAAAGTTCTGATGGTTAAAAGGCGGAATCATCCGAGCATTGGCTGGTGGGCGCTGCCGGGTGGGTTTATTGAACTTCATGAGAATCTGGAAGATACGGCAAGAAGAGAACTGACCGAAGAGACCGGCGTGGCGGATCTTCCGATGGAGCAGTTTGCAGTCTATGGGAATGCGACCCGTGATCCGAGGGCACGGATTATTACATCGGCATATCTTTCGGTTGTGGATGAAGGGCAGGTAAAGGTGCAGGCTGGTGACGATGCGGCGGATGCAAGGTGGATGCAGCTTCATTGTCAGACAGAATCGGTGAAGGAGGATGGAGATTGGAAGAGAACCATTTATCGACTGGCATTGGAAAATAAAGAAGCAGAGCTTACAATTTCGGCGATCGTTGAAAAAAAGGAAAGAAGTGGACTGGTAAGAGAGACTTATTATAAGGTAAAAGAATCGGACCGGATCGCCTGTGACCATGCAGCACTGATCGTACAGGCATGGAAGCTAGTGGAAAGCCGGCTTATATAGCTTTTTGATAAAGTGTGAATTTGTTGACAACCCTGTATACAGGATTTATACTATAGACATTAAAAATGTGCGTGATTCGGCAGTAGAATCAATCAAGAACCAGGCAGGAGGAAAAAAGATGAAGTGCCCATATTGTGGTAACATTGATACAAGAGTCATCGACTCAAGACCGGCAGATGACGGAACGACGATCAGAAGGAGAAGATCCTGTGATGCGTGCAACAAGCGTTTTACAACCTATGAGAAGGTGGAGACCATACCGCTGATCGTGATCAAGAAGGACAACAACCGTGAGCAGTATGACCGTACTAAGCTGGAAGGCGGAGTACTCCGGGCGTGCTATAAACGTCCGGTAGCGGCAGCAGATATTCAGGCAACGATCGACTCGATCGAGACAGCGATTTTCAGCCGGGAAGAGAAAGAAATTCCGAGCAGCCAGATCGGTGAGATTGTTATGGAAAGCCTGAAAAAGCTGGATCCGGTTGCTTATGTACGTTTTGCATCGGTATACAGGGAATTTAAAGACGTGAATACTTTCATGGATGAACTGAAGAAAATATTAGAATAAAAGGGGAAAGACAAATGGAACGGAAAAAGACAGTATTGCTCTGTGTGACCGGCGGTATCGCGGCGTACAAGATTGCAACACTGGCAAGTATGCTGGTAAAGACAGGATACGATGTGAAAGTTGTGATGACACAGAATGCAACGAATTTTATCAATCCGCTGGTATTTGAGACGCTGACACAGCATAAGTGCCTGATCGATACATTTGACCGCAATTTTGAGTACAGTGTGGAGCATGTGACACTGGCAAAATGGGCAGATATTGTGATGATCGCACCTGCCACGGCAAATGTGATCGGCAAGCTGGCACACGGGATTGCAGATGATATGCTGACTACGACTGTGATGGCATGTGCCGAATGTAAGAAGATCCTTGCACCGGCGATGAATACAAGAATGTATGAGAATCCGGTCGTACAGGATAATTTAAAACTTCTGGAGCATTATGGATATGAAGTGATCCAGCCGGCAAGTGGACATCTGGCATGCGGAGATAACGGAGCCGGGAAGATGCCGGAAGCGGAGACTTTGTATGAATATATTTACCGGGATACTGCTTATGAGAAAGATCTGACCGGAAAGAAAATTCTTGTCACAGCAGGACCGACAAGAGAAGCAATCGACCCGGTGCGCTACATTACGAATCACTCATCCGGTAAGATGGGATATGCTCTTGCACGCGTTGCTGTGGCAAGAGGAGCGGATGTTACGCTTGTCACCGGACCGACAGAGATCAAAAAGCCGATGTTTGTGAAGATTGTTCCGGTCACGACTGCAAAGGAAATGTTCGAGGCGGTAAAGGAAGAGGCAGCAGATGCAGACATTGTGTGTAAAGCAGCAGCGGTTGCAGATTACCGGCCAAAGCATATTGCGGATGAAAAGGTGAAAAAATCGGACAGTGAGATGAGTCTGGAACTGGAAAAGACGGACGATATTCTGAAATATCTCGGAGAGCACAGAAAAGACGGACAGTTCCTGTGTGGATTTTCGATGGAAACCGAGAATATGGTTGAAAATTCCAGAAAGAAGCTTGAAAAGAAGAAGCTGGATATGATCGCGGCAAATAATCTTAAAGTTGCCGGAGCAGGATTTCAGGGCGATACAAATCAGATGACGCTGATCACGAAGGAAGATGAGACTGCACTTCCAATGATCAGCAAGGAAGAGACAGCAGCTTGTATTCTTGACAAGATTCTGGAGTGTATGAATAAATAAAAAAGCCAAAATGTATTGTATCTCGTAAAGAGAATAGTAACAGGAGGAAAAGAAAAATGAATCAAGGCAATGAACGTACTACATCCATGTCCAAAACAAAAGGACTCGTACAGATGGCAATCTTTGCAGCACTTATTGTAGTGCTGGCATTCACCCCGTTTATCGGATATATCCCATTGGGATTTACAAGGGCGACGATTATCCATATCCCGGTGATCATGGGATCTCTGATGCTTGGACCGAAGAGGGGCGCAGCGCTTGGAGGCGTGTTTGGTCTTACAAGTTTTATCAATAATACGATAAATCCGACATTGACATCATTCGTATTTACCCCATTTTACAGTTTGGGTGAATACAGTGGAGGGATCGGAAGTCTGATCATCTGTTTTGTGCCACGTATTTTGATCGGTGTAGTACCGTTTTATGTTTACCGTCTGGTTAAGAAGCTTTCAAAGAACAATGGAGTATCCTCTGTTGGACTGATTGCGGCAGGACTTTCCGGAGCACTGACCAATACGCTTCTTGTCATGAATCTTATTTTTGTATTTTTCAGAAATGATTATGCGGCAGCCAATGGTGTTACCGTAAAGGCGGTATATGGATTTATTCTGAGCATTATCGGAATCAATGGGATTCCGGAGGCGATTGTTGCAGCGGTGATCACACTGGTACTTGGAAAGACGCTGATGAAAAAAGGGGTACAGGAAAGATTAGGAGTGTAAAAAATGATACTTGCGATTGATATAGGAAATACAAATATTGTACTTGGATGTGTGGATGACAACAAAACCTATTTTATCGAAAGACTTTCCACGATCAAGACAAAGATGGAACTGGAATATGCGATTGATATCAAGATGGTTCTGGATATTCACGGAATCAAACCGGAGAAGCTGGAAGGAGCGATCATCAGCTCGGTAGTTCCGCAGATTACATATGTCGTAAAAGAGGCGGCAGAAAAGATTCTGAAAAAAGAGACACTGGTCATCGGACCTGGCGTGAAGAACGGACTCAATATCCTGATGGATAATCCGGCACAGCTCGGAAGTGATCTGGTGGCAAATGCAGTTGCTGGAATTGCAGAATACAAAGCACCGATGATGATTTTCGATCTGGGAACGGCGACAACAGTCAGTGTGATCGATGAAAAGAAAAATTATATCGGAGGCATGATCTATCCGGGAGTGAATATTTCACTGAACGCCCTGACGGAAAATGCATCCCAGCTTCAGGGAATCGGTCTGGAAGCCCCGAAGCGGATTGTCGGAAAGAATACGATCGAATGTATGAAGAGTGGTGTTCTCTATTCCAGTGCAGCGGCAATCGATGGAATTATTGACCGGATTGAGGAAGCGATTGGACAGCCGATGACTGCAATCGCAACAGGTGGACTTTCCAAGAAGATTGTTCCGTACTGCAAGAGAGAGGTCATACTGGATGACGATCTGCTCCTGAAAGGACTTCTGATCATTTACCGGAAAAACAGATAACAGAAAGGTGACAGGGACGAGGACTTATAAAGTTTTCGCCCCTTTTATAAAAGGATGAATACTTACCGGATAACAGTTGCCTATGATGGAACGGCGTATCGTGGATGGCAGAGACAGGAGAATACGGAACTTACTGTACAGGGAATTCTGGAACGGCGGATTTCAGAAATTGCAGGGAAAAAGACGGTGGTCAGTGGTTCAGGAAGAACGGATAGTGGTGTGCATGCATTAGGGCAGGAGTGCAGTCTGTATCTGGAACAAGAAATTGATATGGACAGTTTTAAGAAGCAGTTAAATGCACTTCTCCCGGAAGATATCAGAGTGCTGGATATCAGCAGAGAAAAACGGGATTTTCATGCAAGAAAGAGTGCAGTCGGGAAATGCTATGAGTATCAGATCGATCTGCGTGACAAGATGGAAGTATTTCATCGGAAATACCGGTTTCATTTTCCACATCCGGTCGATATCGCCGCGATGGAACAAGCAGCAGAGTATCTGATGGGAACCCACGATTTTTCCGCCTTTACGGATTTGAAAGAGGACAAAGATACGGTACGGACGATTTATGCGGTCGGGATCGTGTATGAAAAGGATACACTTACGTTATCGTGGATCGGAGATGGATTTTTATATCATATGGTCCGGATACTTACCGGAACGCTTCTGGATGTGGGAATCGGGAAAATAAAAGCGGAAGAGATACCGGAGATTCTGAAAGCGAAAGATCGGAAGAAATCTGGTTTTCCGGCACCGGCGAAGGGACTGTTTTTAGGCCGTGTTTTTTATACAGAAGCGGAGCTTAAAAAAGCGGTACAGAAGATCGGCGAAAAATAAAAACCAAAGAAATGGAGGAAAGAGAAGAGATGAAGTTTATTTCATGGAATGTAAATGGAATCCGTGCATGTGTGCAGAAAGGATTTATGGATTTTTTTAAAGAGGCAGATGCGGATATTTTCTGTCTGCAGGAGACAAAGATGCAGGAAGGGCAGCTTGTACTTGATCTGCCGGAATATCACCAGTACTGGAACTCGGCTGTGAAAAAAGGATACTCAGGGACTGCAATTTTTACAAAGAAAGAGCCGTTATCGGTTACTTACGGACTTGGGATAGAAGAACATGATCAGGAAGGGCGCGTGATTACACTGGAATTTGAGGATTTTTATTTTATTACCGTGTATACACCGAACTCCCAGAGCGAACTGGCAAGACTTGACTACCGTATGACCTGGGAAGATGCGTTTCTTGCTTATCTTAAGAAGCTGGAAGAGACAAAACCGGTGATCTTCTGTGGAGATTTGAATGTGGCACACAAAGAAATTGATCTGAAGAATCCAAAGACCAACCGGAAGAATGCCGGATTTACAGATGAAGAGCGAGCAAAATTCTCAGCACTTCTGGATGCGGGATTCATTGATACTTACCGCTATTTCTATCCGGATAAAGAAGGAATTTACTCCTGGTGGTCCTACCGGTTTAAGGCAAGAGAAAAGAATGCAGGTTGGCGTATCGATTACTTCTGTACATCAAAAGCACTGGAAAGCAGGTTGGAAGATGCGAAGATTCTGACAAATGTATTTGGATCTGACCACTGTCCGGTGGAACTGGATTTTAAGTAGGGGTGAGATCGATAAGCTGCGACATCAAATTGTAAAAAAATAAACTGATCAGATTCATTTTTGTGCGATGGAATCTGATCAGTTTATTTTTTTGAAATTTTTCGTTCAGGGATAGTGGATGATTCTGTTTGAGGGAATATATAAAATTCTGCCTGCATATAAATATACATGGGTAATTTAGCTTTTGGGATGAGGAGGGACATGTATGGAACGGATTGGAAGTATCTGGACGATGATAGTTCGGTATTTGCTGCTGGTGATGTTTGGTGGAGTGATTGTCTGGGCGTGCAATAGTGCAGGAATATCGGTTTACGCAGATGATGGGGAGACACCGGATGGAGCAGAGCTGATCCGGTTTGATTTTCACAAGTCGGTAAATCAGGAGGTTGGGATCCCGGCAGGAATACCAGGATTTTTCACTTATTTTTATGAAGGAAAAGAATACCATTACGGATTCCGGTTTGACAGAAATGGGACAGGGCCAGAGACAGAAAAGTTTGGTACGGCATATGTCTGGGCACCTTATACGGTTATTTATTATGACGCTGCAGGTGGTGAGATCGAGAATTACGGTACGGCAACAGCAGGCGGAAGAAGGCTGTTTGCGACAAGGGGAAATGGTGAAGAGCTTGAAGCCGGGCAGAATAAAGGGAAGAACAAAAGAAAATTTGCGGCAGACTATACTGTGTATGGGCAGAGCCTTCGGTTAAGTGAAGGATGTATGCCAACGGCAGTGAAAGACGGATATCGATTTGAAGGATGGTATGCGTGGACTGATGCTGGAGTTGTGCAGGAAAAAGAACTGGCAGAGCTTGCAAAACAGGAGCAGTATGGGACACTTGAAGATGAGCTGAATGAGAAATATACGGAGCAGACAAAGCTTCTGGAAAACCGGGAATCCGAAAGATACCCGGCATCCAGTATTACACTTTATGCGAAGTGGGACAAGATCTGGGAGTAGGAGTTAGATATATCCTCCGTCCATACCCAGTATCTGCCCGGTAAGATAGGCAGGGGCATTTGCAAGCTGCCATGCGAGAAGCGCGACTTCTTCTGGTGTCCCGAAACGTCCGGCAGGGATTTCTTCTGCGAGGGCAGCTTTTTCTTCCGCATCCAGAAGATCATTCATTACGGTATCGATGACACCACAGGCGATCGCATTGACCTGGATATTGCTTGGCGCAAGTTCCTTTGCAAGTGCGCGGGTAAGACCGTTCAGACCGGATTTGGTGGCAGAATAAGCGACTTCACAGGAAGCACCGACAGTTCCCCACATCGAAGAAATATTGATGATACGTCCCGCTTTCTGATGGATCATGTAAGGAAGTGCTGCGCGGCAGCAGTAAAATGCGGAAGAAAGATTAGTGGAAATCATTCGGTTCCATTCTTCAATGCTCATATCCGTCAGAAGTCCCATCCATGCGATTCCGGCATTGTTGATGAGTACGTCAAGACCGGAGCCGGACATTTCAATCTGGTCAAAGATACGTCCGACTTCGGATGGAACACCTACATCTCCTGGGAGGATTTCGCAGGAACCGGAGGTTTCCTTTGTGATAAAATCAGCAGTAGCCTGCAATTCACTGATGGATTTGCGGCAGTTTAAAAATACATGCCATCCCTCTTTTGCAAAGTGGATAGCGCAGGCTTTTCCGATTCCACGGGAAGCGCCGGTGACAAGAATCTGTTTTCTGTTCATTTATAAAAACTCCTTTTGCTATTTATAAGAATTACTTTACAGTTATTTTTTTCTACATAATCAGACAATATTATACACTGATTTTCTTGTGATTTAAAGACGCTGGTGTTATGATAAATATTGAAAAAATGTCATACAGATGCGAGGAGGAAAAACATGGTACAGAAAGCCATTGATTTTGCCACCAAGGTACATGAAGGTCAGTATCGGAAGGGGACCGACAGACCGTATATTGTACATCCGATGGAAGTAGGAAAGATAGTATCCACGATGACACAGGATGAGGAGATCATCAGTGCAGCAATCCTGCATGATACGATCGAGGACTGTGAGGGTGTGGATGCAAATGTGTTAAAAGAGATGTTTTCAGCAAGAGTTGCGGGAATCGTATCACAGGAAAGCGAAGATAAATCCAAGACCTGGATGGAAAGAAAAAGTGCAACCATAGAAAGGCTTAAGACAGCACCAATTGAGGTTCAGATGATCGGACTTGCGGACAAGCTGTCGAATATGCGGGATATTGATCGGGATTATCCTGTATGTGGAGAGGAATTGTGGAACAGATTCCGAATGAAAGACAAAGCAACGATCGGATGGTATTATAAAGGCGTCAGAGAAGCATTACGGGAAGCATTTGCAGAGACGGAAGCATTTGCAGAATACTGTAGTCTGATTGACAAAAATTTTGGATAATAATGAGGTAGAAGAGAGGAAAATCAAAGATGAAGAAGATTTTGATGTTAGGTACAGGTGGGACGATCGCATCCCGTCAGACAAAGGATGGACTGGCACCGGGACTGACACCGGAGGATATTTTATCTTATATTCCGGCTGTAAAAAATGTATGTGAGGTTCAGACAAAGCAGGTGTGTAATCTTGACAGCACGAATGTAACACCGGAACACTGGAAAATGATGGTAAAAGCAGTGGAAGACAATTATGCATATTATGATGGGTTTGTAATCTGCCACGGCACGGATACGCTTGCATATACAGCGGCGGCACTTTCTTATATGATACAGAATTCAGCCAAGCCGATTGTTGTTACAGGCGCGCAGAAGCCAATCAATATGGATGTGACAGATGCGAAGACAAATCTGCTGGACAGCTTTATTTATGCGGCGGATGATGATTCCCAGGGGGTCAACCTTGTATTTGACGGAAAGGTAATTGTCGGGACACGTGCAAAGAAAGAGCATGCAAAGAGTTACAATGCATTTTCGAGTATCAATTTTCCGTATCTTGCAGTTATTCAGGATGGTATCCTGGTCCGGTATATTCCGGAGATCCCGTGCCGCCATGCAGTTAAGTTTTATTATGATATGAAAGACAGTGTATATGTATTAAAGCTAATCCCGGGAATGAAGCCGGATATTCTGTCCTATCTGTTTGAACACTATGACTGTCTGGTAATTGAAAGCTTTGGTGTAGGTGGTATTCCGCAGACGCTTGTTCAGGAATTCTATCAGGAGATGGAAAAATGGTCAGGTAAGGGAAAATTTGTCGTGATGACAACACAGGTTGCCAATGAGGGAAGTAATATGACGGTCTATGAAGTCGGGAAAAAAGTTAAGCAGGATTTCAATATGATCGAAGCCTATGATATGACGCTGGAAGCAGTGATCACAAAGCTGATGTGGCTGATGGGAAGAGAAGAACAGGATATGCAGAAAGCATTCTACACGCAGATCAATCACGATATCCTTTTTACAAAGAGAGGATAAAGCAGGTGCAAATAAAAGAGGAAGGGTTCCGGATGAATGGAATACCTTCCTCTTTTTGAATATTTAATTTTATCCGGTTAGATTTTTTCAAAGTCGCCGATCATGTCTTTGATCTCTTCCATGTGGCAGTCAGTCTCGCTTACAGTTTGTGCACATTTTAAAAGTTCGGCTTCGATAGCCTCGATATCTTTGTCAGCACCGATTGTTTTTTTGTAACGAAGCTGATGATCTACACTTGCCCAAAAATCCATTCCGATCGTGCGGATCTGGATTTCGGCGCGCATTGGAGCTTTCCCTTCTGTAAAGAAAACCGGGATCTCAACGATCATATGATAGCTTCGATAACCGTTTGACTTTGGCGCTTTTATGTAGTCTTTGATTTTAAGAACGGTAATGTCATCCTGTGAAGTGATCAGGTTGGCAATTGCATAAATGTCACTGATAAACGGGCAGATCACCCGGATTCCGGCGACATCGTCCAAATTCCTGACAATACTTTCCTCTGTAAATGGCAAGTCACGTCTGCGCAGCTTTTCATAGATGCTGGCAGGACTTTTTACACGGGATTTGATAGATGAGATTGGATTGCGTTTGTTTACTGCTGAAAACTCATCATCAAGGACTTCAAGCTTTGTCTGGATCTCGCGGATCGCACAGCGATACTTCATCATCAGAACATCAAAGTTCTTATTATTATTGATAAAATCAGCCGGACTAATCGCATTTAGCCACTGTGATTCCAGTGCAGTCGGATGCTCAGAAGCCGGAATCAGGTTAAGTTGTGTCTCCATATGATTACTCCTCTTTATTCTGGTTGCTTATATTATTATAGCATATCTGGGGTAAGGTGCATAGCATACAGAGTATGGAAAATGTCTTAAAAATAACAATCTTTTAAATGCTATGGAATCCTTTTCCGATAATCTCGCTGGTGTTGGAAATCAGAATAAAGGAAGAAGGATCATTTTCCTTGATAAAGTTACGGAGTTTGATTGCCTGCTGACGGTTCAGCGCTGTAAAAATAATGTATTTCTGTTCACCGGTAAAGGCTCCGTGTGCTTCACAGATTGTGGCGCCTCGACCGAGTGAGTGGACGATATAATCGCAGATCGGTTCCGGATTACTGCAGACAACGTTGAAATATTTGGAAAGGTTCAGACTTTCAATAAAGCTGTCTACAAGGAAGGAACGGATGATCAGTCCGAAACAGGAATAAAGTCCTGTTTTTACGTCGAAGATAAAGAAACCTGCAACGGTGATTGCAATGTCGGAGCAAACCAGTGCACGTCCGATGTCAACACTTGTAAATTTCTTCAGGATCATGGCAATAATATCTGTACCTCCACTGGAAGATCCGATATTGAAGAGGATTGCAGAACCGAGTGCCGGGAGTGCAATTGCAAACATTACCTCAAGCATAGGCTGATTGGTAAATGGCTGGTTCATTGGAAAGATTCGTTCAAATAAAGAAAGCGCAACAGAAAGCAGGACACTGCAGTAGGCTGTCTTTGCAACGAATTTTTTACCGAGGATCACTGCGCCAAGAATCAGAAGTGACATGTTGGCAACGAATGAAAAGTCGGCAGCAGAAATAAGTCCGGTTTTGGCAATCAGTACGGCAAGACCGGTGATTCCGCCAAATGTGAAGTTGTTTGGAAACTTAAAAAAATAAGTCCCTACTGCGATCAGCAGAGTTGCTCCGCTCATTGCAATAAAATTTTCGATTTTTTCTCTCATTTTATATTCCCCGATTGATTCATAAAGTTTTAGAAAACGGATGAAATACTGAAAAATATCACCCGATTTCCGTTGGTATTGTAACGCCGAAAATGTATGAAGTCAACCGTTTTAGAGCATTTTCGTAATGTATACGATGATACGAAGATACGGGGATTTTCGTGCATGATTCAGCGCCCGAAAGGACATACTAAAAGACAAAAAAGGAGGATGGATTATGGAACAATATATACCGGTTACAGATATTATTGCGCGGGAAATTCTGGACTCGCGCGGGAACCCGACTGTAGAAGTAGAGGTACTTGCAGGGAGCCATTTTACAGGAAGGGCGATGGTTCCTTCCGGGGCATCGACAGGAAAATATGAAGCAATTGAGTTAAGAGACGGAAAACACCGCTATCAGGGACTTGGTGTCAGACGCGCCGTGGAGCATGTGAATGACCGGATCATCCGGGAAATTCTGGGAATGAACGTGCTGGAGCAGGCGAAGCTCGACCGGGTGCTTCTGGAGCTTGACGGGACAGACAATAAGATCAATCTGGGAGCAAATGCAATGCTTGGAGTGTCTCTTGCAGCAGCAAGGGCAGCAGCAGATGCGCTGGAGATTCCGTTGTATCAGTATCTTGGCGGTGTAAATGCAAAGCAGATGCCGGTTCCGATGATGAATATCCTAAATGGGGGTGCTTGTGTTATTATAATGACACAAGGCAGAACCCCTTATAATACAAGGGCTCTAGCGATTTAGTCCTAAATAAATTTCGTAACCAATCAACGAATTTATGAAGGAAAGGCCTCTCTTTTATAAATAACACAGTACAGAAGTAATAGAATTTCAGAACTCTGCTGAGATGTATTTACTATACCACGAAAGCGGTGATAATTGAATAAAAATATATTTTGGACTGAATTAGCTCGCATGAGATTTATATCTCAGCTGTCTGATTCAGTCTTTTTATTTAACAAGAAAGAAGGGAAAGATTATGGCAAAAGTAATTTCTATTGTAAACCAAAAAGGGGGAACGGGAAAATCAGCATGTACAGCTAATTTAGCAGTAGGATTAGCACAAAAGAATATGAAAGTGTTAATCGTTGATGCCGATCCACAGTCTGATGTATCCGCAGGATTTGGATATCGTGATTGTGATGAAAGTAATGAAACACTTACAGCTCTTATGGATACAGTAATGAAAGATGAAGATATTCCTTCAGACTGTTATATCAGGCATCAGGCAGAAGGAATAGACATTATCTGTTCTAACATTGGACTGGCAGGTACGGAAGTACAGTTGGTAAATGCAATGAGCAGGGAATATGTATTGAAACAGATTTTATATGGTATCAAGGATCAATATGATGCAATTATCATTGATTGTATGCCATCATTGGGAATGATCACAATCAATGCACTGGCTGCATCAGATGAAGTACTAATTCCGGTTGAAGCGTCTTACCTGCCAATCAAAGGATTGCAGCAGTTATTAAAAACAATCGGTAAGGTCCGTAAGCAAATCAATCCGAAGCTGCAAGTCGGTGGAATTCTGTTTACGATGGTCGATGCTCATACGAATGATGCCAGGAATAATATGGAACTTCTCAGAAATGTATATGGAAGTCAAATTCATATCTTCGATAATTATATTCCATTTTCTGTAAGAATGAAGGAAGCAGTCAGAGAAGGACAGAGTATTTTCTCTTATGATCCGAAAGGCAAAGCTACAGAAGCTTATCGGAGAGTGACGGAGGAGGTGCTGAAAGATGCCATCTAAAAAAAGAGCAACTCCCGTTTCCTTACAGCCGCTTGATGCATTGTTTGGAACAAACGAAGAGACAACCAATGGAATTAGTGAGATAGCAATAGGAAGTCTTCATCCATTTACGAATCACCCGTTTCAAGTAAGAGATGATAAGAAAATGGAAGAATTAACGGAAAGTATTACACAATATGGAGTGTTGGTTCCTGGTATTGTGCGGTTGAGAGAATCTGGTGGTTATGAGCTGGTAGCTGGTCATCGGCGAAAACGAGCATGTGAACTTGCTGGACTAGAGAAAATGCCGGTTATCATCAAAGATCTTACGGATGATGAAGCGACGGTGATTATGGTAGATTCCAACATTCAACGAGAAGAGCTGCTGATCAGCGAAAAAGCATTTGCTTATAAAATGAAATATGAGGCGCTAAAGCGTCAGGGGAAACGGTCTGATTTAACTTCTTGCCAAGTTGGCAAGAAGTTGGCGGCAGAAGAAGTCAGTCAGAATACAGGAGATAGTTCCAGACAGATTCTTCGATATATTCATCTGACAGAGTTAATAGCAGAGCTATTAGAATTGGCAGACGAGAAGAAGCTTCCCTTTAACACAGCTGTTGAAGTTTCTTATTTGAGAACTGAAGAACAGCAGATATTACTTCAGTATATGAGTAATCACAATATGGTACCGTCCATGAAGCAGGCAAAGGAATTGAAACAGATTTCAAAAGAGCGGATGTTGACGTATCCAGAGATTGACCAGATTTGCATGAATGAAAGTACTGAAAAAGTTCAGGTGCAGATTCCGGCGAAGAAATTGAAACAATATTTTCCAGAGACATATACAAAGACTCAGGTGGAAGAAATTATATTTATGCTGCTGGCATCGTGGGCAGAAAGAGAGGGGAAAGAATGAGCAATGAAGATATGGCAAGTAGAATACAAGTCTATCTGAAAAAGATAGAAAAGATACGTGTTAAACGGATGAAAAGAGAGAAGTTTAAACATTTGTTGAAAACATTAGGATTATCAGCAGGAAGGAAGTGAAAGTATGGCTTTAAAAATTGTACGAAGATATGATGCGAACGGAAGGGAGCTTACGGAGAAAGATCTGAAAACCTTTCGATTGGATTCTCCTGTGGTTAGAGAAATATTGGCAAACTTTAATCGGGAGGTGGCGGAAGGAATCAGACAGAGGGAGAAAAAGGGTGACGATTGAAGACGTAATTAAAAAATCAATTCTGCCGCTGGCATTTATGGTATTCTGGTTTTGGATGACAAAAACAATAATGAAAGTCAGTGGTCAGACAGATTGGTTCTGGTGGATATTTATTGCCGGATTGCCATTTGGAATACATAAAATGCGGCTGATTCTAATCCCTAGAGGAATGGATACCACAGCAACACTTGGTATGGCTGCATTAAGTGTCATCATTGGAGCATTGATCGGAAGTATCATAATTCCAGTGTATGTGATCAGAGCGATATACGTTTTTATACGGTATATCATTGGAAGATAGAAAATTAGTTTGATAAGAGGCAGGCTTGCGAAAACAAAAATCGTAAGTCTGCCTCTTTTTTTGTGCCTAAAAACAGGCAATTCAGGGTAAATCCCTTTTGCAAATATATATACTTGGAGGATTTTTAAGATGAGAGAGCGAATTGAAAGTAAGCATGTAACAAAAGAAATCAAAAGTCAGATGCCAGTGATCCCGGTGGAAATTGTTAAAGAAAGAGGCTGTACGTTCTGTCCGTATTATCTGGGCAATTATGAGAAACAGCCACGCTGTATGATGAAAACCTGTGCCTGGGATGATGAAAATGAACGTTTCCATCCAGTTCTTCGTGGACTGATTCCATTTTATAAAGAGAAGATGGAAAAAGCAGAAGAGAAGTTCCTTGCAATGAAAAAGATTTATACAACACTGTTAGGAATGTTTGCCGATGAAATGAAGCAAGAAGAGTTGGAAAAAGATGAATGTTACGGATGTGCCTATGGAAAATGTGGACCATGTATCGGCATCTGTTACAAATCAATGAAAGTATAGGAGGGTTAAGCCAATGAATACAACAGTTATTTCCGGGCGATTGGTAAGAAATCCCGGATACAACGAAGTGGAGAATGAAAAAGGACTTCATAAGATTGCCAAGTTTGTTCTGGCAGTCAGAAGAAATTATTCCGATGAAGTCAGTTTCATTCCGGTAAAGGCTTTTGCAAAGAAAGCAGAATTTGCCAGAGATTATCTGATGCAGGGTACGAAGGTCATGGTGGAAGGCGAGATTGTCACGGGTAATTATGAAGATAAAGATACCGGAAAAAAGATTTATACCACCGAAGTGTATGCAAACCGGATTGAATTTGCTGGTGCAAAAATGGTTGACAGATCACCGTTTCCAGAAGATGCGGAAGGGTTCTTAGAGATACCGGAGGGCATGGAAGAGGAAATGCCGTTTAGATAGAGGAGGATTAAAAGATGGTTTCAGTAGATCAGGCGTATATGGTAGAGCATATGAAAAATGCCGATGGAAGTATCAATAACAAAAATGTAGTGCTGTCAGCAGCATGTGAAGCAGCAGAACTGTTCCAGTGCATGATGTCAGTAAATCAGAAACTGGAGGACTGGCAGAGATTTAACCACACTTTGGAGATGCATCTGAGGAGTGTGGAATGTGAGAAAATCCATGATATCTGTCAGGCAGTATATGGAATGAAACATCCGTCCAATGAACTGGAAGGATTGTATCTGGCAAGGGAGGATGAACAGATATGCCTGCTGTATTATCAGGTATTTGTGGGTATGTTGGAAATCAATATCAATTCAGCTGAAGTGCTGTACAAACAGAAGGAGGAAATAATCAATGAGTAAGATGGAGTATATGCCGGTAGATTGTCTGCAGGTGCCAAAGATGCTGTTCCAGATGGAAAAATACAAAAATCTGTCAAATACAGCAAAGATTTTATACAGCTTATTTCTGGATCGCTTAAAATTTGCGGTGCAGAATGGCTGGGTAGATGGTGAAGGGGATTTATTTGTAATCTATCCGAAAAGTGAAATGAAAAAAGACCTGAATACGACCAGATATGGCGTAGATCAGGCAGTGCAGGAACTGGTTCAAGTTGGTAATCTGGTGCGTATCATTTCAGACAATGGAAAGGCGAACCACTTTTATATCAATGATATTTATGAAAATGAGATGGAGGAAGAATCAATGATGACATTAGACAGCATTATGGCAAATATGCCGATGGAAGAAAGAAAAATTATCATGGACAAGATGGTGAAAGCATCCAGAGATATTCTGGAAACGATTGCGGATATGGGATATCTGGATGAATATGAGACACCACTGACTTCAATGGAAGAAAGAAATTATCGAGATGAGCTTGGACAGCTTGATATTGATCAGATTTCCTGTGATGGCTATGAATTTGGCATGGACCTGGCATTTGGAATCCTGGAAGAAAATGAGGAAAATGCTGATAGAGTACTGGACATTCAGAAGTATGTGAATAGGCAGCATAAAAAGTGTTCAAAAAAGAAATTTATGAAAGTTTTGGAGACTCTGGTACACGCAATAGGAAATGATGAAGGATTTATTGCCGATATGTATGCGTGTGATAAAAAGGCAAGGAAAATTTATCTGGAAGAAGCGGTGAATGCGTTCAATTATGTGCTTGATGAATTGTGTCATGGCACAGGAAGTGCAGCAGGGTATGACTTCAACAATATGGAAGAATAGGAAATAAATCATGGCAGATTTTGAATATTTCAGAGCAGAAGAATCTGACCAGTTTTCTTTTTTCCGAATACCGAAAGCCCTGTTTACAGAAAAGGAATTTCAGGGTCTTTCCACAGATGCAAAACTCTTGTATGGAATCCTTTTAGACCGCATCAGTCTATCAAAGAAAAATGGCTGGATTGACAGTGACGGTTATGTCTATATCATTTATACGATTGCAGAACTGCAGGATCTTTTGCGGATGTCCCATACGACTGTAACAAAGCTCCTTTATGAACTTGACAGTGTGCATGGAATTGGATTGATCGAACGGTATCGGCAGGGGAATAATCGTCCTTCTGTCATATATGTGAAAAATTTTGTGAAACGGATCAGAGGAAAGCCAGTAAGATACTTTGCTTCTGGAACGCCAGAAACTGGAAATCCAGACTGCAAAGAATTGGAAATCCGGATTGCAAGAAACTGGAAGTCCGGAACGCAAAAAAATAGAAGTCCGGACTGCAAGAATCTGGATGGAAGTAATACTAAGATAAATAAGACTGAAAAGAATCATACTGATAAGAGTAAGGGCAATACTCCCGCTTTGGAAGAAAAATTCAGTCAGTATGGTAGATTTAAAAATGTTGTTCTGTCGGAAGCTGAACTGCAGGAGCTGATGACGCTATTTCCATGGGATTACCAGAAACGGATTGATCATCTTTCTGTTTATATGAAATCCAGTGGAAAAGAGTATCAGAACCATTTTGCAACAATCTGTCTTTGGGCAGAAAAGGATGGAACCAGGATAGGAATGGATAAATATGAATTTCAGGAAGGAGAAAGCCTGTGATGGAAAACAAAGTAACAGCAGATTATCTGGACGAAGAGGGATGTCTTCATTGTGGCACCTGTGGAAAAAGAAAACAGATGAAAGTCAGTCTGATGGGATTTGAGCATGTAGTGTCCTGTTTGTGCGAATGTGAGGTGAAAGCCAGACGGGAACTGGATGAAAAGATGCAGCGGGAAGAAGCACAGCGGCAGCTTTATCAGAGAAAATCCGTCGGACTTCGGGAAAGAAGATTTTGGGAATGGAAATTTGAAAATGACAATGGAAGCAATCAGAAGATACTAATTGCCAGGCAGTATGTAGAAAACTGGACAGATATGAAGAGAAAAAATGTAGGATTGCTTTTGATGGGACCAGTTGGAACTGGGAAAAGTTTCTTTGCAGGCTGTATTGCAAATGCACTTTTGGAACAGGGAGAACGTGTCATGATGACGAATTTTTCCATAATTTTAAATGAAATGACCAGTTATCAGGCAGATAAGAACCAGATTATACAAAATCTTGTGGATTATCCGCTGCTGATTATTGATGACTTGGGAATAGAACGAAATTCCGAGTTTGCCCTGGAGCAGGTCTATAATGTGATAGACAGCCGTTATTGTAAAATGCTTCCGCTGATCGTAACAACGAATCTGGGACTGAATGAAATGAAATCGGCAGATTTAGATACTGCCCATCAGCGTATTTACAGCAGAATACTTGAAATGTGTGTTCCCATCTATTGTGGTGGAGAAGATAAGAGAAAAGAAGAAGGGACAGAAAAACTCGTACAGGTGCAGAACTTGATTACCGGTTAATTTTTTTTTTTCATTAAAGGGGGTGATTGCCATGATTACAGATATGGACAGCAGTTGAATCGCTGAAAGGAGGGAAAAGTCATGCAGGAAGAGGTAACTCAGAAAACGGTCACGTTCTGTATTCGGGCTACTAAGATTACGGCTGACCTGTTGAAAAAGGTTCTTGTTGCGTATCTGCGTCATCAGAAGCAGAAATCAGTAGAGAAGAAAGCACAGAAAAATCAGCCGAAACAGGGAAAGGTCACGGTAAAAGAGCTGGCAAAACAGAATGCCGGGATGGTCAATATCGAGATCACGGACAAAAATATTAAGTCCTTTGAACGGTATGCCAGAAAATACGGGATCAATTATGCTCTGAAAAAAGACAAGAGCAAAGATCCTCCAGTTTATCTGGTATTTTTCAAGGGACGTGATCAGGATGCCCTCAATGCTGCTTTCCGTGAGTTTTCCCAGAAACAGATTCAAAAAGCGAATAAGCCTTCCATTCATAAGCGTCTTGCAGCTTACCGGGCAATGATGCCAAAGAAGACGAAGGACAAAGTAAAGAACCGGCATCAGGAGCAGAGTCGATGAAAAAGAAAAGCGGCAAAACTCTGATGCAGAAGTGGAAGAATAAAATCGGGGGTAAGCTGTCCGCCCTGGATAAAAAGAAACTGGTTCTTACAAATATCCCTTATGCTCTGGCTGCTTTCTATGCAGACCGGGCATTTTTTCTTTACCGGAACAGTCCGGGAGAAGATATGGGGAACAAACTTTTATATGCAATGGAACACGCAGACCGGATTTTTGCTGGTTTTGTGTTAAGCAATAATTGGAAAGATCTGCTAGCAGGTATTGTTGTTGCAGTCGTTCTGAAAGTGTTGGTTTGGCAGAAACAGGCAGACGCAAAGAAATTACGGAAAGGCATCGAGTATGGTTCAGCCAGATGGGGAACCGCAGAGGATATCAAGCCTTATATGTCGGAAGATCCATGGATGAACATTCCATTGACAGCAACAGAAGCACTGACCATGGAGAGCAGACCGAAGCAGCCGAAGTATGCAAGAAATAAAAATATAGTGGTCATCGGCGGCAGTGGTTCCGGTAAGACACGTTTTTTCGTAAAACCATCGGTCATGCAGATGAACTGTTCCATGGTCATTACAGATCCGAAAGGCACTTTGATTGAAGAGTGCGGGAAGATGTTAGCAAAGGGACCACCTAAGAAAGATAAGAATGGAAATATCATGAAAGATAAATCTGGAAAAGTGGTACATGAGCCATATGTGATTAAGGTTCTGAATACCATCAATTTTTCCAAGTCCCTTCATTACAATCCATTTGCTTATATACGGTCTGAAAAGGATATCCTGAAGCTGGTAACGACAATCATTGTTAATACCAAAGGTGAAGGGGAAAAAGCTTCCGAAGATTTTTGGGTGAAAGCAGAGAAATTGCTCTACACAGCACTGATTGCTTTTATCTGGTATGAAGGTGATGAAGAGGAAAAAAATCTGAATACCCTTCTGGATCTTTTGAATGAAAGCGAAACCCGTGAAGAGGATGAAACTTACCAGAATCCAGTGGATATGATGTTCCAGGAACTGGAAGAAAGAGATCCGCAGCACTTTGCGGTCAGACAGTATAAAAAATACAAAATGGCGGCTGGCAAAACTGCCAAAAGTATTCTTATTTCCTGTGGTGCGAGGCTGGCACCATTTGATATCGCAGAACTTCGTGAGATCATGTCTTATGATGAAATGGAACTGGATAAGATTGGGGACAGGAAAACAGCCTTGTTTTTGATTATGTCAGATACAGATACAACCTTTAACTTTGTGATTGCCATGTTACAGTCACAGCTTTTCAATCTGCTTTGTGACAAGGCAGATGATGAATATGGTGGAAGACTTCCGGTGCATGTGCGTGTCATCGCTGATGAGTTTGCCAACATCGGGCAAATTCCTCAGTTTGACAAGCTGATTGCAACTATCCGAAGCAGGGAAATCTCTGCTTCTATTATTTTGCAGTCACAGAGTCAGCTAAAGGCAATGTACAAGGATAGTGCAGATACCATTCTGGGTAACTGTGATACTACACTATTTCTTGGTGGAAAAGAGAAAACTACCTTAAAGGAAATGAGTGAACTTCTGGGTAAGGAAACCATTGATCTGTATAACACTTCGGAAACGAGGAGCAATCAGAAGTCCTTTGGATTGAATTACCAGAAAACAGGCAAACAGCTGATGACAGAAGATGAGATTGCAGTCATGGATGGAGGAAAATGTATCCTGCAGATTCGTGGTGCCAGACCATTTTTCTCAGACAAATATGATATCACGAAACACAAAAATTATCGGTTTCTTGCAGATGAAAATGAGAAAAACCGATACAAAGTAGAAAAAGAGTTAAATCCGCAGTACACACCGAAACCCGAAGAAGAGGTGGAGGTAATTCAGGTGGAGCTGTCGGAGTAACCATGGGAATGAACGAAAAATAATGAGGAAAGGAATAACTGACATTAGGTGCGCCGGCTTTTTAGTCGGTGTTTTTTCATTCCCGTAAACACCTGAAAGAAGTCAGTTTTGGTGAATGTATATGGCATTTTTTAGCAGTGCAATTACAACTTTAAAAACTCTTGTAGTCGCAATCGGCGCAGGTCTTGGCGTGTGGGGTGTCGTAAACCTTCTGGAAGGATATGGAAATGACAATCCCGGCGCTAAGAGCCAGGGCATCAAACAGCTGATGGCTGGTGCCGGAATCATGCTGCTGGGAACTACCCTGATTCCACAGCTGGCAACATTGTTCTCTTAAGAGGAGTGGTAGATGAACACCATCATTGAGAGAATTACGGAAGCGATAAAGGATATCCTGATCGGGCTTATCAAGTCAAGTTTGGATAACATGTTCACGTCTGTCAATGAGCAGGTGGGAACCATAGCCGGGCAGGTGGGGCAGACACCGCAGGGATGGAATGCAGGGATTTTTAATCTGATTCAGAATATATCCCAAACGGTGATTGTCCCCATTGCGGGACTGATCATCACCTTTGTCCTGTGCTATGAATTGATCACGATGGTAACACAGAAAAACAATTTCCATGAATTTGAGACTTATAACATTTTCCTCTGGATCTTCAAAGCGTATGTAGCCATTTATCTGGTGACAAATACGTTCAATATCACGATGGCGGTCTTTGATGTTGGTCAGCATGTGGTCAACAATGCCGCCGGGGTGATATCAGGAAACACTGCGGTGGATGCAACAGAAGCAATTACACGGATTGTGGATGCCCTGGAGGATATGGAGTTAGGGGATTTGTTCCTGCTATCCATGGAAACGATGTTAATCAGTGTTACCATGCACATTCTGTCAATTATCATTACGGTAATCTTGTACGGAAGAATGATAGAAATTTACCTTTATACTTCCATAGCACCAATTCCGTTTGCCACCATGACCAATAAGGAATGGGGCAATATCGGAAGCAACTATTTAAAAGGCTTGTTCGCACTGGCATTTCAGGGATTCTTCATGATGGTCTGTGTGGGAATTTATGCAGTTTTAGTAAATGCAATGACCATATCCAGTGACCTTCATGCAGCAATGTTTTCAGTAGCGGCTTATACCGTGATTCTTGCATTTTCATTATTCAAGACCGGAAGCCTTAGCAAATCGATATTTAATGCCCACTAACGGGCAGGAAAGGAGCGCATACCATGGCGTATGTACCAGTACCAAAAGACCTTACCAAGGTCAAAACAAAAGTAGCGTTAAATCTGACAAAACGGCAGTTGATTTTCTTTTCACTTGCCGCAGTAGTGGGAATTCCGTTTTATCTGTTCATGAGAAAACCAATCGGTTCCAGTATCGCAGCCATCCTGATGGTAACGATCATGCTTCCGTTTTTCTTCATGGCAATGTATGAAAAAGACGGGCTTCCATTTGAAAAAGTGGTGGCAAATATCATTCGACAGAAGTTTATCTGTCCGGCGGTAAGACCATATAAGACAGAAAATTTTTATCAGGAGATTTCCACCCTTGTAAAAAAGGAGGGTGTGCCGGATGGCAAAAAAGACAAAGCAGGAGGCTCAGCAGGAGCGTCTCTCCCTGGCGGAAAAAAGAAACCGTCAGGAAAGAAGAAACAAAAAAAGCAGAAAAGAAAGAGAACAGGAAAAGCGTAAGAAGAAACAGGAGAGGAACCGTAGGAAACAGAAAAACATTCCTACAACTGCACAGCAGAGCATTCCGTATATTCGGATGCTGCAGGATGGTATCTGCCAGGTGACAAAGACCTTTTTCTCTAAGACGATTCAGTTTTATGACATCAATTATCAGCTGGCTTTAAACGAGGATAAGACCACGATATTTGAGAATTATTGTGATTTCTTAAATTACTTTGATTCTTCCATCAGTGTGCAGCTGTCCTTTATCAATCAGCAGGTGGATGTGGCAGAATTTGAGAAAAGTATTGATATTCCGGATCAGAACGATGACTTCAATGCCATTCGTGAAGAATACCGTACCATGTTGAAGAATCAGCTTTCCAAGGGAAATAATGGTCTGGTGAAGACAAAGTATATCACTTTTGGAATTGAAGCAGAGAGTCTGAAGGTAGCAAGACCGAGGCTTGAAAGAATTGAAACAGATATCTTAAATAACTTTAAGGTTTTGGGTGCACAGGCACATTCACTGAATGGTCTGGAAAGGCTGGAGATTCTATATCATGTGTTCAACCAGGATCGGATTGAACCATTTAAGTTCCAGTATAAGATGCTTCCGGAAACAGGATTAAAGACCAAAGATTTTATTGCACCGACTTCCTTTAACTTTTCCAAGAATCAGACATTTATGATGGGAAGAACGATGGGAAGTGTGAGTTATCTGCAGATTTTGGCACCAGAGCTTACAGACCGGATGCTTGCAGACTTCCTGGATGTGGATGACAGCATCAATGTCAACATTCATATCCAGTCCATTGACCAGAGTTCTGCGATCAAGATGATCAAGAGCAAGATTTCAGATTTGGATAAGATGAAGATCGAAGAGCAGAAACGAGCGGTACGTTCCGGTTATGATATGGACGTGCTTCCGTCGGACCTTGTGACTTATGGAGAAGAGGCGAAGAATCTGCTGGAAGATCTGCAGTCCAGAAATGAGCGAATGTTCCTTGTGACAGTTCTGGTAATGAATACTGCAAAGAAGCGTCAGAAGCTGGATAACAATATTTTCCAGGTGCAGGGGATCGCACAGAAATATAACTGTTCTTTAAAACAGCTGGATTATCAGCAGGAAGCAGCACTCATGTCCTGTATTCCACTTGGAGTCAATCGGATTGAAATCCAGAGAGGGCTTACCACATCTTCAACAGCGATCTTCGTGCCATTTACGACACAGGAGTTGTTTCAGGAAGGGGAAGCTCTTTATTATGGGTTGAATGCATTATCCAACAACATGATCATGGTTGATCGGAAACGTCTGAAGAACCCGAATGGACTGATTCTTGGTACACCAGGTTCCGGTAAGTCCTTCTCAGCAAAGAGAGAGATTACAAACTGCTTTTTGATTACGGAGGACGATATCATTGTCTGTGATCCAGAAGCCGAATATTCGGCACTGGTGCAGGCACTGCATGGGCAGGTGGTACGGGTTTCTCCGGTATCTGACCAGTATATCAATCCAATGGATTTGAACCTGAATTATTCCGAAGAAGACAACCCGCTGTCACTGAAAGCAGATTTCATTTTGTCTTTGTGTGAGCTGATTGTTGGAGGAAAGAATGGATTGGAGCCGGTAGAAAAGACCATCATTGACCGTTGTGTGCGGTTAGTATATCAGGAATATCTTGCCGATCCAGTGCCGGAGAAGATGCCAATCCTGGAGGACTTATACAACCTTCTGAGAAAGCAGGAAGAGCCAGAAGCACAGCGACTGGCCACTTCTCTGGAGATTTATGTTACAGGTTCTCTGAATGTATTTAATCATCGCACAAATGTAGATATCAACAACCGTATCGTATGTTTTGATATTAAAGAGCTTGGAAAACAGTTGAAGAAAATCGGGATGCTGATTGTGCAGGATCAGGTATGGAACCGAGTGACCATCAACCGTTCTGCTCATAAATCTACCCGTTACTATGTGGATGAATTCCATCTTTTATTAAAAGAAGAGCAGACAGCAGCCTACAGCGTGGAAATTTGGAAGCGATTCCGTAAATGGGGAGGTATTCCAACTGGTGAATTGGTTTGCTACTTGTTAGTCGCTTAAAGTGCAAACTGTCGCCGTTCTGACTGAAACCGGCAAGTAAGTCAGAATTATCAATGCGGAAAAAACGGGAAAGGGGTAGCGACCTAATCCGAGTGGAAGGCTATTCATAATAGAATAACCACACGCAACGCATAGAGCTTGAACCTGCATAAGCAGAATATAACAGCTCCAAGAGGCCGCATTGCCAGCCGGTACGATATAATCGTGGTAAAAAGATATGCTATGCTGAGCGTGAAATGACACGCTGATGAAAATGGGCGAAAGCCCCAGAGAGGTGGATAAAAAGCCGCCTGATAATAACAATCAGATAACACAGAATATCAAAGATTTATTGGCTTCCAGGGAAATCGAGAATATTTTTGAAAACTCTGATTTCATTTATATGCTGAACCAGGCATCCGGTGACCGGCAGATTCTTGCCAAACAGCTGAATATTTCACCAACCCAGCTGTCCTATGTAACAAACAGTAATGAGGGGGAAGGACTTCTGTTCTATGGAAATGTCATTATCCCATTTGTAGACAGATTCCCGAAGAATTCCCTCTATAAAATCATGACAACCCGCTTGGAGGAAACTTCTGAAGCAGGTTAAATCAAAGGAGAAAACAATGTTACGAGCAATTTCATATGTATTAACTTTTAGTGGCGGTGCTGTTTTCGGCATCGCTTTTCTCTGCTTATTACAGGCAGGGAAAGGGTATCCGAAGAAGGAGGAGTAATCAGTGGCAGAGCAGAGAATGAAAGTCAGGGACAAGAAAGTCCAAAAGATGACCAAGGATGGTCTGGTGGAAGAAAACCTGACAGATAAATCTTCTGTTCGTGTCAGTAACCGTGCCAGTGATGTGCAGATGGGAAGAAAACAGGGGGAAAAAGAAGAAAACCTTGTGGATAAGTCTCCCCGCCAGTCTGAACGGAGTGGGAAAAATATTCATCCCTCTGTGCAAAAATCCAGAGATGCACCGGAACTGATACGGACAGAGAAGCAAAGTGAGGATTTTGGACAGAGTAGTAAACAGCAAAATAGAAAAAGAATCCGTGCTGAAGTCGGAAAAGAATCCAGACTTGCAGAAAAATCCGAAGCCGGACAGTTAGGGAGACTGAAAGATAAACGTGCTGATCTATCAGAAAACAGGGGAGACAGCCGGAGAAATCAGACCGGTGGCAGCAAAAAGCCAAAACAAAAACAACGTTTGAAGTTTGCTTATGAGGAAACTGGTGCTTCTGTGAAAAATGACAAAGATATGGAGAAATTGAACCAGATGGATACGGATGGAGTCAATTTCCGCCATCAGAAACAGAAAGAAAAAGCCAAAAAGTTTTCTTATGAAGAAGCAAGAAAGAAAAAGGAAGCTAAGCAGCATTCCAAGAAAGCACAGGTCTATCAGGCAAATGAAGGAGAATCTCCTGGAAAGAAAAAATTCCGTTTGAAGTTTGGTGAAGGGGAATCTGTGAAAACAGAAAAAGCTTCTGTTGTCAAGAAAGCAGGAAGTGCAACTTCCGTAGCATTGCACCGTGAGATCAGCAAAAATGAAGACGATAATGCGGCGGTAGAAGGTGCCCATAAGTTAGAAGAAAGCGGCGAAGGTGTTTACCGGCTGGAACAGAGAAGTGCCAGACGCAGGAAACAGAGGGCATCCAGAAAAAGAAGCAGACTTGAAAGACAGGAAGAGAAACAGACACAGGCGGCAACCCGTCAGGAGCAGAAGAAACTGAAAAAACGGATTCAGAAGCAACAGATCAAACGGGATTATGCCAAAGCGAAGCGAAGTGAACAGACAGTAGGAACAGCTACAAAAGGTACGATTGATTATATCAAGAAGATTGGCGGCAAAGTCACCAACTTCTTTAAAGAAAACCGGAAGGTGTATATCAGTGTAGCAGTTCTGATCGGATTGATGTTTCTGATCATAACGAATGTCACGTCATGCTCTGCAGTGTTTTTACAAAATGTGATCACTTATACCGGAACCAGTTATCTGTCATCGGATCAGGCAATCCGGGAAGCGGAACTGTATTACACACAGCTGGAAGCTAATCTGCAGGAGCGGATCAACAACATGGAATCTGAAGAACCGGGACATGAGGAATACCGATATAACATCGGACCTATTGAGCATGATCCGTTTATCCTGATCAGTTATTTGTCAGCAAAGTATGAAGAATTTACCTTTGAACAGGTCAAGCCAGAACTGGATGCTCTTTTTGCATTGCAGTATCGGTTAGAAACAGAAGCAGTCAATGAGACTGTGACAGAGACAGCAATTGTAAGAGTTGGAGAATCTTTGGGACAGGTTGTGACCAGTGGGTATTGTAACTGCCCAATTTGTTGTGGTATTTGGAGCGGAGGACCGACTGCCAGTGGAGCATATCCAACTGCCAATCATACCTTAGCGGTAGATGCTTCCAATCCGTTTGTACCAATGGGAACAAAGGTAGTTATGAATGGTGTCGAATATACTGTAGAAGATACCGGAGCTTTCGCAAGATACGGTGTACAGTTTGATGTCTATTATGACAGTCATGCGGCAGCATCTGCACATGGACATCAAACATGGGAATGTTATCTGGCAGATGATAATGGAAGCAATGAAGTGGAAGTGACCAGGACAAGAGATGTAGATGTGCTGAATGTCACCTTAAATAGTGGAAACCTGATGTCAATCTGTCAGGACAGGCTGGGATTTTTCCAGAAAGAACTGTTCAGTGCCTACAACGATACAAAAGGCAACTTGCAGATGTTTGCAACACCGGTTGATTTTAACTGGTATTCCAGTGTGACCAGCTATTATGGATACAGGATTCATCCAATATCAGGAGCAAATCAGCTTCATAATGGTATGGATATCGGAGCACCGGAAGGGACAAAAGTAATGGCAGGGCTGACCGGAACGGTTACAACTTCTGCTTATAACGACAGCTATGGCAATTATGTTGTGATCAAGGACAGTAAAGGCTATGAACTACGGTATGCACATTTAAGCAGCCGGAGTGTATCTGCAGGAGCATCCGTCACGAAAGGTGATGAGATAGGTCTTGTAGGAAATACTGGAAATTCCACAGGAAGCCATCTTCATATTGAACTTCTGAAAAATGGAGAGCGGTTAAACCCGATCTTTTATCTGGAAACAGGAGAAGGGGCAGGATTTGGCGGCAATGAATATACCAGTGAAGCAGCACAGCGTTTGTTAAATGAAGCAGCGAGATATCTCGGAACACCGTATGTGTGGGGTGGATATTCCCCAAGTGGATTCGATTGTTCCGGATTTGTAAGCTACTGTCTGACAAACTCTGGTGTAAGGAATACAGGAAGACTAACAGCACAGGGACTGTACAACATTTGTACACCAGTATCCCAGTCGGAGGCACAGCCGGGAGATTTGATCTTCTTTACTGGAACTTACGACGCAGGGGAGCCGGTAACGCATATCGGAATCTATGTAGGCAATGGTCAGATGATCCATTGTGGACATCCGGTGCAGTATACGTCCATCAATTCCCCATACTGGCAGAGCCATTTCTATGGATTTGGACGATGGTAAGAAAAAAGGGCGGCTGCATCAGCCGTCCGGAAAGGAGAAGCGATGAAAAGTCTTGAAAAAGCAACGGCGGATTATGAGAAAGCCAAAGATAGAATGGAAGCTTCCAAAGCCAGATATGAAGCAGACTTAAAGCGGTTCAAGGCTGCGGAGATAGCAAAAACAGAAGCGGAAAATCTGGAAATTGTAAGAATTATCCGTGCAATGGATATGAGTATTCCGGAATTGGAAGCTTTCAAAAAGAGAATGAAAAATGAACTGCCCGGCAGGGTAGAAATACAGAAGGAGGAAACAAAAGCCGATGATGAATCTGGAAAAAATGAAACAGAAGAAGAGAACAATTACTAAAAGCAGGGTAAAAAAGAGCTTGCTTGCAGCAACGACATTTCTTTGCCTGACAACACCTTTGCTCCAGACACAGACTGCTTATGCAGCTGAGAATACCACGCCTGCAATCACGATTGAGAAACCGGATGGCTGGAAACAGGGAGAAACAACCATTGCTGTTACGGTAGATGCCAGTCATATGCCGGAAGGTTTCTCAATAGCAAAGATTGAAGCAAAAGCAGGAAAAGATGGAAGCTGGCAGGATGTAACCGGAAGTGGAAGTATCACGATCACTGGAAATCAGACAGTGTATGTGCGTGTTACAGATGGTGAGGGGAAGGTCTATGAGCAGAATCGCTCTATTAAGTGTTATGACACGGAAAAGCCTACACTCTCTGCTTCCCTGACAGATGGTGTGCTGACGATTCAGGGGAATGATACAGTATCAGGGATTACTGCAGTAACAGTCAATGGCACCACTTATACAGACTTGAAGGATGGAATGCTGAGAGTGCAACTGACACAGAAAGATTTTACTACAAAACAGATTGAGATTACGGTAACAGACGGTGCCGGAAATACTTCTGAAAAGTATGTGTTGCAGAATCCTTATTATGAATGGGCAAAGAAGCAGGCAGAGAAACAGAAAACTTCCAGTGACAGTAATGGTGCAATGGCAACCACGACCAGTGTAGATGCAACTGGGACTGAGAAAACAACGACTTCACCGCTTCCGCAGGATGCACAGGCTTCTGAGCCGACAGATGCAAAAGGAACCGTGGATGATCGGACAGTGACAGGTATCGAGGAACAGCTTAATAAAGAAGGCGAGACAGCAGATTCTGTTACTAAAACAGCTACAGAAGGCACGAAAGAGTTTTATACCATTTCAACTAAGAGTGGTAAGATTTTCTACCTGATCATTGACAATTCAAAATCTCAGGATAATGTGTATTTCCTTACAGAAGTCAGCGAGAAAGATCTGATGAATTTCACACTTTCTAATTCTGTGACACTTCCGGAAGTAGATACTGTTTATGCAGAACCAGAGAAACAGGCTGAAGAAGAAAAGCCGGAAACGACAGAGACAGATGAGAAAGATAAAGTAAAGGATGACATTCAGATGCCAGAAGATAAAAGTCCATTTGGAACGTATCTTCTGATTGTGCTGGTAGCAGTCGGAGCTGCGGCAGGAGGTTATTACTTCAAAGTCTATAAACCAAAGCATGAATATGATGATGAGGATGAGATGGAAGAGGATGAAGATGAATCCGAAGATTCAGAGTCAGAAAAACGGGAAGTAGACGAGGCAGATGAGCAGGAAGAAAGTACAGAACCGGGAATCCTGAGAGATGAAGATTTTGATGATAATGTGCTGGAAGATGAAGAAGAGGAGCAGGAGTAAATGAAATTAGTGATTGCAGAAAAGCCATCGGTTGCGATGGCACTGGCTTCCGTGCTTGGAGCCAGAACAAGAAAAGATGGCTACGTGGAGGGAAACGGTTATATCGTTTCCTGGTGCGTAGGACATCTGGTGGGATTATGCGATGCATCGGAATACGATGAAAAATATAAAAAATGGAGATATGAGGATCTGCCGATTGTGCCGGAATGTTGGAAACACAAGATTTTGGAGGGCACAAAGAAGCAGTTCGGAATCTTAAAGAAACTGATGAGAGATTCCAAAGTAGATGAGGTGATCTGTGCTACTGATGCAGGACGTGAAGGTGAGTTAATCTTTCGTTTGGTGTATGAGCAGGCAGGATGCAAAAAGCCGATGAAGCGGCTCTGGATCTCATCTATGGAAGAACAGGCAATTAAAGATGGATTTGCGTCATTAAAAGACGGTTCGTGTTATGACAGTCTCTACCAGTCAGCACTTTGCAGGGCAAAGGCAGACTGGTTGGTGGGAATCAATGCGAGCCGTCTTTTTTCCGTTCTGTATAACCAGAATCTGAAAGTTGGAAGAGTACAGACACCAACACTTGCCATGATCGTGGATCGAAATCAGAAGATCAAGGAATTTACCAAAGAAAAATATTATATGGCTCATATCAAGTTTGATGATATGGATGCAGTCACGGAGCATTTTCAGAAAAAAGAGGATGCAGATAAAGTGGCTGCGGATTGTGCGGAGCGTATGTGTGAAGTAGAGAAGGACGATGTGAAGGAGAAAACAGTTCGTCCACCGAAGCTCTATGATTTGACAACCTTGCAGAGGGAAACCAATCGAATGTTTGGTTATACCGCACAGCAGACGCTGGATGCCGTGCAGGAGATGTATGAGCAGAAGCTTGTTACTTATCCGAGAACAGACAGCCAGTATCTGACAGATGAGATGGGAGAAAGCACAGAAACTCTGATTCAGATGTTGCTTGGGAAAATGCCCTATGCCGAAGGACTGGAATATCAGCCGGACGTGAGTAAGGTATTAAATTCAAAGAAAGTATCTGATCACCATGCAATTATCCCGACCATGGAAGTAGCAAAGGCAGATATAGGTAAACTGAAAGAACGAAACTGCAAGATTTTGTATCTGATCAGTGCCAGGGTACTGACAGCAACCGCAGATCCTTATATTTATGAAAGCCATAAATGCCAGATTACCTGTAATTATCATACGTTTTATCTCACGGCAAAGAAAACAAAGCAGGAAGGATTCAAGGCAATCGAAAATAAATTGAAACAGTTCTTTGGCGTAAAGATTGAGAAAGAAGAGCCAGAGCTGGATATCTGGGCTGGCAAGCATTACGGTCCTTGTGATTCTTTTGTATCGGAGCATTTTACACAGCCACCGAAACAGTACACAGATGTGATATTTTGTGAGCGTAAGGAGTGGATAGGAATTGAAGAAAGGAGTTCAGCATGAGAAGAAAAAAAGATAGAAGCAATGGTATTACTGCTTTGTATGAAAGACTGTCTCGTGATGATGATAATGCTGGAGAGAGTAACAGTATAGTTCATCAAAAGCAAATGCTTGAAGATTATGCTATGAAACATGGTTTTACGAATCTTGTTCATTTTACCGATGATGGTTGGAGTGGAGCGACTTTTGACAGACCTTCATGGAACAGACTTGTTGAAGGTGTTAAAAACGGAGAAATCACTGCCTGTATCTGCAAAGATATGTCCAGAATCGGCAGAGATCATCTGCAAGTAGGTTTTTTCACTGACATTCTGTTTAGAGAAAAGGAAGTTCGATTTATAGCAATCAATAATGGTATTGACAGTGACCGTCAAGAAACCAGTGAGTTTGCCCCTTTTCTGAATATCATGAATGAGTGGTTTGTCAGGGACACAAGTAAGAAAATTAAAGCTGTACTGAAATCCAGAGGTTCTTCCGGCAACGCTCATACAAGTAATATCCCACCATACGGCTATTTGAAAGACCCCGAAAACCCCGACCATTGGATTATTGATGAAGAAGCTGCTGAAGTAGTCCGCAGAATTTATCGCATGACTATTGAGGGAAAAGGACCTTATCAGATAGCAAGAGAACTTTCAGAAGAAAAAATTGAAAGACCATCTTATTATCTTGGCAAAAAGGGACTTGGAAATCATGCAAGCAACTATGACAAAGAAAATCCGTATATGTGGCGAGGAAATCAGGTTACTACTCTGATTGCCCGACCAGAGTATATCGGAAAGACTGTCAATTTCAGGACATTCAAAAATTCCTATAAGGACAAAAAGACGAAAAGGGCAGATAAGGAAGATTGGGTGGTTTTTGATGATACACAAGAGCCTATTGTCGATGAAGAAACATGGCTGCTTGCTCAAAAGTTAAGACAGAATGTAAGAAAAGCAGATCCTATGGGCGAGCCTAATGTTCTGACCGGAAAGATTTACTGTGCTGATTGTGGTGCGCCGATGTATAATCACAGGCAGCGGAAAGGGCGAGAAAGAATATACTATACTGCCAAAGGCGAAAAAAGGACAAGTTATTCCAATCCGGCAGATTGTTATGAATGTTCCACATATAATCTTGCTTATCAGAAGTATGACCGACATTGTACTTGCCACCATATTTCAACAAAAGCACTTAAAAGCATCATTCTGAAAACCATACAGGAGACTTGCCATTATGTTTCTTTGAATGAGCGGGAGTTTGTTTATTCTCTGCAAGAAGAATCGGCGATGAAAGATATTGCTGTTTCTGAAACTGTAAAAAACCGCATTGAAAGAAATCAGAAGCGAGTTCACGAACTGGATATGCTTATCAGGAAAATCTATGAAGATAATGTGATTGGAAGATTGCCGGACAGACTTTTTCAGAGTATGCTTACTGATTATGAAAATGAGCAGAACGAGCTGAACAAGATTATTGAGACTGACACCGCTGATATGCAACGGATTATAGGCGGTCAAAATAATGTGGAGCGTTTTCTAAAGCTGGTTAAAAAGTATGAGAACATTACAGAACTTACTCCTGCCATGATAAATGAATTTATCGACAAAATACTGGTTCACGAGCCACAAGGAAAAGGTGCAGACCGCACCACAGAGGTGGAGATATATCTTAACTATGTCGGGCAATTTCAAGTACCTGTGGAGCAGCATGAACCAACCGAGGAAGAAAGGATTGCTGCTGAAAAAGAGGCGGAACGACTTCGCAGAAAACGAGAATCCAATCGTAAGTATATGAAAAAGATTCGTGAGAAATCAAAAGAATTTGCGGAGCATGAGCGTATAGCAGAAGAAAAAAGCTCTGATAGCAATGTGTGTGTTGAACAGAACGCCACAAGCAAATCAAATCGGCAAAAAGTGAAAGGAGAAAAAATAGCATGACAGAATTGAAACTACGAATCCATGACGAAAGCAACGGTCTGGACTATGTTCTTGTGGGTGATTACTATGTGCCGGACTTGAAGCTACCGGAGGAACACCGCCCTATCGGTATGTGGGGCAGACTGCACAGGACATATTTGGAGCAGTACCGCCCTGCAAGGTTCTCTGCCCTCTGTTTATCCGGCGAACTGCATACTTACCTTGCTGATCTGAACGAACAGGCAACGGAAAGGTGCAGCCTTATCATTGAGCAGATGAAACAAGCCGAGGGCGTGACCGAAACCATGAAAGCAGACAATCAGATGTTGTGGGTACAGTCCATGAACTCTATCCGTAACCGAGCCGAAGAAATCATCAGACAGGAAATGATTTACTGCTGATTTTATCAAGTCCAAAACCAACAAATTTATATCGTAAACGAAGCGACAGGTATTTCCTTATGAAGTGTCTGTCGCTTTTCATTTATCAAACTTTAAGGAGGAAAACACAATGAAGATGAACCGGAATGAAATGGAAGCCCTTTATGCCTTTGGCTGTCCAAACCTGAAAGCAACTGTCGAGCGTTTGCGTATGGTAGCTGCCCTTGCACCCGATCCAGTGGCGAAGAAGCTGTTTTATATGCTTTCCGTTAAGCTGAGTGCTGAAGGTGTTGAAAGGTGGTATCGCTGCTTTTACTGCAAGCTGCGTGTGTTGAAAAACCATAGGGAGGGCTGCTATGGCGAGACTTACGAAGATTGAGAAAGAAACAATCGTTCTCTTTAATGAGGGCGAGGACAAGGCAAATATCTACACCCACAACGCCGGATTGAAAAAGAGGTTGGCTGCTTTTGCTAAGAAGTACCCTGACCTTTGCAGACTGGAAAAATCCAATGTTCAAGGCGGTGTTTCTTATGAGCTGGCAAAGTCCCGTCTGTCTATCCGCTTCCTGCCGCCTTACAGTGAGGAACGCAGACAGAAAGCCAGCGAATATGCGAAAAAGCATGGGCTGAACAGCCAGCAGGGACAATGTGATAATCAGGGCTGATATGCGGTTAAAATGTCAGGTGCAGACCTGATGTTTTGACCGTTGCCTATCGTCTGCAAGGAAAGTATCGGGGACTATGGATTTTGCAGAAATGTGCGTTACAAGGCTTGAACAGGAACTCTGCACACAAAATTTTTTCTTCCATTCTTTAAGTTGATGAAGTATAATAAAATATGAAAAATTGAGGTTTTTAATGCTCGATTTCAAACAATCATTTTTATATATCTGGGACTATGGAGGGCAAAATGAATGATTTTTTACGAATGTGTTTTAATATAATTACACAAATAGGTCCCTATTTAGTTGTACTTCTTCTTTTGAAATATCTTGTAAATCTTCAACAAAAGAGAGCTAAAGAACGAGAGGAAGAACAGAAAAAGGGAATAATTAGAACGCATTATACAATAAAAACAGAGAAATTCCTTGTCGTGGCATTTATCGTAGGTACAATATTTTTTGCTTGTTGTACGGCTATGAGTCTTAGGGAAAAAGAAGATATGTTTGTCATTTGTATATTTGGAATATTTTTTTTAGTAGGCATAAGCGGAATAGTCAATATGGTAATGTGGAAACTGGAAGTGAACGGAGATGAAATCACATGGCGTTCAACTTTTGGCAGAAAGAGAACTTTTCACTTTGAAGACATTACCTATTGCGAGAGAAAGAAAGGTTCTATGCGTGTATATGTAAATGGAGAAAAATTATTTACCATTGATAGTAATATTGACAAAGAAGAATTTATGGAGGATATAGAGAGAAGAAGAATCCCTGTAAAATCTTACTGGGCAAATCAGCATAAGAAAAATCGTAAATGACATAGATTTTATAACAGTACGATGTTAGACAACTGAATATGACCGTCAAAGTCGGATGAAGAAACCGATGTATTGAGCGTAAAGCGATCATGCGTCGGTTTTTCTTATTTCATGAGCTGACAGAATTCCGACTGTATATCGCCTGTGAGGAAAGTATCGGAGACTATGGATTTTGCGGAAATGTGCGTTATAGGTAAGTAAAAAACTACTTGATAGAGCGTGAATTGAATTGTTCATATCGGTATGATATAATTTACTGAAATGAAGCAAGAAGGTGGACTTTTGTATGAAAAAATTTTTGAAAATATTGCTAATCATTGTAGGAATAGTTTTTTTGATTTTTGCAGCGCTGATATGTATTGGACTGTTTGTTGATTATGATGACCATATTGAAAATGGTCGTTATACTTATGTTCCGGAAGATGACAATAAAGACAATGCATATGTCGAATTCAATTTGAGTGATTACGATAAAAAGGATTCTGAACTCATATATTATAGTTCTGTCGAAGAAGCTATTTTGAATTCTCCTTTGAATGCTGAAAATGAAGAATTTTCTGTTCCAGAAGATTTTCTTAATCATGTTGATGAAATATTGCATATATGGAATGGCAAACAGTATGATACTATTTTCTATCGGGCAGGAAGTGATAACGATCCCGTTCAAGGTTTTGTGATTGCACGCTGCAAAAAAAAGATAGAAAATGAAAGTACACAATATGCGTTTGTAAATGCTACACCAGCTACCACTACACCAGATACCACTTATGGGGGAGACTTCAAAAAATTTATCCATTTATCTTTAACAATAAGTGATATTCAACAAGACTTAAATCCAAATTATCCGGATACCAGATTCGTTTTTGGCTATGCACATGATAAAGAAATTTACTCATTAGAAGTAGAAGGTCAAAAGCCAGATGGGATTATAGAATATGAAGAATATGGTAGAACGATGTATATGTGGTATTATAACGATTTGAAAAGCAATAAAAGAGGCGATTGTCTGAGCTACTCAGTAGATGTGCCAGAGTAATTTTTCAAATTGGCTAATCTGCCACAACTGAATATGACCGTCAAGGTCAGATGAAGAAACCGATGTATTGAGCGTAAAGCGATCATGCGTCGGTTTTTCTTTTTGCAAAATAGTCCGGTGGACTGTTTTGTAAAACCGAAGGAACTGACAGAGCTTGGGATGGGGTGAAGTCAGTTTGTTCGGGCGGGAGTACAGAGGGTGCAACCCTTTGTGCATGGGTACAGGGAATGCAATACCCCTGTGCAGGTCAAGGGCGGCAGCCTTGCCCAGTTAAGTGGCGCTTCGCCACTTAATACTGGGTATTACTTGACGCAGAAAGCCGCAAGGAATCAGCTTCGCTGCCCTTCTCCCCTGTCGGGGAAATCAAAAAGAAAAGGAGGAACTCATGTGAAATTAACAAGACACAATGGACGAGCCGGAAAGAATGGCGTTTATAACCCGAAGCACAATGACCGCAGTTTTGACATTGCCAACAGCGAACACATTGACGAAGAACGAGCCAAACAAAATCTCTATTGGGACTGTTACAATGGCTTTCGCAATTTCAAAAATCCCGAAAAGGAAAATGAGCTGTCTGCCACTTTTGAAGATGTGGAACAGCTTTTTTATCGTCAGCGGTATCATGATTTTGTAACAGGACAGAATGAAAGAAATGTGAAGAACCGACACCCTGAAAGAAATAAGGAAACTGGAGATTTACTCAAAAGCAAAAAGACCTGTCCAGAGGAAACGGTCTATCAGATTGGAACGCTTGACAATCATGTTCCGCCGGAATTGCTCATTGAGATCGTCACAGAATTTATGGAAATCGCAAATGAGCGTTTCGGCTCTCATGTCCATATCCTGAATTGGGCGCTGCACTTGGATGAAAGCACCCCTCATATTCACGAGCGTCATGTGTTCGACTGTGAAAATCAATATGGAGAGATTGCCCCACAACAGGAAAAGGCTTTGGAAGCATTGGGGTTTGAACTGCCGGAACCGGAGAAGCCAGTCGGAAGAAAAAACAACCGCAAGATGACTTTCGATTCAGCTTGCCGAGTGCTGCTGTTTGATGTGGCGAAAAAGCATGGCTTACAACTGGAAGAAGAACCGGAATATGGTGGTCGTGCATATCTGGAAAAACAGGACTATATTCTTTTCAAGCAAAAGGAGCAACTGGCAGCACAGGAGCAAAAGTTGGAAGAACTCACGATGAAGATTGAAGATGTGGAAGCTTTGGTGGACGAGGTTGCCGATATTGCCTATGACAAGGCGGTTGAGGTCGTTGCTGATACTGTAAAACTGGAAACGCACAAGGAGGATATTAAGCTGGTGGAGCAGTCTAAGGCGTGGGTTCTCTCCCCTGAGCGTAAGGCTTCAAAGAAAGAAGTTGAGTATGCAGTGAAACGATTGGATGGCGTGATTGCCAGAATCACAAATGCTATGAAATCAACTATTCAGAAAATCCAAACTACGCTGATGAAACCGGAGGTCAAAAAAGCCGGAACGGAGCAAATCAAGAAGAAAGCCAAAAGTTCCATTATAGAGCAGTTGAGCCGCAAGAAGAAGGAAATGGCAGAGCGTGAAGTCAGCCGGACAATTCCGGCGAAAAGCAAAAAACAGGATATGGAACTTTAAGGCACTTGCTATTTTCGTTTTGAAAATGACAGGTGCTTTTTTCGTTTCTGGAAAGGAGTCACATGAATGTATTTGAAGTTGTAAAAGAAAATGTTACTGCCCGACAAGCCGCAGAAGCCTATGGCTTGAAAGTGGGTCGCACTGGTATGGCGTGCTGTCCGTTTCACTCGGATAAGTCCCCCAGTATGAAGCTGGATGAACGCTATTACTGTTTTGGCTGCGGAGCAACTGGAGACGCTGTTGATCTGACAGCGAAGCTATTCGGTATCGGGCTGAGGGAAGCTGCTGTCAAACTTGCTGAAGATTTTGGTCTTAACTATGACAGCCGACAAAAGCCCAGTATTCGCCCTCGTATTCGTGAGCCGACACCGGAACAGAAGTATCAAAAAGAAGAAAATCATTGCTACAAGGTGCTGACGGATTATTTTCATCTTCTTAGAGAATGGGAAAAGAAATACGCTCCTAAACAGCCGGATGAGGAATGGAATCCCCTGTTTGCAGAAGCACTGTATAAGAAGAACTATATCGAATATCTACTTGATATTCTTCTGTATGGTTCATTGGAGGAACGAAAAGCACTTGTGGCAGAACAGAGAAAGGAGGTGTTAAAACTTGAACAGCGAATTGCAGAACTGTCAGCAGACAGAACCATGCACAGTAGAAGAAATCCGAAACAGCTTAGAGCAGAGCGAGAAAGGTAAGGTTTATAATACTGCCGCAAATTATAAGCGTGTTCTGCAATATGACCCACTTTTGAAAGGGGCTATCCGAAAAAATCTTCTGACCGAAAGAATCGACATTGTGAAGCCCCTCGGTTGGTATCGTGACAGCCCGACATTGACGGATGTGGATGTGAAATATCTGCTCCTATATTTTGAAGAAAACTATGGATTGACCGTAGAGAAGAAAATCATAGACGCAGTTGCGGTTATTGCCAATGAAAATCGTTACCACCCTGTCTGTGATTTTCTCAATGCCTTGCAATGGGACGGAACAGAACGCATACGCTTCTGTCTGCACCGCTTTCTCGGTTCTGATACAGATGATTACACCTATGAAGCATTGAAGTTGTTTCTGCTGGGTGCTATCTCACGAGCTTTTAAGCCGGGGTGCAAATTTGAGGTTATGCTCTGTCTTGTGGGCGGTCAGGGAGCCGGAAAGTCCTCTTTCTTCCGTTTGCTTGCGGTCAATGATGACTGGTTCTCTGATGACTTGAAAAAGCTGGATGATGAAAATGTGTACCGCAAAATGCAGGGGCATTGGATTATTGAAATGTCGGAAATGATTGCAACCGCCAACGCTAAGAGCATTGAAGAAATCAAGTCCTTTCTGAGCCGCCAAAAGGAAACCTATAAGATACCCTATGAAACACATCCGGCAGACAGAAAAAGACAATGTGTGTTTGGTGGTTCTTCTAATACCCTTGACTTTCTTCCCCTTGACCGAACAGGCAACCGCCGCTTCGTTCCGGTTATGGTCTATCCTGAAAGGGCTGAGGTTCATATTTTGGCAGATGAACAGGCTTCCAGAGAGTATATCAATCAGATGTGGGCAGAAGCTATGGAGATTTACAGAAGTGGCAATTTCCGTCTGAGATTCAGTCCGGCTATGAACGCTTATCTGAAAGCCCACCAAAAGGACTTTATGCCGGAGGACACAAAGGCAGGACAGATTTTAGACTATTTGGAACGCTATTCCGGCAGCATAGTCTGCTCTAAGCAGCTTTACAAGGAAGCACTGGGGCATGATTATGACGAACCGAAACAATGGGAGCTGCGAGAGATCAACGACATTATGAATAACGCTGTCACAGGCTGGAGGGCGTTCAGCAATCCGAGGTATTTTCCAGAGCCTTACCGCCGACAAAAGGGCTGGGAGCGTATCAGGAATGACAACGAGCCTGACAACAGCATGGATGGTTTTCAAGAAATCCCGACAGAGGAAATGGAACAGTTAGGACTTCCGGAAGAATGGTTGAAGCAAAAATAAAAGCCCGTTGTCGCTTCGGTTGTCGAGCCGGTTGTCGGTCTGGTTGTCGGGCAAAAATCCCGAAAGCCTTGATATTGCGGCACTTTTCCCTCTCTGACAACCATGACAACCAATATTATAAAGAAAAAGGAAATAGTAAAAAGATAGTATCGCCCGATAAAGAAAAAAGGTTTTCTGATGTCCGTTGTCGGAACTTCGTTGTCAGACCTTTCCTTGTCGGGCTTTTTCATTCAAGGAGGAATATCGTATGACAAATATTGTGAACAGTACACTACCCACCCCAAATAACCATTCGGAGAAAAACAAACCGGATGGAGTTTTTGTGATTAAGCAAGGCAAAACAAATTATAAAGTCAAAGTGTTTTTTGACCATAGTAGCGGTTTGACTGCGGAGGACAGGTTGAAACGCATTATTCAGGCAGAAGCAGAGAGAGAATCTGCGTAAGTAATATGAAAAATATCCACGCACCCCCTTGACAAAAGCTTTCAGAAGATACCCTGCTTTCTGCTATGGAACGTGCAGGAAATGAAGAACTGACCGAAGATACAGAGAAGAAAGGACTTGGTACTCCGGCAACAAGGGCAGCAATCATTGAAAAACTGATTCAGTCTGGCTTTGTGAAAAGAGAAAAGAAAAATCTGGTACCGACAGATGATGGCAATGTACTGATTACGGTTCTGCCGGATGAGATTAAATCTCCGAAGATGACAGCAGAGTGGGAAATGGCATTGAATCACATTGCCCAGAATACAGAGACAGCAGATGAATTCCTAAACGGAATTACAGAGCTTATGCAGGAACTGGTTGCCAGATATCAGGGGATTTCAGAAGAAAAGAAAGAGCAGTTTCAGGGAAAAGCAAAAGGAGAAGTCATTGGCAAATGTCCCCGCTGTGGAGCAGATGTCCGGGAAGGAAAAGTAAACTTTTACTGTTCTGACCGGAATTGTGCTTTTACCTTGTGGAAGAATGATAAATTCCTTGCAAGCCAGGGAAAAAAGATGGATAAGGTGGCAGCAAAGAAGTTCCTGTCTAAAGAAAAAATTCATTATAAGGATCTGGTATCCAGAAAAACAGGGAGACAGTATGAAGCAACTGTGGAAATGGTTGATCCCGGCGAGGGAAATGTGCAGTTCAATCTGAGTTTCCCGCAACGATAAGTAGTGTATTGCAGGCAGTCTAAGGACTGTCTGTTTTAATACAAATATATGAAAGAGAGGACCTTAGCATGAAGAAAAAAGGTAATTTTAGAAAAGTAGTATCTGGCTTGCTGGCAGGCATGACAATGCTTAGTACAGTGTTATCTCCTATGACTGCATATGCAGCGGAGATCCAGCCAGAGGAAAAACCTCCACTTTATGAGGAAGTGAAAGACCTTCTGGATGAAGATGAGGTGGTGACTGCCAAAGATTATGAAATTGAAACAGGCAGTGTATTTGATGTGAAATCAGATTACACGGGACTGGAAATCAAGGATGATAACAAGGTCAAAGTCACATTTGAGGAAGCAAAGAATGACAAGAATGAGGATTTTACGACAGATCATGTGGACACTTACAAAGCGGTCTATTATGTGGAACCGGTAAATCAGGAGCATCCGAAGTACCAGATCAGCCGAAAACTGATTGTGCGTGAGAAAGCAACAGAAGCTCAGACAGAGGTGGCAGGGAGTGAAGCAGTGACCGAATCCGAAACAGCTGTAAGTGAACAGCAGACAGAGGAAGCGGAGGATTCCGAAGCAGAGTCGGAGGTTACCGATATTGACGCTGATGAATTTGATGATTTGGTAGAGCAGGCACAGAATCAGGATACCTATGATGAAGAATCAGGGTTAGAGCTTCATGATGTTTTGGAACAGGCAGGAGACGAAGGTGTGGATCTTGAGGCTATGGAAGAAGGAGAGATTGCAACATTTGAAGCAGTTTCAGCTTATTCAGCAAGAAGTACACAGCAGGTAACAATTGAAAAAGGACCACTGTATAGATATGCAGATTATAATCTTGGAACCTACCTGACAGAGCCGTACTATATCAGCTACGGAAGCGTCAGAGCAATTGCGTATTGTGTACAGCCAGCAAAGCCAGGACCTGGATCTGGAAATTATACAATTACAAAGATTGGAGACAATCAGGCGTTAGCAAAAGTGTGCTATTACGGTACAGATGCCGCAGGAAGTGAAAGCTTTTTTGCAAATAAATACACGGATTTTTCAGAAGGAAAAAGATTCATCATTATTCATATGGCTGCATCATATGCCAACGGAAGTAGTGATGCATTTTACGGAACAAATGCTACAGGAGAGGCTTTGGCAAAAGAACTCTATAATTATTGTGTGAATAAGCCGGAAATACCAGATGTAGCGATGTCATTTTCAAAGCCGAATGTAAAAGCTTATGTAGATGGAAATGTTCAGAGAACGGAGAACATTCAGTTCAACGCATCTTCCCAGCAGAAAATCACAATGGACTTACCAAAAGGAGTAAAGCTCCATAATGTATCTACTGGAACCGTAAGTGCGGCAGGTGCAAGCGTAACAATTGGAGGAGGAACCACGTTTTATCTCTCAGCTCCTCTGACACAGACAAGAGATGTAAGTGCTACTTTTTCTGCAAAAATGAAGGGAAGTATTACAAAAGATTATTCAGCATATAAATTGACTACGAATGCAAGTGTTCAGGATCTGGCATTTGTGTTTGGAGAAGGTGTCGCTGATGAAAAATATGTAAGCTTAAAGGTGTCCTGGATTGAACAGGCTACGATCGAAATCGTAAAGAAAGACGATACAGCGGATGTCAATCTTGCAGGTGCAGTATTCGGTGTATACAGCGATGAGGCTTGTACAAAGCTGATCACTCAGATGCCGGCAACAGATAAGAATGGAAAATCTTCTGTTACAATCATCAAGACACAGGATACCGTTTATCTGAAAGAGATCACAGCACCACAGGGATATGTAGTAAATGCAACGGCAACAAATGTAAAACTGGTAGCAAGTAAGACCTCAGCTGTAACCGTGGAAAATAAGGAACAGCTGGCAGAGCTTACCATTTACAAAGAAGGACAGGTTCTGACCGGAGCAGATGTCAGTGAAAATGGAACGGTATTTCAGTATGAAAACCGCAGACAGAAAAATGCAGTGTATAACGTGTATGCCGGGGCAGATATCGTAACAGCTTATGGCACAAAAGTGTACAGCAAAGGTGACCTTGTAAAAGAAAACCTGACAACAGGTGAGAATGGTTCTGTCACACTGAAAAACCTGCATCTTGGAACCTACGTGGTAAAAGAAACAAAAGCACCGGACTCTTTCTATAACGGCAGCGAAGAAAAGTCAGTGACTCTAACTTATGCTGGTCAGAATAAAGAAGTTGTATTTGCAGATGTGACTTTTAACAACGAGAGACAGAAAGCAGATGTTTCCGTAGTAAAACAGGATAAAGACACCAAGAAACCACTGAAAGGCGGTATTTTTGCTCTGTATGCATCCGATGATATCAGAAATGCAGACGGAAGCGTTGTTGTGAAAAAAGGAACGCTGATTGAGAAAGTAACTACTGGCGCAGACGGAACTGCAAAATTCACAGTAGACCTGCCAATCGGATATTCCTATTCTGTAAAAGAAGATCAGGCACCGGAAGGCTATGTAAGAAATACAGAAGATGTGTATACGTTCAAGTTTTCTTACACCAATGATAAAGAAGCAACCGTATCTTTTGCCCATACCTTCAGCAATGACCGTGTGACAGCAAAGATTAATCTTTATAAAGTGGATAAAGAGACAGGAAAAGCAGTACCGCAGGGAGATGCGACACTGAAAGGTGCAGTTTATGGACTGTATGCCCGTGAAGATATCGTGCACCCGGATGGAGCAACGGGAACTATTTATAAAGCAGGAGAGCAGGTAGCTTCTCTTACAATAGATGACAAAGGACAGGCTTCTGTAAATGGCTTATATCTTGGCAAATATTATGTCAAAGAGATTACTCCGCCGACCGGATACCTGGCAGATGCAGAAGAGCATGATCTTACGTGCAGTTATGAAGGAGATATGACAGCAGAAGTAAAAAGAGAGTGCACTTCCAGTGAGCAGGTCATCAAGCAGCCATTCCAGATCATCAAAGCAGCCAACAATGGGAAGACAGATGCAGATCTGTTATCCGGAGCTGGATTTACAGTTTATCTGAAATCTTCCCTTACAAAGAAAGCAGATGGAAGCTATGATTTTGATTCTGCCAAACCAGTAGTGAGTGGAGAAAATGGAGCAACGGAGATTTTCACAGATGAAAAAGGATATGCCTGCAGTATTCCATTACCATTTGGAAACTATATCGTGCGTGAAACTACAACACCGCACAATTACAAGCCGGTCGATGATTTTGAAGTGAATATCACAGAGCATCATCCAAATGAGCCGCAGATCTGGCGAGTGCTTCTGGATGAAGAGTTTAAGGCAAAACTGAAAATCGTGAAAAAAGACGATGAAACAAAGAAATCCGTATTGATTGCCGGAACAGAATTTAAGGTATATGACCTGGACAACAAAAAGTATGTGGAACAGGTAACAACTTACCCTGTGACAACCACTCACAAGTCCTATTTTACGGACAGCCAGGGATATCTGATCATGCCGAAGAACCTGAAGATCGGACATTACCGGATTGAGGAAGTCAACGCACCGGAAGGGTACACAATTAACAAGAACTATGTAGAGATTGCGGTGGATGCAAACACAGCATACCAGATGGATTCTGAAAGCGGAGATGCCATTATTACGGTAGATTACGAGAACCATCCGGTAAAAGGAAAGCTGACGATTTATAAAAAAGGTGAGTTGCTGACCGGATTTAAGAAAGATTTTGTTTATGAAGAAAGATACCTGAAGGGTGCAGAATTTAATGTCTATGCAGCTGAAAATATCTTTACGCCGGATTATCAGAAAGATGAAAACGGAAACAGACAGCTGATCTATGCAAAAGATGCACTGGTAACAGCGGTAACGACCGGAGAAGACGGAAAAGCAGTTGCAGAGAATCTGCCGCTTGGTTCTTACTATGTGGTAGAAAAGACTGCACCGGAAGGATTCGTTCTGAACCATGACAGATCTGATGTCACATTTGTCTATGCAGATCAGGATACACCTGTGATTGAACAGGAAGTGACTGTTGGCGATGACCGACAGAAAGTTGCAATCCAGGTAGAAAAACAGGATGCAGAAAATGGTGCAACCGTAGCAGGCGCTGTCTTTGGTATCTATAACAAAGAAGATATCAAGGCAGATGGAAAAGTAATCGTGAAAGCAGAGACACTTTTACAGGAAATGACTTCTGATAATGATGGTCTTGCAGTATGTACGCTGGATCTGCCACTTGGACAGTATTATGTGAAAGAGTTAAAAGCACCGGCTGGATTTGTATCCTCTGATGAAGTTCTGAATCTGAATGCTTCTTACCAGGGACAGGATGTGAAGGCAATAAAACTGAAAACTGTGAAAAAGAACCAGCCAACAACAGTTGAAATCACAAAATCTGATGTAACAACAGGTGTGGAACTGGATGGGGCAAAACTCACCGTTCTTGATAAAGAAGGAAATGTTGTGGATCAGTGGATTTCTGTAAAAGATCAGCCACATGTGATCAAACGACTGACAGTTGGAGAGGAATACACCCTTCGTGAGGAAATGGCACCTTATGGTTATCTGAAAGCAACGGATGTGAAGTTCACGCTGGAAGATACCGCAGAGATTCAGAAAGTAGAGATGAAAGATGAAGTACCGACAGGACTTCTGATCATCAATAAAAATGGAGAGTTTTTGGATAAAGTGACACTTCTGGACCATGTAAAAGGTACTGTGGAGCATCTCTTTGAATATGTAACTGGAAGTCTTACAGATGTAACTTTCGATGTATTTGCTGCGGAAGATATCAAAGCGGCAGATGGTGTCAGTGAAGATTATTTCAAAGCAGATGAAAAAGTGGGAACCATTACCACAGATTCCAATGGTATTGCACAGATGGGAGATCTTCCGGCTGGAAAATACTATGTGAAGGAAGTAAAAACAGCCCATGGTTATGTGCTGGACAAAGAGCCGAGATATGTTGACCTTTCCTACCGTGATCAGGACACACCAGTCATCACTTATGATGAGAAATGGCAGAATGCCCGTCAGAAAGTAAAGGTTACGGTTCTGAAGAAAGAAAAAGATACAGAACGTGTCCTTGCAGGTGGTGTCTTCGGTCTTTATACCAGTGAAGATATCAAAAATGCAAAGGGCGAGGTACTTCTTGAGAAAGACAGTCTGATCGAGCAGCGAGTAACGGATGAAAAAGGACAGATTACTTTTACGGCAGATCTTCCGGTAGACGGAAAATACTATGTGAAAGAGGTCTTTGCGCCGGACGGATTTGTTACAACAGATGAAGTACAGGAATTTACCTTTGAATATGCCGGAGAAGACCAGGCAGAAGTAAGCTACGACTTTACTTTTGAGAATCAGCCAACCACAGTGGAGCTGACCAAAACAGACCTGACAACAGGTGAAGAACTTCCAGGTGCACACCTGAAAGTGACGGATTCAGATGGCAACACCGTAGATGAATGGACTTCTACGGAAGAAATCCATGTGATCAAAGAACTGGTGGTTGGTAAGGAATACACCATGACAGAGACAAAACCGGCAGATGGATATGTCACTGCAGAAAGTATTACCTTTACAGTAGAAAATACAGCAGAGATTCAGAAAGTAGAGATGAAAGATGATGTGACAAAAGTTGAGATCAGTAAGACGGATATCACAGGAGAAACTGAGATTCCGGGTGCAAAACTGACGATTCTCGATAAGGATGATCAGGTAGTAGAGAGCTGGACTTCCACAGAGGAAACACACTATATCGAAAAACTGCCAATCGGTAAATATACCTTACGTGAAGAGCAGGCGCCGAAAGGATATCTTCTGACATCGGATGTTACTTTTGAAGTAACGGATACTGGAGAAGTCCAGAAAGTGGCTATGAAAGATGATACTGCCAAGGGAAAAGTGATTCTCAATAAGACAGATAAATCGTCAGGAGAACCACTGAAAGGGGTAGAATTTGAACTCCGTGACAGCAAAGGAAAGGTTCTGGAAACCTTAAAGACAGACGCTGCCGGTCATGCAGAAAGTAAGCTGTATGAGATTGCCACATTTAAGAACGGCAAATATGATACAGCAATCAAGTATTATCTGGTGGAAACAAAAACACTGGATGGATACACACTGGATCAGACCAAGCATGAAGTGACATTTGCTTATGCGAATGACAGTACACCAGTCGTGGAAGTTACTTTCAATCTGACAAATGAGAAACCGGAAGTTCCAGAAACACCGAACACACCGGATACACCACAGTCCCATGAAGAGACAAAGGTATCAAATGCACCGAAAACAGGTGACAGCACGAATATCTGGCTGCCGATCCTGCTTCTGGTAATCTCCACAGGAGGTATGGCAGGACTTTATATCTGCAGAAAAAGGAAAAGCAAATAAGGAAACCAGAGGTTATGATTGGGAGCTTCTATGTGAGGCTCCCTTTTTCATACAAAAAAATCACAGAAAGGAACAGAAAACTATGATGAAAGCAATGGAAAAAAGACAGGAAGCACGAAAAAACCAGGAGAAAACTTTAAAGAGAATGATGGCTTATCAGAAGAAAGCCGAGCAGATGGTCAGCAGAAAAAGAATGAACCATCACATGATCAGAAAGGGGTAAAAGCGTATGATGAACAGAAAAGAATTTTATGAATATGTCAAAGACAATGTAAAGGAGTATTTGCCAGAGTCTTACAAGGACGCAGAAATTAAACTTCAAGAAGTAGAAAAAAACAATGGACTGAAGCTTACTGGCATTACAATTCCAAATGGGAATCAGAGAATCGTACCGACAGTCTATCTGGATTCTCTCTACCAGGAATATATCAATGGGAAAGATGTAGATTCTTGTGTTGGCGATGTAGCTGATATGCGTATTGAAGCACAGGGAAAAGCAGAATTTTTTGATATGGGAGTTCCGGATATTCTTGATTATGAAAAGATGAAGGACAAATTACAGGTGAGAATTTGCGACAAAGAATGGAATACCGATCGTTTGGCAGACAAAGTAGTCACAGAACACGGAGATTTTGCAGCTTATTATGCAGTAAATCTGGAGGAAAATGGAGAGGGAATCAGCAGTATTCCGGTAACTGTTTCTCTGATGAACGAATGGGGAGTATCTGTCGAACAGATTCAGGCAGATGCGATGATGGCAGATAAGAACAGAGGAGTGCAACTGGTGGATATGACACAGATTGTCGAATCCATGATTTTTGGAGGAACACCAAAGAATCTTTTGAATGAAAAATTGGATATGGAAACTGTGGAGAATCCAATGTTCTGCCTTACCAATGAATCTAAGATGAATGGAGCTTCCCTGTTACTGCAGGAAGATATTCGAAAACAGATTGGGGAATGCCTGGGAAGCGATTACTTTGTCATCCCATCTTCTGTTCATGAAGTGTTGATTCTCCCTGATAACGGAATCTTTCAAGTTCCAGAATTAAATGCGATGGTACAGGAAGTCAATGAGACACAGGTGGAAAGACAGGAACAGCTTTCTGATAAGGTTCAGTTCTGTGATAAAAAGACAGCAGTAATGGAAAATGCTGAGCGCAGGGAAGCACGTCTGGAGAAAGAAAAAGCAGCCGAAAAAGCGGAAGTAAAAGGTGGAATCCATGGAAGATTGGAGAAAGCTAAGGCAGAAATCAAGGCAAAAGAGGCAGACAAAGTGCCGAAGAATAAGTCAAAAGATCTTGCCGCAGCATTATAAAGAGAAGTAACGATGATTTTATGGGGACTGTGCCAAGCAGTCCCTGATTTTATGAAAAGGAGTAGCACATGGCAAATAAATTATATGCAATGGAACAGCTGACGGAAGAGGTGGCAAAAGATGTAGCTGCCAGTCCGCAGGAATGGATGCGGTTCCTTGACACGGCATCCAGACTGTACAAGTATACTTTTCCAGAACAGCTTTTAATTTATGCACAGCGGCCGGAAGCAACCGCCGTAGCATCCATGGAAATCTGGAATCAGAAAATGTTTCGATGGATTAAAAAAGGTTCCAAGGGAATCGCATTGATTGATAATACATCAGGACCAAAGATAAAACTGAGATATGTGTTTGATGTGCAGGATACTTATAAAGTAAGAAATCTGGGAAAAGATCCACAGTTATGGAATCTTCCAATGGAAGGAGAACAGCTGGTTGCGGATTATCTGCAGGAGCAGTTATCACTGGAAGATACAGAAGGAGGACTTGCTGAAAGTCTGCATCAGGCAGCGAAGGAGAGTATGCAGGAATGGCTTCCAGATGCATTGGAAGAACTGAGACTGGATGTGACAGGGACATTTTTGGAAGAACTGGACGAACAGAATCAGGAAGTAGAATTCCGGGAACTGATGACCAATAGTGTCTGGTATGTATTACTAAACAGGTGTGGACTGGATGTACAGGAATATCTGGATGCAGAGGATTTTCGGCATATAACGGACTTCAATCAGCTGAAAATATTAGGACATCTGGGAAGTGCAGTCAACGAGATCAGCAGACCAGTCCTGATGCAGATTGGACGATATGTTCTGAATGATCTGGAAAATGACCTGAAAACGGTTGCAAAAGAAAAAGAAGTAGCTTATAATGAGTTTAACACGTTAATTCGTGAAAGTAATACAGATAACACAGAAGATAGAGAAGAAAAAAAGGAGGAAACAGACTATGAGAGAGATCAGTTACAGCCAGAACGGAGAGTATCAGATTCCAGATATCAGCCTGGAAGAGACGAGAGGAACGATCGGGAAGTACGGAATGATGAGGAAAGAGTATCTGAGAAACCACAAGGTAGCCAGGTTCAACATTCTGACACTGCAGAACCGTCTGGACAGTCATCTGATGGAGATCGACAGCCAGGCAAGGCAGAGAGTAGACAACCTGATGATCGAACTTCTGGAGAAAGATCCGGCACCGGACAAGATGGCAGACACAATGGCGTGGACCAGACACATGAACCAGATCAAGGCACAGGCAGAGGAACTGGTAATTCGGGAGATTATTTACAGTTAAGCCTGTTCCCAACAGAAGAGGAACAGTTAGGAGAAATAAGGAAAGCGGCAGCTGCATTAGAACAGCCAGCCGCTTTTCTTATTTCTGATGAAGTGGTAGACGATATTCTCCGAACAGGAAGCGGACAGAAAAATACACTGTTTCACATTACTGCAAGATTGATCGAAGGTTTGGATAATGAAGAAATGCAAAGCTTCCTGAAAGATGAATATGGTACTGGAGGAAAAGGATTTACCATAGATGGGCAGAAAATCAGTATCTGGTATGACAACGATGGTATCCGTATCCGACGAGGCGACTCAGCAAGAAGAAACTTTGACCGTATCGTTACGTGGGAAGAAGCTGCTGACAGGATCCGGGATATGTATGAGGCGGGAAATTACGTTGATAATCTTATCTCCAATAATGCTATTGAGCAGGAACAGAAAGAAATGACAGATCTTCTGGCACTACATTTCCGTGATACGAGCAGAAACAGAGAAGAGCAGTTGTCTTATCCTGACTGGCAGGACGTAGTGGGGGCGGCTTGGACAGATCCGGAGGAAGCAGCTGCGACAGCCTATCGTTTTGAATGGCTTCAGGAAGATATGGAAAAGAATCCAGAAGATTATCATCGCTGGGAAATACAGCACAATCCAGTGTATTTTCAGCGCTTTCGTGACCTCCAGAGAGATTTTTCCTGGGTTGATCAGCAATTCAAGGTAGAGCGGCCGGCGCTATCCTTTATTACACAGGATGAAATAGATGCAGTGTTAAGAAGAGGCGGCATTACTGCCGGAGGACGTAACCGGATTTATGAATATTTCATGGAGCACCATGATATGAAAGATGCAGCTGAATTCCTGAAAAATGAATATGGAACAGGTGGTTCTTCACCCGGAATACCAGGAGCAGATGCTTCAGACGCATCCCACGATGCAAAAGGATTAAAGCTTGAAAAAGGGAAGATTGGCAGCCCAGAGGTAGAAGTTTTATTAAAGTGGAATAAGGTTGCAGAACGTGTTCGCCAGTTAATCCGCACAGATGATTATTTGTCACCGGAAGAAATGGAAAAGTACGAAGAACGACAGGAAGCACAAAGACTGGCAGATTTGGAAGCGGCACAGCAGATGTTAGGAGAACAGCTAGAGCAGGATACTTTGACAGCGGAAGATATAACTGATTTGCGATTGGTTGATTCAGAATATATGTCTGGTAGCAGAACAACAATTCATAATTTTGATTGCAAAGTTAAAGGAGAAGCGAATCGACTTCAATACACATTAGAATATCATGATGATGGAGAAGGTTTCACGATTCATACGGAAAAAGATGATATTTGGAATCGAATGTCAACACAAGAATTGGAACGTCTGGATGTAAAACTTGGACAAGAAGTACTTTATTATCATTATCACAACAAAACTGTAAATGCGGATACCTTAGATGAATTACGGGAAATCAGGGAAGAAATTATGGAGGAAGAGTCTTCCTATTTTACTGCTATTTCTCAACGTGTGTGGACAGATTATGATAAAAAAGAAAAAGAATTATCGGGAGAAGCTGAGGTATCGGAAGAAAAAGAATCTTTGGAAGAGATTAACGGAATAGCAGAACCGATTCAAGCAATGAACTTCCATATCACAGATGATGAGCTTGGACAGGGTACATCAAAAGAAAAGTTCCGTGCCAATATCATGGCTATCCAGTTGTTAAAGAAATGCGAGGAAGAGAATCGAAATGCAACACCGAAAGAACAGGAAATCTTATCCAGGTACGTTGGCTGGGGAGGTCTTGCAGATGCATTTGATGAGACAAAAGCTGCATGGGAGACAGAATATCTGGAATTAAAGACGGTTCTTACACCAGAGGAATATGCTGCAGCCAGAGCTTCCACCTTAAATGCTCATTATACACAGCCGATTGTGATTGAAAGTATGTATCAGGTGTTGGAGAATCTGGGATTTATAAAAGGAAATATTCTGGAGCCGTCTATGGGAGTCGGGAACTTCTTTGGAATGCTTCCAGAGAATCTAAACCAGTCCAAACTCTATGGTGTGGAATTGGATAGTATCAGTGGTAGAATTGGAAAGCTGCTCTATCCAGATGCCAATATTCAGATCAAAGGTTTTGAGAAGACAGATTATCCTAATGACTTTTTTGATGTGGCGATTGGAAATGTGCCATTTGGTGCATACAAGGTCAATGACCGTCAGTATGATCGCTACAATTTCATGATTCATGATTACTTTCTTGCCAAGACGATAGATCAGTTACGTCCAGGCGGCGTGGCTGCGCTGATCACAACAAAGGGAACCATGGATAAAGCATCACCGGAAGTTCGGAAATATCTGGCAGAGCGTGCAGACCTGCTGGGCGCAATCCGACTGCCGAACACAGCTTTTAAGGCAAATGCAGGAACAGAAGTCAGTGCTGATATCCTGTTTTTCCAGAAGAGGGAAAGCCTTACGAAAGAAATGCCGGAATGGATAAATCTGGATAGTGATGTCAATGGCATTACAGTCAATCAGTATTTTGTTCAGCATCCGGAAATGATTCTGGGTGAGATGAAAGAAGTGTCCGGTCCGTATGGTATGGAAACAACCTGTGCTCCAATGGAAGGAGCTGATCTGGAATTACAGTTACAAGAAGCTGTAAAACACATCAAGGGAAGCATGGCACCGGCAGTAGATGTGGAGACAGAACTGGATGAGATGCCAGAGAGTATTCCAGCAGATCCAAATGTGCGAAATTACAGTTATACGGTGGTAGATAATCAGGTATATTACCGTGTCAACTCTTTGATGAATCAGGTGAAGATGCCTGCCGCTACTGCAGAACGTGTGAAAGGTATGGTTGCAATCCGTGATACTGTTCGTGAGTTGATCACCATGCAGATGGAGGAATCCGTCACAGACGAAGAAATCCGGAAACAGCAGGAGAAACTGAATCAAGTATATGATACTTACACAGCAAAGTATGGAGTCATTGGAAGTAATGCTAACAAACGTGCATTTTCTGATGACTCTTCTTATTGTCTGCTGTGTTCACTGGAAGACTTGAATGAAGATGGAACATTGAAGCGGAAAGCGGACATGTTCACCAAACGAACCATCAAAAAGGCGGTCGCTGTGACAAGCGTGGAGACAGCAACAGAAGCATTGGCATTGTCTCTTAACGAAAGGGCAAAGGTAGACCTTCCTTATATGGCAGAGCTGACAGGAAAGACCGAAGAGAAGATCACAGAAGAACTGGTCGGAGTTATCTTTAAGAATCCACTGACAGACCAGTGGGAAAGTGGAGATGAATATCTGTCCGGAAATGTCAGAGATAAATTAAATACTGCGAGAACCTTTGCCGAGAGTCATCCGGAATTTACACCGAATGTCCGTGCATTGGAGGCGGTTCAGCCGAGAGATCTGGAAGCATCCGAGATTGAGGTGCGTGTTGGAGCCACATGGATTGAACCTTCGGATTATCAGGATTTTATGGTGGAACTGCTTCATACGCCGTGGTATCTTGCACAGAAGGAAATACAGGTAAAATTCTCAGAGGTAAATGGTGAGTGGAGGATTACTGGAAAGAATGCCGACAGTCCGAGAAATGCGTTTGCCTATGCAACGTATGGAACTGAGAGAGCAAATGCCTATAAGATTCTGGAAGATACCCTGAACCTGAAAGATGTACGCATCTATGATAAGAGTGTCAATGAGAATGGTGATGAGATCCGTGTCCTAAATAAGAAAGAAACCATGCTGGCATCACAGAAGCAGGATGCCATGAAAGCAGCATTTAAAGACTGGATTTTTAAAGATCAGCAGAGGCGTGAACGACTGGTAAAGGTGTACAATGAACGATTTAACAGCATCCGTCCCCGTGAATACGATGGTAGTCATTTGACTTTCCCAGGAATGAATCCGGAAATAGAGCTTCGTCCGCATCAGAAAAATGCAGTTGCACACCAGCTTTACGGAGAAAATGTACTTCTGGCACATGTAGTAGGAGCTGGGAAAACCTACGAAATGGTAGCAGCTGCAATGGAAAGTAAAAGACTGGGATTATCACAGAAGAATCTCTTTGTCGTGCCAAACCATTTGACGGAGCAGTGGGGTGCAGAATTCCTACAGTTATATCCGGGAGCCAATATCCTGGTTGCAACCAAGAAAGATTTTGAACCAGCAAACCGAAAAAAATTCTGTGCCAGAATTGCTATGGGGAATTATGATGCCATTATCATTGGACATTCCCAGTTTGAGCGTATTCCAATCTCTGATGAGAGGCAGGAAGCTATGCTGCGGAAGCAGATTGATGATCTGGAAATGGCAATCCAGAGTGCAAGGTATGAACAGGACGGTGGGCGTTATACCGTCAAACAGATTGAAAAGACCAGAAAGACACTGCAGACAAGGCTGGAAAAACTGAATCAGAAAGAGAAGAAAGATCAGGTAGTTACGTTTGAAGAACTGGGCGTGGATCATTTGTATGTAGATGAAGCACACAGCTATAAAAATGCGTTTCTTTATACAAAAATGAGAAATGTAGCCGGGATTGCACAGAACGAAGCACAGAAATCCGCAGATATGTTCAATAAATGTCAGTATCTGGACGAGATTACCGGAGGAAAAGGCATTACTTTTGCTACAGGCACACCAATCAGCAACAGCATGACGGAATTATATGTTATGCAGCGGTATCTGCAGAACAGCAAATTACAAAATATGGGACTTGGACTGTTTGATTCCTGGGCTTCTACCTTTGGAGAAGTTGTCACGAGCATCGAACTTGCACCAGAAGGAACTGGATATCGAGCAAAATCAAGATTCGCCAGATTCTATAATATCCCAGAACTGATGAATATGTTCAAGGAGATTGCAGATATCAAGACTTCCGATCAATTAAAGCTTCCAGTGCCGGAAGCGGAATATGAAACAGTGGTGCTGAAACCAACGGAACAGCAGAAAGAAATCGTAGAAAGCCTTGGAGAACGTGCAGAAGTTGTCAGAAACGGAGGGGTAGATGCCTCGGTCGATAATATGCTAAAAATCACCAATGACGGAAGGAAGTTAGCATTGGACCAGCGTTTGGTGAATGAATTATTGCCAGATAATCCAGAAAGTAAAATATCAGTTTGTGCAGAGAAAAGCTATGAAATATGGAAAGACACAGCAGCACAGAAATCCGCACAGTTGATTTTCTGTGACTTGAGCACACCGAAAGGCGATGGCAGTTTTAATGTTTATGATGACTTGAAGCAGAAACTAATGGAGAAAGGTGTACCGGAAAAAGAGATTGCTTTTATTCATGATGCAAATACAGAAGCAAAAAAGACGGAGCTGTTTGGAAAAGTGAAATCCGGGCAGGTTCGTTTTTTGATTGGCTCAACAGCAAAGATGGGTGCAGGAACCAATGTGCAGGATCGTTTGATTGCCCTGCATCATCTGGATATTGGTTGGAAACCATCTGACTTGGAACAGAGGGAAGGACGTATTATCCGTCAGGGAAACCATAATAAAAAGGTTCATATCTTCCGGTATGTAACAGAATCCACATTCGACAGTTATATGTGGCAGTTGATCGAGAACAAGCAGAAATTCATCTCCCAGATTATGACGAGCAAAGCACCGGTCAGAAGTTGTGAAGATGTGGATGAAGCGGCACTGTCCTATGCAGAGGTCAAAGCACTTGCAACCGGAAATCCGGCAGTAAAAGAGAAGATGGCATTGGATGTGGACGTGGCAAAGTTGAAACTTTTAAAAGCCAACCACATGAATAATCAGTACCGTTTGGAAGATGACATTGCGAGGAATTTCCCGCAACAGATTGCAAAACTGACGGAGATTATTGACAGCTATAAGGCAGATATCGCTCATTTTTCTGAGCATAAAATCACAGATCCAGAGCAGTTTTCTATGGAAATCAGTGGCAAAGTGTTCACAGAAAAGAAAGAGGCAGGTATGGCACTTCTGGCGGTCTGCAAAGACATTAAGTCTGTAGATGCAGCTATGGACATTGGAAGTTATCAGGGATTTAACATGAGAATCCAATTCGACAGCTGGAGCAAAGAGTTTATCCTGTCTGTAAAGCATGAATCGGTAGCTAAAGTTCGGTTGGGAGCCGATGCCCTGGGAAATATCACTCGTATCAATAATCTTTTAGAAAGTTATCCGGAGAAACTGGCAGAAGCAGAACAACGGCTGGAAACGGTACAGGAGCAGATGGCAAATGCCAAAGAGGAAGTCGGGAAGCCATTTCCAAAAGAAGAGGAGTTGAACCAGAAACTGGAGCGACTGTCAGAGTTAAATGCACTTCTCAATATGGATGAGCGGGAAGATACAGAAACAGAGCAGTCGGAATCAAAAGAGAAAGAAGAAAGACCGGCACGAGGTTCTATCCATGAGAAACTGCAGATTTATAAAGAAAAGAGTCAACGGGAAAGAGAAACTGGCAGGGAAACCAGAAAACGGGACTTCGGTCTGGAATAAATAAACAGGAAAGATGGCATAATTTGGTAGAAGAAGGTTCTGCCGGTTATGCCATTTTTTAGAACACAGGGGGAATTTGAATGGCGAGAAATATGATATCAGGAAAAGAAACGCAGAAAATGCAGGAATATACGCAGGAACAGATAGACCGTGCAGAACACATGGAAATAGAGATTCCAGCGGATGTAAAGGAACAGATTTTTGAATATGCAAATCTGATTGGCGAGGAAGAGAAAGTAAGGACGTTGGTAAGAAATCTGACAGATGCAATCAATCAGGCAGATGATGATAAAGTAGAGGAACTTCTGGATGATGCAAAAATGGATATTCAGGACCTACCAGATCCAACCATAGGTAAGCTGGAATTACGTGATTATGGATATACAGCAGAAGACATGGTGCCGCTCAGAAAAGAAGCAGCTTTGGATTATCACAGAATGGGTTCTAAGATTTATTGCCTGGGCAGCGATGGCGGTAAGGGAGAGTATGCAAGTAAAGAAATGATACAGGCACACGAAGGGCTGTTTGGCATGGAATTACAGATGTGGGAACGGATAAGGGATCAGGATCTGGATTATGCAGATGAAGATTTTGGAGCATTTCAGGAGCCTATGAGTGTCATTGATCAGGAAGAAGCACTGAAATTATACGATGCCGGAGCAGATATCTATCTGATCACTAATTTTTCGTCACCGATCTATGTCACGGAACGCATGGAAATTGAACGAGGACCGGAGCATTATCAGATGTCCATGGCAGAACTGGAGCGTTTCCGTAACCTGGAATGGGAAATGCAGAAATATCCACAGATTCAGTCTTTGAAAGAGGCAAACCTGTTGTTAGGAACTAGGCGAACCTTTGGTATTTATCAGATCAAGGATGATTCACCGGGCGAAAACTATGCATTTATGAATATGAGTTTTATTGAAAGTCATGGTATGCAGATAAAAAAAGAAGATTATGAACTGGTCTATGCGGGAGAACTATTCGGAAATATGTCACTGGATGATATTTTTGAAAGATTCAACATCGACAGACCAGAAGACTTCCGAGGACATTCTCTGTCCGTCAGTGATATCGTGGTTTTAAATGACGGAGAAAATGTAACAGCACATTTTGTAGACAGCATCAGCTTTGAGCAGCTAGATCATTTCCTGGAACTGGAAGAACAGGTTCTTAGTGAACTGGCATATGAGGTAGGAGAACGTTACTTTGCTATTCAGAGAACAGAAGAAGGATACGATTATTCCTTTTACGATGAAGATTTCCGTCTGATGGATGGTGGCGTCTATGAAAATGATGAAATTTCTATTAAAGAAGCGGCAGAGGAACTTCTGGAAGACGAAGGCTGGACTGGAGAACGCATCCGTGGAGATTATGATCAGCTGATGGAAAAAGTAGAAGAAATGGATGAGGTTGTAATGGCGGAGATTCAGAACAGCCAGGGAGAATATAAGCCGTTGGCAAAGGTGGAGGAACTGGAAGAGGTGAATTATAACATGATTGATAATGTCCTCAATAATATGCCGCCGAAGAAAGAACCGTATCTGGAATACTTTGCGGCAGAATGCGATGAGTTCCATGATATGGGAGCTTATGAAAAAAGTACCGATGTTAATCAGATAGCTGCAGTCTATGAAAAATATAGGGAGAATCCAGAAACAGCTTATCTCGGATGCTCAATGGGAATTATCTATCGTGATCCGGAAGACAGTTACTATGATGAAGCCGAATTTGCAATCGTAAAAGGAAATACCGTATTTGGGAATCTGATGGATGATGTTCGGTTTTATGAGGAGCTTGCACTGGTACGGGAAGGAATTGAGAAAATTCATGAAGCATTGCCGGACTACAAGTATGTACCGATGCGAGATGTTCGAGAAGCAATGTATCCAGAGAAGATGACCACAGAACAGCTGGCAGAGGCATTGGATGAGATTGCAGAAGCTTTTGATCCGTATGAGTATCGAGATAATGTGGAGCCGGGAGAAAATACGGTACAAGAGGTGATGTTGGATTTGCAGAGTGGCAATACACATTCTTATATTTCTTATCTGAAGGATATTGTGGACGAAGAATGCGACCTGTCTGTTCGTGCAGGTGTATTGATGGAAAGACTGAAAGCCTATAAACCGGAGCTTCCAAAAGATATGGAGCCGATGGTGTATGTGAATTATTGTGAGAAAAGTGAGTTGGGGAGTCCAAGATGTCAAAAGTTATCTGATCTGGATTCCAAAACCGTAGAACAGGACAAAGCCTGGTATGCTGACCGTGATCCAAACACCAACGAACCAAAAACGACAGCACAGATGTTTTTTACAGTATATTATGCTGAGAAGGGTGATAAGATGCTGCACCATTTTCAAGGTAAGATAGAGATTGGTACCGGAAACGGTGGTATCATCAGTCAGTTAAAGATGCAGAATGAAATGAAATTGACAGATGAAAGCTGGATTAGTTATCAGCAAGGAAAAGGTAATGAAGAGTATCAGAAGTATATGGAAGATCTGACGGATATGCAGAATCATGTTCTGCCGTATTTGCAGAGTTTTTGCAGTCTGGAAGAAAAAGGTGTGAAGGAGAGACGAGAACAGCAGGTGACAGAGAAAAATGAGAGCAGAGAAGCTGTGTCAAGAGCCGGCGTTGAAGCAAATACAGCAGTTAAGGACGCAGGGAAAGCTGAAAGAAAGCCAGTAGCACAAAAGAGAGCAATGACGGGAAAAGAGAAGAAACCATCAATCCATGAACGCTTGGAAATCAATAAGAAAATTATCCAGGAAAAGCAGGGAAAAGATAAGCTGGAGAGAGGGGCTGATTTGGGTGTAAGATAAACAATAAAGCCTGGTAGATGATTTTAAAAGATTATTTACCAGGTGTTTTTGTGAAAATCTTAGAAAACAATAACAAATCAAACAACCTAGAAGAAAACTTAATTTTGGTTGAAACTATTCCGATAAAAGAATATACTTATAATAGGCTTGTTGTATCGTTTGGAGGAAAATTATGGATTATATAACAACGATCGAAATGTCAAAAATATGGGGAATTTCATCTAGAAGAATTTCTCTTTTATGTAGCCAGGGAAGAGTGCCTGGAGCAGAGAAAAAGGGAAAGACTTGGCTAATACCAAAAGATGCGGTAAAGCCAACAGATCCTCGAAAGAAAAACAGATGACGTATTGGAGGTTATAATGCTTATGGGAAGACCAGAAGATTCCAGAGTGAAGATTCCAGCGCTTGTGCACTTCACAAGACTTGGATATATCTATATATCAATTAAAGATGAAGTAGAAAGGAAAGTACCATGACAAAGGATGAAGTAACAAAACTCTGGATGGACAGTCCGGAATCACTACAGTTTTTAAATAATGCTACAAAATTTTATAATTTAATGATGATGTATCGTTGTGCTATTCGGGAGATACAAACTAAACTTGAGGTTTTGGATGATGAATTTTCAGTTGAGAACAATCGAAATCCTATTTCTTTTATAAAAACAAGGATTAAGAAGCCCAATAGTATTTACAATAAATTGCAGAAAATGGGACATGATTTTACAACAGAAAATATACAGACATATTTAAATGATGTAGCAGGCGTTCGAATAGTTTGTGCGTTTATTGACGATATTTATATGATATCAGATTTGATTACCCAACAGGATGATATTAAAGTTATTGAAATAAAAGATTATATAAAAAATCCAAAACCAAATGGTTATCGAAGCTATCATATGATTGTTGAAATACCAGTATTTTTTGCTAAGGGTAAAACACCTATGCGTGTAGAATTACAGATTCGAACCAATGGTATGGATTTCTGGGCAACATTGGAACATCAACTTCGCTATAAAAAAGGAATTGAAGAAATGCCTGGTTATGATGAGATAAGTGAAGAATTACTTCATTCTGCAAGAGCTATCATTGAAGCGGATAATGAAATGCAGAGAATAAAAGACAAAATTGGTATGTTTCATGAAATTTAGGCAGAAAACTGAGCAAGTAGGAAGGTGGAATATATATGAAGCAAGATACTTTAGAGGGCAAAGCAAAAACAAAAAATGGGGTAAAACGGCTGTGTTTTTCCATAGTCTGCATTCTTCTGGAAGTAATTTTTATTATTACTATCGTAACACGCTTGAATGAATATGCAGAAATTATAAATTTATTTACAAGGATTTTGAGTGGAATCTTGGTTTTGGGATTGTACGCATCAGATAAGACCTCTTCTATGAAAATGCCTTGGGTCATCTTAATTCTAATCTTCCCAATTATGGGTGTAGGCCTGTATTTGTTGATTGGTTTGAATGGTGGCACACATAAAATGCGTGAGCGATATGCAGAAATTGATAGCAAATTGTTACCAATGCTTCCGGACAGTCAGGAGTGTTTGAGCAGAATAAAAGAAACAATTCCGAAAGCAGGAAATATAGCAAGTTACATACAAAGAAATTCGCAGTATCCAATCTATCAGAATACGGATATTGTGTATTTTGATGAAGCAGTGAAAGGATTAGAGGCACAGATTAAGGATTTGGAGAAAGCACAGAAGTTTATCTTTATGGAATATCATGCGATAGAAGACGCTGAAGCATGGCATAAGATTCAAGATGTTCTGGAAGAGCGAGTAAAAGCAGGTGTGGAAGTTAGAGTATTCTACGATGATATGGGTTCGATAGGCTTTATTAACACAGATTTTGTGAAAAAGATGGAGGCAATAGGAATTCATTGCCGTGTATTCAATCCGTTTATGCCAGGTTTAAATCTGTTTTTGAACAATCGTGATCATAGAAAAATAACAGTTATTGATGGAAAAGTCGGATTTACAGGTGGATATAATCTGGCAAACGAATATTTTAATTACACACACCCGTATGGACAGTGGAAAGATACAGGTATTCGTTTAGAAGGAGATGCTGTTCAGTCGCTTACGGTGACATTTTTGGAAATGTGGAATGCAGTAAGTGATAAGGCTGCTAATGATTCTGATTTTAGTAAATACCTTTTCCACTATGATTATGCGGCACAGCAAACTGGGTTTGTTCAACCTTATGCAGACAGCCCTATGGATAATGAGCAAGTAGGAGAAGAAGTTTATATCAGTATGATAAATAAAGCTGAAAAATATTGTTGGTTTATGACTCCATATCTAATCATAACAGATGAAATGACGCATGCGTTATGTCTGGCTGCTAAGCGAGGGGTAGACGTAAGAATTATCACACCTGGTATCCCTGATAAAAAATTCATTTATAATATAACTCGTTCTTTTTATCATGGATTAGTTAAACATGGTGTTCGTGTTTATGAGTGGACTCCTGGTTTCTGTCATGCAAAAATGAGTGTGGCAGATGACTGTATGGCAACTTGTGGAACAATTAATCTGGATTATCGAAGTTTATATCACCATTTTGAAAACGGCTGTTTTATGGCAGATTGTCAGGCAGTTGTGGAAATAAAAAATGATCTGATAAGAACGATGGGAGAATGTCGTGATGTGACAGACCAATATCAAACCGGACGAAGTGCATATTTGCGACTGGGACAATTATTTATGAGATTATTTGCTGGATTGCTATAAGAATCTGATGAAACGACCTTTCAAAAAACAGTTGATTTAGAAGTTAACTGTTTTTGAAAGGCCGTTTTTGCTATATCTAACAGTCTGTTGTACAAAGAAGATTTTGCATGGATGAAAAAACAAACCTTGTTGAGGTTAAATTGAGTTTTTCATTGTATTGTATTGCTAATGAATAAGAATAAGAATAAGAACAGACAATGCTGAATGCTCTGGAAACAAGAATATCTGAGTATAGTATGTAAGTTCGTAACAGAATGAAAGGAGCGATTCAAATGAGCAATTTGGAAAATTATATGAAACAGCAAGCAATTTTTTGTGAACAAAATGATAGCATTAGTAAGAATCTGTATTCAGAGTATGGTGTAAAAAGAGGCTTACGAGATGAAAAAGGCCAAGGTGTGTTGACGGGGCTTACAAATATTTCTGATATAAAAGCTTTTGAATATCGTGATGGAGTAAAGAGTCCATGTGATGGCGAGTTATCTTATCGTGGTTATAATATAAAAGATTTAGTAACAGGAAGTAAAGGAAAAAGGTTTGTCTTTGAAGAAGGAGCATATCTTCTTTTATTCGGAGAATTGCCAACTGATACACAGTTAATGGAATTTCAGGGAAGACTATCTGATTGTATGGAACTACCGACTAACTTTACCAGAGATGTCATTATGAAAGCACCTACATCAGATATTATGGGTTCTATGACTCGAAGTATTCTTACATTGGGCTCTTACGATAAGGAGAAAGAAAGTCTTGAAATTCCGAATGTGCTAAGGCAGAGTATGCAGTTGATCGCAGCATTTCCTATGTTAGCAGTATATGCATACCATGCTTATTGTCATTATGAAAAAAACGAAAGTATGTATATTCATAGACCTGAAAAAGATTTATCTATTGCTGAAAATTTCCTGCGCCTATTAAGACCAGATACAAAATTCACAGAACTGGAAGCAAGAGTACTGGATATAGCATTATTGTTACATATGGAACATGGTGGTGGTAACAATTCTACATTCACTACACGGGTAGTAACATCTTCAGGTTCAGATACTTATTCTGTTATTTCAGCAGCAATGTCATCCTTAAAAGGAAAAAAACATGGCGGTGCAAATCTGATGGTAATGAATATGATGGATGATATTAAAAGTCATGTGAAAGATTATGAAGACGAAGAGGAAATTGCATCATATCTGAGTAAGATTTTGAAGAAAGAGGCGTTTGATCAGAAAGGACTTATTTATGGAATGGGACATGCTGTATATTCTATTTCAGATCCGAGAGAAAGGGTGTTCAAAGGCTTTGTAGAACAACTCGCAAGGGATAAAGGACGTGAGAAAGATATGACCCTTTATAACAATATTGAGAAGATTGCACCTAAGTTGATTGCAAAGCAGCGTCAGATATTCAAAGGAGTAAGTCCTAATATAGATTTCTATAGTGGTTTTGTGTATGACATGTTGAATATTCCAAGAGAATTGTACACGCCATTATTTGCGATAGCAAGAATTGCTGGTTGGAGTGCACATCGCCTGGAAGAATTGATAACTACAGATAAGATCATTCGCCCGGCATATAAGAGTCTAGTCAGCAAAAAAGAATATATAGAAAGAGAGGAACGATAATATGGGAGCAGGAACCAGTGCAGAGGAGTTTTTTTTAAAGAGCATCAATGTTGAAAGTATATTTGAATTTGTTGAAAGAACAGATTATTTGTTTCTTTATAGTATAAAGGAATGTGTTGAAAAATCAGACTGTCATGAAGGAGTATATCTTTCAGAAGTGGCAGAATACATGAAATTATCGATTCCAGAAACATCTAAGATGGTAAAAAGTCTTGAAAATAAAGGATATATTATCTGGAAATTAGATGAAAAAAAAGAAAGAACATACCTTGTTTTGACGAACAAGGCAATTGAATTAAGTAATTGTCAGAAAGAAAAAATGATAGAAGCTTATGAAAAAATCATATCGAATATACAAGAAGATGACCTGGCAGTTACACGGTGTACATTGAGAAAAATCCGACAGCTTATGGAAGAAATAAAATAGTGATTAATATAACGGAGTAAGAAAAGCTCCTTCATATATTAGAATAAAAATATGACTGTTTCATTAAAAAGAAGCCGGTCATATTTTTTATGAAAAATAAATTTTGTTGAGGTTAAATTGAGATTGACTTTGTATTGTATAAGTATGAAATAAAAAGGAATCAGGTGATGTACAATGAAAAAGCATAAAATATGTAAAATCCTTCTTGTTATACTGGCAATTTTTTTATGTGTGGCTTTTTATGAATTGCTCGGAATCTGCATTGCATATAAAAAGCAGCCGGAAGTGTCCAATACAACCAAAAAAGAAACAAAAAATGGTTCGTGGAACGAATGCAGTGAAAATACGGAACGTGCAGTGATCATAGAAAAGAATCCAGAAGCGCTTTTACAAAGAGTGCGTTTGATCCAGAATGCAAAAGAGGAAATTATTCTTTCTACTTTTGCATTTAAATCCGATGAAAGTGGAAAATTAATCTTAGGAGCACTGCATGATGCGGCAGACAGAGGTGTGCATATTCGTCTGTTAGTAGATGGAATGGAGAGCTGGATTGATATGGAAGGGAATCCGTATTTCTATGGATTATCTTCCCATGAGAATGTTGAAATTAAACTGTATAATAAAGCCAACCCGTTGAAACCATGGAAAATGATGGGTAGAATGCATGATAAATATTTGATTGCAGATGGTAAGACATATATTCTTGGCGGAAGAAATACATATAATTATTTCCTGGGGGATTTTCCGGGACATAAGAACTATGACAGAGACGTGTTGGTTGTTTGCAATGAACCTGAGAAAGAAAATTCAGTTAACCAGTTGTCAGATTATTTTGAAACTATATGGGATCAGGAAGACAGTGGTTATTTTCATAACAATAAAAAACTGGCAAATAGAAAATCTGTAAAGAACGCAGTTTTAGAGCTGCAGAACGGCTATCAGAAATATTTTGAAGAGAATAAGGAAAGAATCTGCGATACCGATTATACGGACGAAACTTTTGAGACAGAAAAGATTGCATTAGTGTCAAATCCTATCCACACAGGTTCCAAAGAACCAGTAGTGTGGTATCAACTGGGAGAACTAATGAAAAATGCAAAAGAGCGCGTGAAAATTCATACACCATATATTATCTGCAATGATATGATGTATAATACATGGAAAGAGATTGCGGAGAGAGTTCCGGATTTTTCTATCATGACCAATTCGGTTGCCAACAATGGAAATCCGTTTGGTTCTGCTGATTATGCGAGAAACAGAAACAGAATTTTAAATACAGGAATTGATATCTGGGAGTATGAAGGCGGCTATTCTTACCACGGAAAAAGCATCCTGATTGATGATGATCTATCCGTAATCGGTTCCTTTAACATGGATATGAGAAGCACGTATCTGGATACGGAACTGATGCTTGTAATTCGCAGTAAAGATATTAATAAACAGTTGGAAGAGGGCATGATGGAATATGAAAGAGTGTCCCGCCAGATATTGGAAGATGGAACCTATCGTGATCCATATCATGTAGAGCCAATCGAATTAACAAAGAAACGTCAGAGAAAAATATTTTTGGTACAGCATCTGCTTGGATGGGCAAGGTATCTGTTTTAATAAGGAGGAAGGAAAACGTGTTTCAAATATTGATTGTAGAAGATGATAAAGAATTAAGCCAGCTATTCCAAAAAGTGCTTGAGAAGAATGGATATCAAGTCAAAAGTGCATCGGATGGAGCACAGGCATTAGAAGTATTGGATAAGGAATATATTGATCTGATCATTTCTGATATTATGATGCCGGTTATGGATGGCTATGAACTGGTGTCAGAACTTCGTTCAGCAGGATATCAGATACCAGTGCTTATGATCACTGCGAAAGGTTCCTTTGATGATATGCGCCAGGGATTTCTTTCGGGAAGTGACGATTATATGGTAAAACCGGTAAATGTGAATGAAATGGTTTTAAGAGTCGGAGCACTGCTTCGCCGTGCACAGATACTGAATGAACACAAAATTGTGATCGGTTCAACAGAGTTTGATTATGATGCAATGACGGTTACAACTGATAAGGAAAGTCTTGTTTTGCCTAAAAAAGAATTCCTGCTTTTATATAAGCTTGCAGCTTCGCCAGGCAGAACATTTACAAAACAACAGTTGATGGATGAAGTATGGGGATACGAGACGGAGGCAGACCCACATACGATAGAGGTACATATAGGAAGAATCAGAGAGCGTTTTAAAGATAACCCTGATTTTGAAATCGTAACAATGCGTGGAATTGGATACAAGGTGGTGAAAAAATAATGGAACAAAAGAAAGAAAAAGGATTGCGGATCCGATCCTGTCTGACTGGTGCAATCTGGCTGGCACTTGTATTTTCAACAGTCATATCTGCTTTATTATTTGCTTTTTTGAATCATTTTTTTAATCTGCCGGGCAGCATACCTGTGCTTGGCTGGCTTTTGATTTTCAATACATTGATTGCAGGGCTGATCACTTCCTTTATCAATGCAAAGTTACTGGAACCAATTACCAGACTTAGTAAAGCAATGAAGGAAGTTTCTCAGGGAGATTTTGAACAGCATTTGGAAACGAACAGCCGTATAGCAGAAGTTGGAGAATCTTATCAAAGTTTTAACGTTATGACAAAAGAACTTCGTGCAACAGAGGTGCTGCAGATGGATTTTGTATCTAATGTTTCTCATGAGTTTAAGACCCCGATTAATGCCATTGAAGGATATACAATGCTGCTTCAGGGAGAAGAACTGTCTTCGGATCAAGAGGAATATGTAGAAAAAATCTTATTTAACACCCAAAGACTTTCCGGATTGGTTGGTAATATTTTGCTGTTATCCAAGTTAGAGAATCAGAATATACCAATGAAAAAAACAGAATATCGTCTGGATGAACAGATCCGCCAGGCATTTCTTTCATTGGAAACAAAATGGACAGAAAAAGAAATTGGTTTTCAGGTAGAATTGGAGGAAGTTAAATATACTGGGAATGAAGGACTTTTTATGCATATCTGGATAAATCTTTTGGATAATGCGATTAAATTCAGCCCTTCAAAGGGGACAATTACGATGTTTCTGAAACAAGAACAGGATTCTGTTAAGTTCATTCTGGAAGATGAAGGACCAGGAATAGAGGATGATGTAAAATCCAGAATATTTGACAAGTTCTATCAGGTAGATGGATCTCATAAAGCAGAAGGAAATGGCCTAGGTCTTGCACTTGTAAAACGGATTGTAGATAGTGCCGGAGGAACAATCAAAGCAGAAAACCGTGAATATGGTGGATGCAGATTTGTTGTAGAGCTTCCAATACAGAAAGATGAGGCCATATAAGTTTAAGAAAAACAGATAGAGGAGGAATTACATGACATTTTATCAGGAATTGCAGTTAAATCAGGCAGGTTCTAAAAATCTGTTGAAAAAGAGTGAAACAGTGAAAGAAAAATCATATCATATACTGGTATATTTGGTAAAGATAGCTGTTACAATGGCATTTTGTTTTTTATTTGTTACTATTTTCAGTATCTTATTTGGAAATGAGAACAGCATTGTAGGTGTAGTGGTCTTATTATGTCTCATGGTGTTTAGAAATGCGGATCTGGGGATCCACACCGGACAATCTACGATGCTTTTGGCTTTGTTCTTTGTAATTATGACTGTATGTCCGCATTTAGCAAATCAGTTTTCACCGGTATTGGGAATGCTGTTAAATATTGCGGCACTGGCTGTGTTGATTCTGTTCGGATGCCATAATCCATTCATGTTTAATCAATCTACATTGGTTCTTGGGTATCTGCTGCTATATGGTTATGATGTTACGGGAAAAAGCTATCAGATGCGATTAGTCGGAATGGCTTTAGGTGCAGCACTTACCTGCTTCGTATTTTATCGAAATCATAAAAACAGAACTTATAAAAGAAATCTGAAAGATCTGATACAAGAATTTGATATCACTTCTTCCAGAACAAAATGGCAGATATGTCAGATTTTATGCGTACCGATTGTCCTTTGCATTGCAGAACTTTGTAATATGCCACGTGCAATGTGGGCTGGTATTGCGGCCATGTCCGCGATTTTGCCGTTTATGGAAGATATGCACTACAGAGTCCGTAAAAGGATTGTCGGAAATATTGCAGGTGTTATATGTTTTACAGTATTATATTTTCTGCTTCCTTCGTCAATCTATGCATATATAGGAATTCTTGGTGGAATCGGTGTAGGATTTTCAGCACAATATGGCTGGCAGGCAGTATTTAACACATTTGGTGCTTTAGCCATTGCTGCAGAGACTTATGGACTACAAGGAGCGGTTAGTCTTAGAGTGATTCAAAATGTTTTTGGTGTTGTGTTTGCTTTAGCATTTTGTGTTATATTTTATTGGTTTATGTCTAAAAAAAAGGAAAGTGATGTGACTGTACATGCAGAGTGAAGTGAATCAGGAAGAAAATTTGAATAGAATTATTACAGTACCTAATTTGCTTTCTTTTTTTCGGTTTTGTCTGATTCCAGTAATTATATGGAGTTATTGTGTAAAGGAAAATCCTTTGTTAGCAGGAGAAATCTTATTGCTATCCGGTCTTACGGATCTCGCTGATGGATATATTGCAAGAAGATTTCATATGATTAGCAATCTAGGAAAGATTCTCGATCCGGTTGCCGATAAGCTGACACAGGCAGCAATGTTGATTTGCTTGTTTACTCGCTTTCCACATATGCTCCCGTTGATCGTTATAATGGCAGTTAAGGAACTTTATATGGCGGTTAGTGGATGCCTTGTGATACGAAAAACAGGAAAAGTGCATGGTGCAGACTGGCATGGAAAAATAGTAACCTTTTTATTATATGGAACTGCAGCGGTGCATATTATATGGTTCCACATTACACCGATGGTATCAGATCTGTTAATTGGTTTGTGCGCTATAATGATGGTTGTATCAGTTGTTTTGTACATTATCAAGAATACCAGAACACTTAGGGGAGAGACTGTATAAGCAATTTTATATTGCAATGACTAGAAAAATATTTAGGAGAACGAGGAGGCGGAAGTGATGAAGGAAATTTATCAGCAGACGGTAGAAGAGGTTCTTGAAAGGGTGAATGGCAAGAAATCTGGGCTTACGAGTGAACAGGTGAAAAGATCCAGAGAAAAGTGTGGGTGGAATGAACTTACAGAAGGAAAGAAGAAAGGTATCCTGCAGATTTTCTTTGAACAGTATAAGGATTTTCTTGTACTGATTCTAATTGCATCAGCAATCATATCTGGTATGCTTGGAGATGTGGAAAGTGCGGCAGTTATCGTGACGGTTATTACGATCAATGCAATCTTGGGAACAATACAGACGGTAAAAGCAGAACAATCTCTGCAGAGTTTAAAGAATCTTTCTGGCCCGGAGGCAAAAGTATTGCGTGATGGTACAGTCGTTCAAATTCCGGCAAGAGAACTGGTTGTTGGAGATGTGATACTGCTTGAAGCAGGAGATATGATTCCGGCTGATGGAAGACTGATTGAAAATGCAAGTCTTAAGATTGATGAGAGTGCTCTTACAGGAGAAAGTCTTGCAGTTGAGAAAAACATGGATACAATATTGACGGAAGCGCCACTTGGTGATCGGACAAATATGTTATTTTCCGGTAGTTTTGTAACGTATGGGCGTGGAAAAGCTGTTGTAACGGATATAGGAATGCAGACAGAAGTCGGAAAGATTGCAGGACTTTTGAAGTCAACTTCGGAAAAACAGACACCACTTCAGGTGAGTTTGGAAGTCTTTGGAAAGAAGCTTTCTATTATGATTCTGGTATTTTGCGGACTCTTATTTGCAATAAATGTGTTCCGCGGTGAAAAGATCAGCAGTGCATTTATGTTTGCAGTAGCACTTGCAGTAGCAGCAATTCCTGAAGCGCTAAGTTCTATCGTGACAATTGTACTTTCTTTCGGAACACAGAAGATGGCAAAAGAGCATGCAATCATTCGTAAACTACAGGCGGTAGAAGGACTTGGAAGTGTTTCTATTATTTGTTCGGATAAGACAGGAACGCTCACACAGAATAAAATGACGGTTGAAGATTATTATATAGATGGAAAAAGAATTTCAGCAGAGGCAATTGATATATCAGATCAGGCACAAAAATGTCTTTTAAATTACAGTATTCTATGTAATGATTCGACAAATGAAAATGGAGTAGAAATTGGAGATCCAACAGAAACAGCATTGATTAATCTTGGAAGTCGATATGGGATAGAGGCGGCAAGCGTAAGAAAGCTTTATCCAAGAAATGGAGAACTGCCATTTGACAGTGATCGAAAGATGATGTCAACACTTCACCTGATAGATGGTAAAAATCGAATGATTGTAAAAGGTGCAGTCGACAAGCTCCTGGAACGTACAGAGCAAATCTGGACGAAAGAGGGAATTCGAAAAATTACTGAGGAAGATAAAGAAAAAATACAACGTCAAAATCAGGAATTTTCGATGGAAGGTTTAAGAGTACTGGCTTTTACCTATCGTGAAATTCCTGAGAATCACACATTAACGACACAAGATGAGGATCACTTAGTATTTCTTGGTTTGATTGCGATGATGGATCCTCCGAGAGAAGAATCAAAAGCTGCGGTAGCGGAATGTATAAAAGCGGGAATTCGACCGGTTATGATCACCGGAGATCATAAAATTACAGCAGCAGCAATTGCAAAGAGAGTTGGAATATTACATGATTTATCGGAAGCCTGTGAAGGGGCAGATATAGAAAATATGAGTGACGAGGAACTCAAAGAATTTGTCCCAAATATTTCTGTGTATGCAAGAGTGTCACCGGAACATAAAATCCGCATTGTTCGGGCATGGCAGGAAAGAGGAATGATTGTGGCAATGACAGGAGACGGTGTCAATGATGCACCGGCATTAAAGCAGGCAGATATTGGTGTTGCAATGGGAATGACCGGAACGGAAGTTGCGAAAGATGCAGCAGCGATGGTACTTACAGATGATAACTTTGCAACAATCGTAAAAGCAGTGGAAAATGGACGAAACTTATATCAGAATATCAAGTATGCGATACAGTTTCTTTTGTCAGGAAATTTCGGAGCAATTTTAACCGTTCTTTGTTCATCGGTTGCAGGACTTCCGGTGCCATTTGCACCAGTACATTTACTCTTTATTAATCTTTTGACGGATAGTCTTCCGGCAATTGCGTTAGGCTTAGAGCCGGATAGAAGTGAAGTGATGAGTGAAAAACCGAGATTGGCAGATGAGTCGATATTGACAAAAGATTTTCTTAGCAAAATCGGTCTGGAAGGTTTGGTAATTGGAGCAATGACAATGATCAGTTTTTTGACAGGATACAACCAGAATGGTACATTGCTTGGAAGCACGTATGCTTTTGGAACTCTTTGTCTGGCACGTTTGTTTCATGGATATAATTGCAAATCAGATCATCCGGTCATTTTTACAAAAGGTCTCTTTCATAACAAGTGGCTTCAGGGAGCATTTGTGTTAGGTGCAGTACTCATTACAACAGTACTGACGGTTCCTGGTTTCCATAACTTATTTAAAGTGGAAACTTTGAATCTGATGCAGCTTGGATGTGTATATTTATATGCTTTTGCAAGCCTTCTGATTATTCAATTACTTAAGTGTATACGTATGAAACTAAGAAAAAGAGGGGAAAGATAGTGGATTTAAGTAGATGTTCTATGAAAAAAATTCGAGAACTGATTGTGTTTACGGCATTTCTTGTAGTTGCTTTGTGGAAATTCGATGTGGTGATTGAAGTGCTGAAGTCAATATGGAAAATTGTGTTTCCTTTTGCGCTTGGTGGTGCAATTGCCTTTGTGATTAATGTACCAATGAGTTTCCTAGAAAAGAAAATGCTCGGAAAGATAAAAGAAAATAATAAAATAGGAAAAAAAGCTGCGAGACCGATAAGCCTGCTTCTTACAATTATATTGGCAGCAGGTGTAATGGTATTGGTAATGTTTGGTGTGATTCCACAGCTTACACAGACCATGGGAAATCTGATGACGAGTATTTCAGATTTTATTCCACAGATGCAAAACTGGATTCGGGAATTTTCACATGATAATCAGGATATTATGAAATTGGTAGATCAGCTGCAGTTTCAGCCTGATCAGGCAATTAAATGGGGAATAAGTCTTCTTGGAAACGGAGCCGGAAATATGATGAATACGACGATGTCAGCAGTAGGTTCCATTGCCAGTGGATTAGCGACCTTTTTTATTTCGTTTTCCTTTGCATGCTATATTCTTTTTCAGAAGGAAAAATTACATTTACAGGTAAGAAAAGTGATTTTCGCTTTTATTCCAAAACAAAAAGCAGATGCAATTCTTAACATATGTTCGCTGACATATCGGACATTTGCAAATTTTCTTGCAGGGCAGTGTCTGGAAGCAGTAATTCTCGGAATGATGTTTGTTATCACGCTAAGTATTTTAAAAATGCCATATGCACTTTTAATTGGAATTTTGATCGCGTTTACCGCATTGGTTCCTATCTTTGGAGCCTTTATTGGCTGTGCCGTGGGAAGTTTTCTGATCTTTATGGTAAATCCAAAACAGGCAGTTTTATTTATTATAGTTTTTCTGCTTTTGCAGCAGATAGAAGGTAATCTGATCTATCCTCATGTGGTTGGCGGATCAGTAGGACTTCCATCAATTTGGGTACTGGCGGCAGTTACAATCGGCGGAAATCTTATGGGAATTATAGGTATGCTGATTTTCATTCCACTTGTATCGGTATTTTATACTATATTCCGGGAGTTCGTATATCTGCGCCTAAAAAAACAACATATAAAACGAGTAACGAGAACGGATGTGGAAGAGTATGCGGAGGAGGAAATTGCGTCATCCTTTATCGTGCCGAATGAAAAATAATGATATGATTCAAATATAAATGAAGTGTAATGCCGATTATTAAGACGTTATAAAAATAGATTACAAAGGAAGAAGATATTATGAAGAAAATAGGAATCATGACAGACAGCCACAGTGGAATTTTGAGCGAAGAAGCGCAGAGACTCGGAATTAAGGTACTACCGATGCCCTTTTATATCGGAGAGAAAGTGTATCGTGAAGGAGTAGATCTTTCCAGAGATGAATTTTATGATATGCTTCGAAAGGGCGTAGATGTATCTACATCTCAGCCGTCACCAACAGAAGTTATGGATATGTGGAAAGAGATGCTGAAAGAATATGAGGAGATTGTTTATATTCCTCTTAGTAGTGCTTTAAGTGGGTCCTGTATGACAGCAGAAGCCATGGCAAATGAAGATGAATTTGCCGGTAAGGTGTTTGTCGTAGATAACGGTCGTGTGGCAACCCCGATGCATCGTTCTGTTCTTGATGCAGTAGAAATGGCAGAAGAAGGATACAGTGTAGTCGAAATCAAGAAAATTCTTGAAGAAACCAGAGAAAAAATGACAATTTATATCGGGCTCAGCACACTGAAATATCTCAAAAAAGGAGGAAGAGTCAGCTCTGTGACAGCTTTGGCAGCAGATGTCCTGAATATCAAACCTGTTATGCATTTCAGCACAGGAAAGCTTGATATCTACCAGAAATGCCGTGGTATGAAGAAATCACGTAAAGTTATGATCGATGCAATGAAGCATGAGCTGGAAACGAATTTCCGAGAAGAATATGCTGCGGGTAAAGTGTACCTGATGGCGGCGTCCAGCAGTACCGATGAAGTGACAGAAGAATGGGTAAACCAGATTAAAGAAAGTTTCCCGGGAATGGAAGTCATGTGTGATAAACTTTCCTTCGGTTTGTCCTGTCATATCGGTCCGGATGGACTGGGAATCGGATGCACCTGTAAGCCAGTGTAAAAAACTGCTCCGGAGAAGATAAAATAAAAGATTAGGGTGTCAAAAGGTTTATAGCCTTTGATATAAATTTGTACCTTGAAAACTTAACACGATATGTAAAAACATTGGATTCTTTGGTAAAATGTAGGTAGCATTTTATGAGGTGATCTATATGTCTTTTGTTAAAAATGATAATCAACAGCTTACTGTTTTAGACAGTACTTTTAATCTTACAGAACGCGAAAAACGAATGTTAGAAAAATCATGGGCAAATACTTTTGCAGACAAAGTTTTTCCTGCTATTGATGAAAATATTTTTTCTGTTCTTTACAGTAAAAAAGCATCCAGACCTAATACTCCGGTCAATGTGATTGTTGGGGCACTGATTCTTAAAGAAGCTCTTAATGTTACTGACGATGAGATCGTTGAAGCTATGGCATTTGATATCCGCTATCAGTATGCACTGCACACAACCAGTTTTGAAGAGCAGCCAATTAGTGACAGAACCCTCAGCAGGTTTAGAGCAAGAGGAAACAGAGCATGATGTTGATTGTATTCATGAATGTGTTGTAAAAATGGCAAAAGAAATATCTGATTTTATGGATATCACTCTGGATAAACAACGTATGGACAGTTTAATGGTTGCTGCAAATATCAGAAACCTCTCATTGCTTGAATTGTTTTATACTTGTGTTGCTAATCTTTGCAAAATAATGGATGAGCGTGGAACAAAAATTCCGGATGAACAATATCATTATATTAAAAAAGATGATTATAATAAATGCATTTATCACAAGCGGGATATGGATGCAACTGAGAGAAACGTTGTTGTGATGAAAGATGCAGATATCTTGATAAAGATTTGTGATTCAACCGGTGATTTTGATGATACAAGTGAATATCAGCTTCTTATTCGCCTATTAAAGGAACGCACAATCATTGATGATGGTGGCTCAAGGCGGCTTCGACAAAAAAGAGGAAGTTGAAAATCCTTCAGAAGTATTGCTTAATCCTTCTGATCCAGAAGCCACTTTCCGCTATAAAGCAGGTGGCAGACATCTTGGATACGTTGGAAACGTAGTTGAAGCTGTCGGAGAAAAAAGCAGTCTGGTCATTGTCTACGATTACCAGCAAAATACTTACGCAGATAATCAGTTTATGAAAGATTATCTTAATGAGAAAAAAGATTTTTCTGATGGTTCTTTTATTGTTGCCGATGGGGCATACAGCGGAGAAGAGAACTCACGTTTAGCATCTGAACATAATCTAAAACTTGTTACAACCAATTTCACAGGACGCAAACCAGATGAAATATATGCTGATTTTGTTTTTACTGATGATGGAAAATATCTCATCAAATGTAAGAATAATCGTGTACCTGAAGACTGTATCTATGATCCAGGCAATGAGCGTTCCGTTGCGTATTTTCGGATAAGTGACTGCGAAGGATGTCCTTACAAAGAACGGTGTCAGTCGCGTTTTCTAAAAACACGAGTCCGAAAGGAAGTATCTTGGAAATCCGTTGGTCGTGCAAAACAATTACAGTACATGCAGACGGAAGAATTTTCTGAATATGCAAAATTTAGAAATGGAGTAGAAGCAATTCCCTCTCTTCTTCGTCGAAGATATCATGTGGACAAGATACCTGTGCATGGCAAAAAACGTACCCGGTTATTCTTCGGATTTAAAATAGCAGCATTAGATTTTCAAAAGCTATTAGATTATAAAAAAGCATTATATTTTCCAAAAAGCTGGTCGATAGAATCCAGGAGGCCTGCAAGATCTCCAATTAGTTTCGTGGCTGAAAGAAACAGATTGTGAGATGGCTGCCATGGAAAGTACGGGCTCTTATTGGAAACCTGTATATAATATATTTGAAGAAGAACAGATACCGATCATGGTTGTGAATGCGCAGCATATCAAAGGAGTTCCCGGACGTAAGACGGATGTAAAAGATGCAGAGTGGATTGCCGATCTGGTACGCCATGGATTAGTAAAAGCAAGTTACATACCAAATAGGGATATTATATGGTTCCAAATTACACCGATGGTATCAGATCTGTTGATTGGTTTGTGCGCTATAATGATGGTCATATCGGTCGCTCTGTATATTATCCAGAATACCAGGACGCTTAAGGGAGAGACTGTATAAGCAATTTTATATTGCAATGACTAGAAAAATATTTAGGAGAAGATAGATATAAACAGTAAGTCAAACACACAAACTATGGAGTCTTTAGTCGCTTTAATAAAATTTTAGATAGAAAATAAATCATTCAATGTCATTTAGATAAGGTTTTTTATGACAAAAAGACAGATTGCTTATCTGCCTTATAATGCAGTATAATGGTAACGAGATTTATGCAACCCGATACATGAAATCCCTATTTCTCTTTGGACGGAGGTGGATAGGATATTTTCGATTGTACTTGACAGGTGTCAGATACTTTTGTATGAGAAGCATGGACTCTGTTTCGTTACCATCGTGTTTGAGATATGCCCTGCATATGTTTACTGCATTTGAAACGGATTTACTCTGCATCTGGAGCATAAACTGAATATACTCGCGGAAAGAAAGTTTGCGGTTCCTGGTAAAATCACTTTCCGGATTACGGCAGAACATGGAGTGAATTTCATCGAGTTCTGTGATGCAGTTGTCGAGTGTGGATTTTAAATTAGATAAGAAAAAATCAGCCATAATGAGCCTCCTTGAAATATGTTTATAATCAAGGCTTGCGCAACATATATTGGCTTACTTGTCAACTGTTTTTTGTAATATTTTTAAAGTTTTTAGGTATAAAAACAGTGGCTTTCTATGACAGAAAACCACTAAAATGATGCTTAACTGAATGGCATTGCTTTATCACCACTTTGAAAATGGTTGTTTTATGGCGGATAGTCAGACAGTTTTGGATATAAGAGATGATCTGGGAGCAACCATGAATGAATGCAGGGAAGTGACCGAAAAGTACCGCACAGGACGGAGTGCATATTTACGGCTCGAACAGTTGTTTATGCGATTGTTTGCAGGATTATTATAGCAGAAAGAAGAGGTGTTCGATATGTGTACAGCAGCAACTTACAAAACAAAAGATTTTTATATGGGCAGAACGCTTGATTATGAATTTTCCTATGGGGAACAGATCACGATAACGCCAAGAAATTACGAATTTGATTTCCGGTTTGCCGGGAAGATAAAAAGCCATTATGCTTTGATCGGAATGGCATTTGTTGCAGGAGGTTATCCGCTTTATTATGATGCTGTTAATGAAAAAGGCCTTGGAATGGCAGGTCTTAATTTTGTCGGCAATGCGGCATATGAAGAGGCTTTGCCGGAAGATGAAACAGAAGTCAGCCAGGTGGCACAGTTCGAGTTCATCCCATGGATCCTTACACAGTGTGCTACTGTAGCAGAGGCGAGAGAGAAGCTGGCAGCAATGAGACTGACAGGCACAGCATTCAGTGAACAGCTGCCGACAGCACAGCTTCACTGGATCATTGCAGACAAAGACGCCTGTATCGTTGTTGAGTCTATGAAGGATGGGCTGCATGTATATGATAATCCGGTAGGAGTGCTTACCAATAATCCACCATTCCTGGGTCAGATGTTTGCACTGAATAATTATGCCGGAGTATCCAGAAAACAGCCGGAGAGTACTTTTGCAGGAGTATTACAGCTTGATGCATATAGCAGAGGAATGGGTGGAATGGGAATACCTGGAGATCTTTCCAGCCAGTCAAGATTTGTGAAAGTTGCCTTTACAAAATTAAATTCGATCTCCGGTGAAGAAGAGGGTGAGAGTGTAAGCCAGTTCTTCCATATCTTAGGATCTGTAGATCAGCAGCGTGGATGTTGTGAGGTGACAGAAGGCAAATATGAGATCACGATATACACGTCCTGTTGTAATACAGCAAAAGGTATTTATTATTATACGACTTATGATAATCATCAGATCACAGCGGTTGACATGCATGCGGAAAATCTGGATTCAGATCAGCTGATCTGTTATCCGCTTCTGTCCAAGGGCGAAGTCAGATGGCAGAATAAATAATACGAAAATGCACGGAGAAAGCATATCGCAGAACAACAGGAGGAAAGACCATGAAAGAAGTTAAAACACCGAAAAAACCACTGGCATATTATTATGGGATTGTGTTAATAGTGCTGATTGTATTTAATCTGGTTGTCGCACCAATCCTTATGGAGCATCAGGTAAAGGAAACGGATTATGGAACTTTTATGAGCATGATCGAGAAGAAGAATATCGGTGAAGTAGAAGTTAAGGACAATCAGATCATCTTTACAGATAAAGATCAAAAAAATATTTATAAAACAGGTCTGATGAACGATCCGAACCTGACGGACAGGCTATATGAATGTGGAGCAGTATTCGCAAAAGATATCGATAAGCAGATGTCACCGATCATCAGCTTCCTGCTGACCGGGGTTTTGCCATTGATCCTTTTTATCGCACTGGGAAATTATATGGCGAAGAAACTGATGGAGCATGCCGGAGGAAAAAATTCGATGGCTTTTGGAATGGGAAAAAGCAATGCGAAGATTTATGTGCAATCCAGTGAGGGAATCCGTTTTTCAGACGTTGCAGGAGAAGATGAGGCGAAAGAAAACCTTTCAGAGATCGTTGATTATCTTCACAATCCGAAGAAGTATACCGATGTAGGTGCGTCTATGCCAAAAGGTGTCCTTCTTGTAGGACCTCCGGGAACTGGTAAAACAATGCTTGCAAAAGCAGTTGCGGGTGAATCAAATGTACCATTTTTCTCAATGTCCGGATCAGAATTCGTAGAGATGTTTGTCGGTATGGGAGCTTCCAAGGTTCGAGATCTTTTCAAACAGGCAAAGGAAAAGGCACCATGTATCGTGTTTATTGATGAAATTGATGCCATTGGTAAAAAGCGTGACGGACAAATGGGCGGAAATGATGAGAGGGAGCAGACCTTAAATCAGCTTCTTACAGAGATGGATGGATTTGAAGGAAATAATGGTGTCATCATTCTTGCTGCAACGAACCGTCCGGAGTCGTTAGATCCGGCACTTACACGTCCGGGACGTTTTGACAGGCGTGTGCCGGTTGAACTGCCGGATCTTGCAGGCCGTGAAGCAATTTTAAAGGTTCATGCAAAGAAGATAAAAGCATCTGATGATGTTGACCTGCATACGATTGCACGTATGGCATCCGGTGCATCCGGTGCGGAGCTTGCCAATATTATAAATGAAGCAGCATTACGTGCTGTCCGTAGTGGAAGAACCGTTGTAAATGAATCTGATCTCGAAGAAAGTATAGAAGTGGTTATTGCAGGATATCAGAAGAAGAATGCGGTTCTTTCAGATCAGGAGAAGAAGGTTGTTGCATATCATGAGATAGGACACGCTCTGGTAGCTGCATTGCAGAGTCATTCAGCACCGGTCCAGAAGATTACGATCATCCCGCGTACCTCAGGTGCACTCGGCTACACTATGCAGGTTGAGCAGGGTGATAAATATCTGATGACGAAAAAAGAACTTGAGAATAAGATTGTTACATTTACAGGCGGACGTGCGGCAGAGGAGATCGTATTTGGTGAGATCACGACAGGAGCCTCCAATGATATCGAACAGGCAACAAAAATTGCAAGAGCGATGATCACCCGCTACGGCATGACAGATGAATTCGACATGGTGGCAATGGAAACCGTGACCAACCAGTATCTTGGCGGCGATACGTCTCTTTCCTGTTCCACAGATACCCAGAAGGAAATTGATGAAAAAGTCGTGCAGCTCGTAAAAGCAGAGCATGAAAAAGCAAGAAAAATCCTTTCCGAAAACAGGGAAAAACTGGACGAATTGGCTATGTACCTGTATGAGAAGGAAACAATTACAGGTGACGAATTTATGGATATTTTAGACAGAAAATAATGTAGTTAATTAGATAATCAATGTCATTTAGATAAGGTTTTTTATGATGAAAACAGCATATCATATGCGTTCATGCATTGAAAATACTGTTCAGTTAAGAAATGCTGTATTTTTTGTGTATGACAAAAAGACAGATTGCATATCTGCCTCATAACGCAGTATAATGGTAACGAGATTTATGCAACCCGATACATGAAATCCCTATTTCTCTTTGGACTGAGGTGGATAGGATATTTTCGATTGTACCTGACAGGTGTCAGATACTTTTGTATGAGAAGCATGGTCTCTGTTTCATCACCGCCGTGTTTGAGATATGCCCTGCATATGTTTACTGCGGTGGCGAAATTAATTTTATAGACGTGTTTGGTATTTTTAGATGTTTTTACCACAATAAAACAGATTAGATGGAAAGGGAAGAGGCACCGTTACATAGGTACCTCTTCTTTTTAAAGAGTTGGCTCTTTCTCTGATACAGGAATTTGTATCTCCGGAGCATTGAGCAGTGCTGTGAAATTCTGCTGAATGATTTCCAGAGTTTTCAGCTTTTTCTGTAATTCTTGTTTTTCCCGGAGTGTAGCAGTCTGTTCAGATTCAAGATTTTCAATCCGCTTTTGAATTTTATTAGAGCTTGGGATTTGGGTAACACCGAGATCCTGAAGCTCTTTTTTTAGTGAATCGTGGAGCTGGTATTCTGCCTGATGTTTGGTCCGGTATGCTTTTGGATTTTTAGCAGATTTGCAATCTTCAATCACTTTTCGGCAGAGACGGTAAGAATCACAGTGTTTCTGAATGACTTTCTGTGTGCTAAGTTCATTGTTGATTTGCGCTATTCTTTGATCGGCAGCTTTAACAGAAGCTTCAATGTCAGAAACATGCTGTTGGAAATCTTCATAATTTAGCAGATTATTTTCAGAAAGATAGTTGAAGGTACGAGCCGCTTCTTTCAGATTATTGAGTTTTGCCCAGCGTTCAAATCCCTCTCGATTGCCGGTCGTAACATAAGTGGAAATATTGATATACAGGCGAGCTTCTCTGGACAGATGCTTTGGAACTTTCGCTTTGCTACGATTTTTAGCCAGACGTATGCGGACATTTTCTTCTGAATAATAGCTTCCGAGAGATTTCATATAAGTGAAATTCTTTTGCTCCGGTGCACGGAAGGACAGGTGTTTTCCTTGGCGGACTTCATATCCGGCTAACTGCATTTTTTGTAAAAATTCCTCATAGTTGATGGAAGTCCAGATTGCCTTATCAACTGCAACACGTAGTTTTGCTTTCCAACTGGTGCCACGATGATATTCCATGTTCTCTTTATAGCTTTTACCTTTTTCTCCGGTTGGCATACTGGTGGCAAGTCCATTTTCATGGCAAATGCGATTACTGATCCGGCAGATTTTATGGTAGCTCCGCTTATTGGAAACATACTTATGATGATCAACAAAACTTGCTGCATTAAAGATGATGTGGTTATGGATATGGTTTTTGTCAACATGAGTGCTGATCACGTATTCATATTTTCCTTTCAGTACTTCATCTGCAAACTGTTGTCCTAAGCGATGGGCGGTTTCTGCATCTGTTTCACCAGGCTTAAAAGACTGGATCAGATGAAATGCCAGGTTATCGCCTTTATCCATTCCGTTCTTTTTTGCATGTTCTCTTGTCATGGCAAATTCCAAATCAGCTGTTTCAGGAGAACAGCCAAAACTGGAAACAAGCAGTTTTTCATCAGTTTTATCTGGATTCGTGATATAGTCCAGAGCTTTCTTGTCTGTTACTTTAATGGGGAAGATCTTAATATACGCCATAGTTCTTTCACCATCTCTTTCAGTTCTTGCATTTCTTCCGGATACAGATCTCCGGTGGTATTCACCTTCTTCGCAATCTGGTTGATATTTACGCCAATCTTGTGCATTTCCTCATACTGTTTCTTCAGCGGAGTGGTATCGGTGTTGACGATGTAACCGTCGATTGCCATTTTACGCAGATAAGCTCCCATGTTTTTGGTCTTTGATTCTATCATCTTTCTGCGGATAAGCTTCCGTTCTTCTTCGGTGACATAAAAATGGATTTCTTTGTTTCGCTTTCTTTCAGCCATTGGCGTGTTCTCCTTTCTGCGAGGGCAGTAGTATCGTTGCTTTCAGCGCTTTTTCAATTTAGGGCAGGGTACCCTAAATTGGGATTTTCCGGAAGTGTATCCTCACTTCCTGTCCTTGCTGTTTTACCCCTCTATTAGTTAAAGTCAGGAGAACCGGGAAAATGCAAAAGAATTTGGCAGGTAGTACGGGATACGAAAATGTGGTATGATTATGGGCAGGATATCAGAAGAATCAGAAGAATCAGGAGTTGAATAGATTGTGAAGAAAGAAGAAATTTTCGAATATGTGCAGAAACAATATAGCACAGTTCCGGAATATTTATGGAGTAAACTACCGGACAGTGCAGTACTCAGACATAAAAATGGAAAATGGTATGCAGTAATCATGACGGTTGAAAAATCGAAACTGGGATTAGAAGGAAAAGAGCCGGTTGATATCATGGACGTAAAGTGTGATCCGGACATGACGAATATGATTATTCAGACGTATGGATTTTTACCTGGATACCATTTGAATAAGCAGCACTGGATCACGATTTTACTGGATGGTTCGGTCAGTGAAGCAAAGACATTGGACTTTTTGGATATGAGTTATGACCTGATTGATGGAGCAGGCAGAAAGGAAAACAAATGAGAAAAGCAATCGTATATGCATCTGTGCATCATGGAAATACAGAAAAATTAGTAAAGGGCATAGCAGCAGAGTGTCAGGTTGATTTGATTGATGCTGTAAAACAGCCAGATGCAGATTTGAACAGTTATGATATGATTGGATTTGCATCAGGAATCTATTTTTCAAAGTTTCATCAGTCGATATTGGAATTTGCAGAGAAGAATCTACCGGACGACAAAAAGATATTTCTGATCTGTACTTATGGTGGAAGTGCGAATTATAAATCCATAGAGCGGATTTTGGATAAAAAACATGCCAGTGTGGTTGGAAAATTTGGCTGTAAAGGGTATGACACATTCGGACCATTTAAACTGGTTGGAGGTATTGCTAAAGGCCATCCGAATGAAGAAGATATGAAAAACGCAGTGGACTTCGTAAAAGGATTACACTAATTTTTGAGCAAAAGGAAAACCGGGGATTTTACTCCTCGGTTTTCTGGCTGTTGTGCTTCAGTCTTCAACTTGAAAAATATCTTCTACAGGCACTTTCAGGTAATGTGCCAGCCGGATTGCAATCTCAAGAGAGGGATTACGTTCTCCACGTTCGATGCGGCCTATAGTCTGGCTGCAGGAACCTATGGCTTCAGCCAAATCTGCTTGAATGAGATTACGTTCTTCACGAATATCTTTTAGTGTATTATTGATTGCCATTCAATCACTTCCTTTGCTTATTGTTATCAGCAGGATCATGAATCTGCTGTTGAAATCTAATGAAATCCCGGAATTTCTGCACCTTTGCATTTTCCGATTACTTTTCCAAAAATCTTAAAAGAGTCAGATTCCAAAACTTGGATAGGACGATATTTTTGATTTAACGAGATCAGATAAACACCATCTGGCTCATCGTGTAATTCCTTGATGTAAGTATTACCGTTGAGATAGAAGATTCCAATTTCACCATTAGCAAGAGAATCTTTTTTCTGAATCCATGCGACATCGCCTGTATGATAAAGTGGTTCCATACTGTCACCGGAGATCCGTACACCAAAGTCAGTCTGCTCAGGAGCAAGGTGTCCTACGTCATAAGTTTCTTTTACAGAATCTTCCAGGTAATTTCCAGTACCAGCAGAAACTGGTTCCCAGGTAATTTCTACAGGATGATGGAATGGGATAATCTTTGCAGACAGTGGAGAAAACTTTTTAGAAGCTTTCAAAATATCAGCAAATTCAATCAATTTATTTCTGCCTTCTTCATTCAATCCACTCATAATGTTATATGGATTTTCTCCAAAGAAAGATTCATATATATCTTCGATATCAAGTAACTGGCAAAGTGTCAGGAAAACATGTAAAGCTGGTTCTCGTGCATTGGTCTCCCATTTGGAGATTGCTTTTGTAGTGACCTGAATACCTTCCTGAGAAAGCAGGTCTACCAGATCTGATTGAGAGTATCCTTTCTTTTTTCTATTTTCTGCTAATATTTCCCCGAAATCACGCATTTGTTCGCCTCATTTCTATTTGAATTTTCTATATGCATTATACCGTATGTTAGAAATAAAATCAACAATAATCTCCAAAATGGAGAAAATACAACCAAGATGTTACTTGACTATCTCCGGAATGTCGATATATACTAAACATACAGAAATTGATAAGACATCATATTGAAGGAAACAGCTGGGAGGTGAAAAGTTTGAGTGAGCGTGTGATCCTGCATAGTGATATGAACTGTTTTTATGCCAGTGTAGAAATGCTACATCATCCGGAATTTGCTGGAATGCCTCTGGCAGTAGGTGGCGATCCGGAAGCCCGGCATGGGATTGTGCTGACAGCAAATTATATTGCAAAGCAAAAAGGTGTAAAGACCGGAATGGCATTATGGCAGGCAAAACAGATTTGTCCGGAAATCATATTTGTACCACCACGGATGGATTTGTATTTGAGATTTTCACAGATGGCAAGAGAAATCTATTCGGAGTATACGGACAAGATTGAGCCATATGGAATTGATGAAGCCTGGCTGGATGTATCGGACAGCAGAAATCTGAAAGGAAGCGGAATGACGATTGCAAGAGAAATCAGCCATCGGATTAAATACGAACTGGGTGTAACGGTAAGTATTGGAATTTCCTGGAATAAGATTTATGCGAAACTTGGTTCAGATTATAAAAAGCCGGATGCAATCACAGAGTTTAATCGAGAAAATTATAAAGACAGGATATGGCAGCTTCCAGCGACAGATTTGCTTTATGTCGGAAGACAGACAAATAAGAAATTGCAAAAACTTGGAATCCGGACAATTGGGCAACTTGCGGAATCAGACGAAAAGTTGTTAGAGAGTCATTTTGGAAAAATAGGAAATGTATTATGGGCTTTCGCAAATGGCTGGGATGAAGATCCGGTTTGCAAGGAAGGATATGAAGCACCAGTAAAGTCGATAGGTAATAGCACTACAACACCGAGAGATCTGGAAAATGATTTGGATGTCTGGATCATTCAAATAGCATTGGCTGAAAGTGTAGCTGCACGATTGAGGAAACATGGATTTAAATGCAAAACAGTAGAAATTACAGTTCGAGATAATGGATTGTATAGTTTTTCCAGACAGATACATTTACGACAGCCAACGAATATTACAGATGAGATTGTAAGCGCAGCATTTCAGCTATTTAAAGATAATTACAAATGGGAACATCCCATTAGAAGCCTGGGGATCCGAGCTGCGGATCTTGTGTTAGATGATATTCCTGTGCAGTTGGATTTATTTGGAAATCAGGAGAAAAAGGAAAAGTTAGAGAAGCTGGATCGTACTGTAGATGAAATCAGACGACGGTTTGGATATTTCAGTATACAGCGAGCGGTAATGTATCAGGATAAAGTCTTATCCCACTTAGACGCTGGTACGCACACGATCCATCCACACAGTTATTTTCATGGGTAATTGGAGGGATAGATTTGAAAAAAACATTAACCAGAAAACAGAAAGAAAGTTATCAGTGTATTTTGGATTATACGAAGGAGCATGGATATCCGCCGACAGTACGGGAATTTGGAAAATTGATCGGGGTGAAATCAACATCATCAGCATTTTCCAGAATCAAGCAGTTGGAGTTAAATGGATATATCCGCAGAATCCCGGCATCGCCAAGAGCAATAGAGATCTTATAGTGAGGTGCCGGTATGAATAAAGTATATGTAGATGTAGTGGCAGAGTTTCGGAAAGACGGAAAACTGGTTCCTATATTTTTCACCTGGGAAGATGGAAGAAAATATAACATTGACAGAATTTTGAAAATCGAGCGATGTGCCAGCAGAAAGGCAGGCGGTGTAGGAATGATGTACACCTGTATGATACAGGGGCAGGAAAGCCATTTGTTTTATGAAGTGGATAAATGGTTTATGGAGAGAAAAACAGCATAAGGAGAGATTGATATAGACGATATTATTTGGATTATTAACCGGCAGGGATAGTCACTTTCCCTTTATATTCCTGCAGGTTTTACATAAGAAGATGGATTCCGGTCAGCAAAGGCAGCTCCCACAATGCCTTTTGGATATCCGCTTCTGCAAATTGTAGTAAGTAATTGCTTCCCATCAAAATCATGGGGAAAGCGAACTGGTCTGAAAGACCGCCAGTTAGTGTGATGATGATAAGGAGATTTTGAAACTGATGACAGACAGAGATTATGCAATTAAATCAATGAAAGAGATTACCTTCCAGATGGCAAGCCATGCGCAGGATTATCTGGAAGTAACGATGGAGAGACATTATACGGATATCAAAGAACTGATGACAAGCTATCAGAAATTGATTTTGGAAAATCAGATTGTGTTAGAAGAGCTGGATATGGAGTGCCAGGAGAAGATCAATGAAGATATGGCATATGCGTTGAGTTATCTGAGCATTTATAACAATCAGCTGAATGTGCCAAAGATGCACCGGGAAATGAATAATCTGATGATCATTTACGGCTTGTCAGACATGATTTATCGTGGAATGACACTGGTGAAGTTCTATGCACCGAATGGTGTGATGCTCAGTGAGATTCTTCATTCCTGTTTTTGCAGTCATTATAATAAGACAGATGTGGAAGTACAGCAGGAGTTAGGAGTAGGCAGGACCTCTTTTTATAAAATGAAGAAGCAGGCACTTGGATATTTAGGGTTCTATTTTTATGAGATCGTGGTACCGCAGGCAAAGGATAAAAGATTTAAACCGTCACTGGGCGTAGAGGAAGAGTAGGTGAATAATATGAGATACGAAAATTCGATGAAAGGTGTAGCTGATCAGATAATCAAAGAACAGCAGCGAGCCAGTAAAATTAAAAACAATCCAGAAGAATTCCATTGGCATGACGAATATGCAACGTTGAATTTCTTTCGGTTTATCTGCAAAAATATCGGTAACTTGAGAAATGGAGAAATAGAAAAAATGGTCACACGCTTGAAAAGCATAGATCAGAAAGCAGTGGAAAACCATGTGAATGGTGCGGTTTGGGCATTTGATTATGATAAGATGTTCTGTGTACTGATGGAAAATGAAATTTGCCGAAAGGTGTGTGAAAAGAATAAATATAGTAGTTGGACGAAGCTGATTGGAAATTATTGTTTTCAAGTGGTGTAGGATAAAATAGTGGCTTGTGAAAAGCTGATTTTGATGTTAAGATGAAATTGGGATAGGAGACATTTAGGAACCTATCCTGACATAGCAAAGAATGGAGGCGAGAATGGACGTGGCGAAAGAAGAAATCGTGAAAACAGAAGAGTTGGAAACACGTTACGAAAGATACAAGGGTATCTTAAAAGACCTTACCATCATGAGCGATGTGTTTATGCGGAATGTATTCAAGAAACGGGAATGTACAGAATATGTTCTGCAGGTAATTATGAATAAAAAGGATCTGAAAGTGATTGATCAAGTTTTGCAGAAAGACTATAAGAATTTGCAGGGGCGTTCAGCTATTCTGGACTGTGTTGCCAGAGATTCTGAAGGCAAGCAGATGGATGTAGAAATTCAACAGGACAACGAAGGGGCATCTCCAAAAAGAGCAAGGTATCATAGTGGTCTGATGGATATGAACACATTAAATCCAGGGCAGGATTTTGATGACCTTCCGGAAAGCTACGTGATTTTTATCACCAGAGACGATGCACTTGGATACGGACTTCCGATTTATCATATAGACAGGAAAATCGAAGAAGTCAGTGAGAATTTTAAGGATGAAGCTCATATTATCTATGTAAATTCTAAGAAACAAGAAGATACAGAATTAGGCAGACTGATGCATGATCTTCACTGTAAGAATGCAGAAGATATGCACAGTAAGATACTTGCTGACAGAGTATACGAATTGAAGGAAACACAGAAAGGGGTGGAATTCATGTGCCGTGAGATGGAACAGATTTATAGTGAAGGTATTGAAAGTGGTGAGCTGAAAAAAGCAAAAGCCTCAGCATTATCCATGGCTGCGGATGGAATGAAAGTTGATAAAATAGCCCACTATCTTAATGTGAGTGTTCAAATGGTGCAGAAATGGATTGATGAGAGCATGAGTGTTGCACATTAACAAATGATAAATTTTAATAGAGCTACCAGGGGATACTAATTCTTCTGGTGGCTTTTTTGTGTGTTGCATGTAAAAAAAACGAAAACTAGTTCTATAGAACTATAACTTGATTTGCGGATTCTGTATCTTTCAATTATCCATCAGTATACTAATTTTAGACCGAATTATCGTTCTGAAGGAGGTGCTACGATGGATTTAAAAGCGGTTGGTCAGCGAATCAAAGCAGCAAGAGAAGCAAAAAATCTTACACAGGAAGAACTGGCGGCGCTGGTAAATTTAAGTACAACACATGTCAGTGTGATAGAAAGAGGACTGAAAGTAACAAAGTTGGATACCTTTGTAGCAATTGCCAATGCACTTGATGTATCGGCTGATGCGCTACTGATAGATGTTGTGACACATTCTGTGACAGGTGTTACTAATGAATTATCTGATATGATAGAAAAATTGCCAAAGGACGAGCAGAAAAGAATTTTAAATGCGGTCAGAGCTTTGGTAGACTAATGAAATAGGCATTGAAATCGAAGAGCATTAAGCTCTTCTTTTTTTTATTCTTTTTTATGGATTCGTTTGTGAAAATATCTTTTTTCATAGTGAGAATCATGATATAGTAGTTCTAAAGAACTATAAATAATTCTTTGAAACCGGAGGGCGGGTAAATGAGAGAAAAAACTATTTATGAGAAAATTGCTGAAAAGTACAATACGACACCAGAAGAGGTGCGTCGGGAAATGCAGATAGCGATTGATGCTGGATTTGATGATCCAGATCCGGCTGTACAGGCAGAATGGAAGAAGGTAAATCTTAAAGGAGACAGACCTACACCGGAAGAAGTAATCAATTACGCAGTAAAACAATTAAAAGGAAATTAATGAAAATATGAAGAAAAAGACAATTGCAGTGATCTCAGGAGCAGTCATCTTGATAATTGCTGCAGGAAGTATTTATGGGAAACCTGAATCAAGTCATAAGGAAGGTGAACCGGATGTGGTAGGAACATTTTCCGTAAATCGGGATGAAAATCTAACCGTAATCGCTAACCGGGAAAATATTGAGGATAGAGAAGCGTTTGCAAGAGAACTTTTGCAGATGTACAAGGATGATTCTTTTTATTCGACAAAATTCTCCACAGACAGGGGATATGCGACGAGCCTTGATATGAACATCTATTTATGGAAAGAGGATATTGAAGATGGGGAATCGGTAATGACAGCCGAATATAGACCTGTAGAATACGGAAAGGACTATGATGTAGTCAATAATCCTGATAAATTTCAACTATATATAGATGGAAAAGAAGTAGAAGAATAACACGGTGAACTTTTTATACTGAAATATGTACGATTCCAATAATGATATGAACTTATGGGAACATATTGCGGATACTTTGTGAACTTTATCCTGATACAATGATTATGCTGATGAAAGAAGGCATAGATAACTGAATACAATAAAGAGACGAAAGCCTCAGTAGTTAAGAAAAAACTACTGGGGCTTTTTTTCGTGCCTGAATTTCTCAGTCAATAACTGCGGGCGTATCCCGGCAGGATAAAGGCGGAGCAGGCATGATCCTAAACAGAGGTCCGCCTTCTGGATTTGAAACGAGCAACAAGATTTCAAATTCAGGAGGAACGGATATGTATATTGAACATCCATATTTTTATGAAGGAAAGTATTACGCAAATATTGATGGAGAAATGATCGAGATTACAAAAGAAGTTGCGTATGCGATGAATAATTTTTATAGAAGCAGCAAGGCAAAAAAAGTTGAGATTAAGAACGAACTGGGTGAGGTTGTGGATAAGATGCTGAGAGAAGTACCTTACAGTGGTCAGTCCATTGATGGAGAAGGCTTCATGATTGAGGATTTTCCAGATCTGAACTGCGATGTGGAGCACTGTGTACTGACAAAAATGGAACAGCAGGATATTCACAAAGTGATCAATCAGCTGAACTCAGAGGAACGCATGATTATTTATGGCATTTTCTTTGAAAACAAGACACAGACACAGATGGCGAAGATTATGGGGATTTCCAGACAGATGCTGTCATACAAGCTGAAATCCACTCTTAATAAGATGCGTAAAATGTATATGAATAAATTTTTTTAAAAAATTTTTCAAAATCTTTTGCATCTGCCAAAGTCATTTGACTTTAGTAATTAGAGGAAGTTAAAGGACTTCCTAAAATGAACCATGATAACTGAATATCCAATAATAACTGACGTGACATTTCATGCAGAGAGCACGAGGAAGATGCCGCTATAGGATTATAAGACAAAACCAAGATTTTTAGTTCAGTCTGTAATGCTGCGAAAAAGCACTGACCGAAGCCAGCTGGCAGGCTGGTGATGCGATGATATGTATGAGATGCGATACACTTGCAGATCCTGAGAAGTCTGTAACTGGTAAACCTATGAACTGCTGGAGCCTGGAAACGAGAGTTTTTGGGTTGTGGTCCGGAGTATGCATTCGGGCAGGTTATTATTCCCTTCCTGCATATGCAGGAGTAACGATTCGGGGTATCGAGGATAAATAGAATCGAGCGAGCACTGTTTAATAATCAAATTGGCTATAGAGGTTATGCGGCAGAGCTTTCCTTATGGGAAAGAAACTCTGCCGTATTCCTGTGGAGCCAATATAGCGCTATGGATGCTTTACAAATAAAAATAATAGATTGGAGAGAGGACAAATGACAATCCGCAGAGGAGATATTTTATGGGCAGATCTCGGTATGTTTCCTACAACATCTGTTCAGGGTGGTGTAAGACCGGTGATCGTAGTGAGCAATAATAAAGCCAATACATACAGTTCAGTCATAACGGTAGTTCCGCTGACATCAAGAATATATAAGAAACGGTATTTGCCAACACATGTATTTATCAGTAAATATGATATGACGGGAATCCGAAAAGGAAGCCTGGCACTGGCTGAACAGGTTATGAGCATTTCTACGAAATGTATTATTGAGAAATGCGGAAGAGTGAACAAGTGGAGCCTGGATCGGGTACTGAAAGCAGTACAGATTCAGATGGGAATGGAAGAGAAGACTACATAGCTGTTACGAATATTTATTTTCGATAATGGTAACTATAGGAAAAGGAGGCGATGTCTATGACAGCAGTTGAAAGATTAGAAGCATTGAAAACGGTTGATATCAAAGAGATTGACCGAGATAGTTTGCCAAAGTACAAGGATTTGATTTCAGAGCTGGATAGCCGGAAAAGCAATAAGATGGAAGTGCTGCTTAATCACTCTGATAACCCGTATGTATATGAAGATATGGGCTATGTTGTAAAAAGTGTTTTTAATGCAGCGGCTTCCCTTTCCTATATAGACTGTACAAAACAGCTTGTAGCAAAGAAAGCTGGATTGGCATAAGGGCATAAAGAAATAACTGGAACAACAAAATTTCATATTCACACAGAAGACGAAGTGTGCTATAATGCTAACAGGACTAAATTTGAATAGAGCACTTCTATTTAAGGGTTCTGTTTTGGCAGAATCTTTGGATAGGAGTGTTTTTTATGCAAAAAAATATCTGGATAGCAGCCAAGTACCTTCGTCTCAGTATTGAGGACGGAGATAAGGCTGAAAGTGAATCTATTGTAAATCAGTCAATTTTGATTGATAGCTATATGAAATCGACGTCTGATATTACTATTGTTGAGACATTTAAAGATGATGGTTTTTCAGGTACAGATTTTAATCGACCTGGTTTTCAGGCAATGCTCAAAGCAATTGAAAATAAGGAAATCAACTGTATCATTGTAAAAGACTTGTCTCGATTCGGTAGAGAGCATATAGATGTAGATCGGTATATTCAAAAAGTGTTCCCACAACTGGGGGTACGCTTTATAGCAATCAACGATAATTATGATTCTGAAACAGCAAATATTACAGATACACATCTTGTGTTACCGGTAAAATCATTTGTCAATGACACGTATTGCAGACAGAATTCTCAAAAAGTAAGGAGCCACTTGAGTGCAAAAAGAAATATTGGAGAATATGTGGGAAATTATGTGTCATATGGGTATAGAAAATGTAATACTGATAAAAGTCAGATAGAAATTGATCCGGGTGCTGCAAAGTATGTAAGAGATATTTTTAACTGGAAGATGGAGGGCATGAGCAATCAACTGATTGCAGATAAACTGAATGAACTGGGAGTTCTTGCACCGGCTGATTACAAACGTGCGACCGGAGTAAACTTCAAATCGTCATTTCAGACACATCTGACATCCAGGTGGTCAGCAGTAGCAATTATCCGTATTTTAAAGAATCCAATCTACTACGGAGTGCTTCAACAGGGGAAATCCCAAAGAATTAACTATAAAGTTAAGGTACAGAGGGCATTGCCAAAGGAAGAATGGGTAATTTTTGAAAATCATCATGAAGGTATCGTTACAAAAGAAGAATATGAAACAGTTCAGATGTTACTTGCAAAGGATACCAGGATAGCACCCGGAGAAAACAGACTTTACTTGTTTGGTGGGTTATTATCCTGTGGAGACTGTGGAAGTAACCTGATCCGCCGAACTAACAGTTATAAAGGAGAAAAGACAGTTTTTTATATCTGTTCTTCTTACAATAAAAAGAAGGATCAATGCTCCAGGCATAGCATCAGAGAAGATGTGCTGATTCAGCTGGTGATGGATTCTTTGAAGATGTACAGTAAGATGACGGATGCCATACGAAGTGCAGTAGAGTATTTGAAAGAGAACTCTTTGGATACACAGACATTGATACAGCATGATGACCTGATACTTGAGTTGCGAAACAAAGTCAATAAATATTATAAGTTGTTACATTCATTATCAGGAAATCTTGCATCAGGAGTTATTTCCAAGGATGATTATACTTTACTTAGAGAGCAGTATCAGACAGAAATTAAAAGTCTGGAAAGCAATATTGAAAAGCAGGAAGAGTATATGGAAGATCTCCTTGAAAATAAACTGCTGTGCGAAGAATGGGTGAACACATTTCTTGAGAAACCGTCGCTGGGAGATCTTGACAGGGATATGCTTCTTCAGTATGTGGAAAAAATAAATGTATTTGAAGGGAAAAAAATAGAAATTGTTTACCGATTCCAAGACGAGCTGGTAACAGCTGCAAGACTGGCAGAACAGATTGGAAAAACAAAACAGGAGGTGGCTGTATAATGGCAAGAACAAGAAATCGCCAGATGAAACAGGCTGAAGCAATCGTACAGGCATCACCGCAGAAAATCTGGAAAGCCGGTATTTATACCAGAATATCAGTAGATATCAACGGTGAGAAGAGAGAATCGCTGGAGACACAGAAACTAATCGCTCTTTCTTACGCAGAATCTCATCCGGATATTGAAGTTGTAAAGTTTTATAAGGATGACGGTATATCAGGTACAAAATTTGATCGAGATGATTTTGTGAGAATGCTTGGTGACATCAAATCAAAAGAAATAAATACGGTCATAGTAAAGGATTTATCACGATTTGGTCGAGATTTGGAAGAAGTATCAAAATACCTGGAAAAAATATTTCCATTTATGCAGGTGCGCTTTATATCAGTCAATGATAATTATGACAGTATCAGTCCAGAATGCGACAATCAGATGCTGGGAATCATGATATCAAATCTTGCAAATGATATGTATGCAAAAGATGCATCAGTAAAGATGACAAGTGCTATGAAAATTAAGATGGAGTCAGGTGAATATTGTGGTGGAGATGCTCCTTATGGGTATAAGAGAGCTAGAGATGAAAAAGGAAGATCTACTACTGTTCCCGATCTTTTAACTGCACCGTATGTAGTAGAAATATTTGAAAAACTTGCTGCAGGGCAGTCATATTTGAAAATTTCGAGAGAGTTTAATACGATGTTGCTGGCTTCGCCAAGGGTATACGCAAGAACTGGGAAGTTATTCTTGGATAGAATTGACGAAACAGATATGCATTGGCAATCATCTGTAATTAAACAGATTGCGGAAAATAGGCACTATTTGGGAAATACGTATTCACATAAAACAAGAACCTCACTTCTTACAAAAGAAAAAAATGTAATGTTGGATAAAGAAGAATGGATTGAACATGTGAATACCCATAAGGCTATAGTGAGTGCTGAATTATTTGAAAAAGTACAAAATGTAATCAAATTAAAGCAGGAGAAAGCATTGCCCAAAAAAGATCTGTCGAATATGCAGACTCATGGAAAACAAGATAATAAGTATGTTGGATTGATATACTGTGGTGACTGTGGTGCTAATATGGTTCGGAGATATTATTACAGCGAAAAGAATGGTGTTTTGTATTACAATTATTATTTCATTTGTGGTAATTATGCAAAAATTTCCAAGGAAAAATATAACTGCAATCGCTGGAAAGAAGAAGTAATTGATGAACTGGTGTATCGGGCACTCATCATGCAGCTAAAAACAGTATGTGAATTGAAAACGCAACTGAAGCGCTTTAATGATGAATATTTTGAGACATTCAAAAAATATTTGAACAGGGAACAGAGTAAGATTGTTCAGGTCAATAAAAGGAACGAAGCAAGACGATTTGAATTATATGAGCAATATGTTTCGGGAGAGATTGATACGGATGCATATAATCGTATGACAGAAAGAATAACTGTGATCGAAAAAGATCTGGTTACAAGACAGAAAGAAATTGAGAAGAGTAGAAAAATTACAGAGAAATTGTGTAAAAAGAACTTCTCGTGGCTTGCTGAATTCAGTAAAGGAAAGAATTTGGAATTCCTTACAAAAGATGTTGTCCGCTCTTATATAAAGAAAATCTCTTTATATGAAGATAAACGTATAGAAATCGAATTTAAATTTCAAGATGAAATACAGGCGTTATCAGAAATTTTAGAGGAGGGGGTGATCAGATGTCAGATGGTAAGTGCATAGTAAAGTATTTAAGATTATCTCTGGAAGATGAGGATATGCTGGATGAATCCAATAGTATTACCAATCAGAGAATTGTGATTGGGCAATACATAGCCAGTAAACAGGAGTTCAAAAATGCGGAAGTGTTAGAATTCAAAGATGATGGCTATAGTGGAACAAATTTCGAACGCCCAGGATTCCAAAGTATGATGGAATTAGTAAGGGACGGACAAGTCAGCACAATTATAGTGAAAGATCTCTCACGATTCGGCAGGAATCATATAGAGGTTGACACATATCTGGAGCAGATTTTTCCATTTCTGAATGTGAGATTTATAGCAATCAATGATAATGTTGATAGTATGAAATATGAATCTGGTATGCCGGGAATAGATGTTGGTTTCAGAAATATTATTAACGAACATCATAGCATTGATACTTCCGTTAAAGTAAAAAAGACTTTGTTACAGCGTCAGAAAGCAGGAAAGTATATGGGTGCCAGAGCACCATATGGATACTTGAAGCCTGATGAAGATGTGACGAGTCTCGTGATTAATCCGGAAACGGCACCTGTTGTGAGGATGATATTTCAGAAATATCTTGAGGGAATGAATATCACTCAGCTGGCACGTTATCTGAATGAGCAGAAAATTATGAGTCCGGGTCAATATAAAAGAGAAGTTCTGAAAACTGGTGTAAAGAAAACAACAGAAAAATATATCTGGTATCCGGTAACTGTAAGACTGATACTGATGACAGAAACGTATACGGGAACTACGATTGGCGGTAAATGGAAAGTTGCTTCAGTAGGAAGTAATAAGCATTTGAAAACAAAAGAAGAAGACTGGATTGTGGTTGAGGGTACGCATGAAGCGATTGTTTCTAAAGAGGTGTTTGATGCTGTACAGGAAAAGTTGGAATTAAATTCCAGAAAGAGGAGCAAAACCCACAATAATAATTATCCGCTGAAAGGATTGGTAAAATGTGGGGGATGCGGTCAGAATCTACAGCATGTAACCAGATGCAATCCGCACTTTAAGTGCCCAAGGAAATTTAATGCGGCAAATCAAGATTGTGTAACAGACAATTTATATGATGACGAGTTCAATGAGATGATTTTCAGGGCAATTAAGCTGTTTGCAAAGATCAGTGATGATGCTGAACCGGTACTCGAATTACAGAAAGCAGAATTAAAATCAAAAGTGAATGGAGCTGCAAAAAAGATTCGGGATGCCAAAGACAGTATTAGCAGATACAAGCACCAGAAGACTGAACTATATATGCGATATGCAATGGAAGAAATCTCAGAAGAAGAGTTCACCAGAAAAAATGACAAGCTGGATAAACAAATTGAGAAAGAAACCTTAGCGATAGCGCAAATGGAGACAGAACAGAGTGAAGCGGCTGAACGTTTATTTGAACTTCCGCCCGATGGCAGACAGTGCCTGACAGACTTGATCGAAGGAAATAAGCAATTAACCAGAGAGATAGCAGTAACTTTTATTCGTGGTATCAAGGTATATAATGATAAGCGAATAGAAATTGAATGGAATTTTGCTGATGAGCTGGTGAAGTATGTAGAGCAGGTGCAGAAAATCTGCAGTTGAAGTGATGATGGACAAATTACAAAAATTTTGTGTCATTAGCTTGACACAAGGGGGACGGCATGCGGATAATTCCATTGATCTCCAGGAATTTATGATCATGCCGGTCGGAGCAGTCTGCTTTGAAGAAGGACTTCAGATGTGTGCCGAGATCTATAAGATGCTTCGGGCAATTCTGGAAAAGTACGATTATCCGACCGCAGTCGGGGATGAAGGTGGATTTGCACCCAATCTGCCGGATGCGAAAGAAGCACTACACATGATCATGCGTGCGATTGAAAAGGCAGGTTATAAACCGAAAGAGCAGATTGTGATCGCACTGGATGCTGCGGCGAGTGAGCTGTATGATAAAGAGAGAAAAGAGTATGTATTTCCGGGAGAGGCGAAGATGCACGGACATCGTGTGGCGCGATCGACGGAAGAGATGATTGATTACTATGAGGAGCTTGCAGGAGAATTTCCAATTATTTCTATTGAAGATCCGCTTGATGAAGAAGACTGGGAAGGTTGGGAGCTTCTGACGACGAGACTGGGACTGGATATGCAGCTTGTCGGGGATGACCTGTTTGTGACGAATGTGAAACGGCTGAACGCCGGCATTTTAAAGGAGATCGCTAATGCAATTTTGATCAAGGTGAATCAGATCGGGACTCTGACGGAAGCCATCGATGCGATCCAGATGGCGCAGAAGGCTGGTTATCAGGCAATTGTATCCCACCGGTCAGGAGAGACAGAGGATCCGTTTATTGCAGACCTTGCGGTGGCATTTAACACGGGACAGATCAAAACCGGAGCACCGTGCAGATCAGAACGGATCGCGAAGTATAATCAGCTTTTGAGGATTGAGGAGAAGCTGGGAAATATTGCCAGATATGAGAATCCATTTGTACGATTTTTATAAGATTTCCGGAAAACCCAGCCTTCGGGCAGGAGGTATTGAAAATAAAAGCAGTGCATGATATTATGCAGAGTATAAGAATGGGAAAAGGGATCACTTTCTAAGCGAACAGGGAGTGACCTCTTTTCGTGAGGATATTAAAAGGAGAACTGGAAAATGATCAGAAAAATAAAAGCAGAAGACAAAGAAATCTACATAAAAATGGCGCATGATTTTTACCGGATGCCAGCAGTGGATCATCCGGTTCCGGATTCTTATCTGGAAAAAACATTTGAAGAATGTCTGAAAAGTGATACCTATGCGGAACTGTTTATCCTGGAATGGGAAGGCAAGGTCGCAGGCTATGGACTGATCGCCAAGACCTTTTCGCAGGAAGCAGGCGGGATGGTGTACTGGCTGGAAGAACTCTATATATTAGAAGAGTATCGTTCCAAAGGACTTGGAAGTGAGTATTTCAGATATATGGAAGAGCACAAAGAAGAGGGTGTGACAAGATTCCGTCTGGAAGTGGAAAAAGAGAATGAAAGAGCCTGGAAGCTGTATAAGAGACAGGGCTATGACTGGCTGGAGTATGATCAGATGATAAAAGAATTTTGCTAGAAAAATGTCAGAAAAAAGAAGAAGAAGTACTTGAAATGACTTTCTTTAAAAAAATGTAAAAAAATGCTTGCATTTCCGTAAAGATTTGCTATAATAAATTTGTTCGCTGTTGAGAACCAGAGCGAACAAGCAGATGATGCGGATTGGTGTAATGGCAGCACAGCAGACTCTGACTCTGTTAGTAGAGGTTCGAGTCCTCTATCCGTAGTTCCTTAATTGAATAAGGATTTAACCGGACAGTTAGTTGTCCGGTACGGTTATCGGAGTGTGGCTCAGTTTGGTAGAGCGCTACGTTCGGGACGTAGAGGTCGCAGGTTCAAATCCTGTCACTCCGATTTGGTTTTCTGAAAATTTATAATGTTTTGTTCATTTCGATGGACAGAGATTAACAGATGATTGATGCGGATTGGTGTAATGGCAGCACAGCAGACTCTGACTCTGTTAGTAGAGGTTCGAGTCCTCTATCCGTAGTTTTTAATTGAATAAGAATTTAAGTTGGATATTCCGTTTGGAATATCCAATATATTTATTATCGGAGTGTGGCTCAGTTTGGTAGAGCGCTACGTTCGGGACGTAGAGGTCGCAGGTTCAAATCCTGTCACTCCGATTTTTGTATGTCTGAAGATAAGAATCTCTTTTGATACAGATGTGGATTGAAGAATCCGGCTGTGTCAGAAGAGATTTTTTATTCTTTCGTAACATTGTACGAAAAGGTGATGGAATCACAGGATGAGTTGTGATAAAATCGGGATAGAACTGCTTTTGGGGAAAAGAATATGATTCTGACGGGCAGAGGAAAAAGATTGGAAAGAAGGAAAAGATGATGGAAAAATTTTCAGAGATGAAATATGTACGTCCAGATGGGGAAGCGTATATTCAGACCATCCAGAAAGAAACAAAGAACTTTAACGAGGCTGCAGATTTTGAAGGCGCGCATCAGGCGTTTGTCGCAATCCTGAATGCAAACAGCCACTTTAATACGACACGCGTCATGGCAAGTATCCGCAACAGCCAGGATACCAATGATGAATTCTATCGAAAAGAGATGGAATATATTTTCGAGATCGAGCCACAGATTGATGTAGAAATGAAAAAATTCTATGAAAGTTATCTGAAGTCTTCTTACAGAACAGAGCTTGAAAAAGAGTTCGGAGAAGTTTATTCCAGACAGGCAGAGAACAAAGTCCGGCTTACCGATCCGTGTAATGCCGATCTGCAGATCCAGGAGAACAAACTGGTTCAGAAGTATTTCCAGGTTGCAGCGGCACCGGTTACAGATTTTCACGGAGAACAGCTTGGATTCTATGGTCTGTTAAAGATGATGGAGGATACCGACAGAAGCATCCGTAAAGAAGCTTTTGAAAAGTGGGCAGAGCTGTATAAATCGATTTCGGATGAACTGGATTCCCTTTATACGGAACTGATCGGAATCCGTCAGCAGATGGCAAAGAACCTTGGATTTAATGGATATGCCGAGATGATGTATCAGAAGATGGAAAGATTTGAATATACGCCGGAAGATGTAGCAATATTCCGTAAGCAGATCAGGGAGCATATCGTACCGCTTTGTCAGAAACTTTATGAGGAACAGAAAGAAAGACTCGGTATCGAAGAATTAAAATATTATGACGAAAGTCTTACCTATCCGGATGGAAATGCAGTTCCGGAGGGAACGGAAGAAGAACTTCTGGAAAAGGCGAGAACCATGTATCATGAACTTTCCAAAGAGACAGGAGAATTCTTTGATTTTATGATGGAATACTGTCTGTTTGATCTGGAAGGAAGGCAGGGAAAACAGCAGGGTGGCTACTGTGACTTTATGGAAGAATATAAGGCACCGTTCATTTTTGCAAACTTTAATGGAACCAATGCAGATGTCAATGTCCTTACCCATGAAGCAGGACATGCCTTTGAAGCATACACAGCGTCACGCAATATTCCGGTATTATCGCAGACATTCAGTACCGCAGAGATCAGTGAGATCCATTCAATGGCGATGGAATATTTCACACTGCCGTGGATGCATCTGTTCTTCGGAGAAAATGCAGAAAAACAGAAAAAAGCATACCTGTGGGATTCGCTGGAAGCAATGCCATACATGGCATGCGTAGATGAATTCCAGCACCGTGTATACGCTGAAAATCTGACCGATGCAATGGAAAGAAGAAAAGTATGGCACGAACTGGAAAAAATCTATCTCCCATGGAGAGATTATGATGGCAATGAATTCCTGGGACAGGGCGGATTCTGGATGCAGAAACAGCACCTATTCATGTGCCCGTTCTATTATATTGATTACGCCGTATCCCGTGTAGGAGCCCTCGAATACTACGGAAAAATGCAGGAAGACCTGGAAGGCGCATGGAAAGATTACTACGCCCTCTGTAGCCAGGGTGGAAGCAAAGGCTACCACGAACTCCTCAGAATCGGAAACTTAAGCGACCCATTCAAAGAAGGAACCATCTACAACGTTCTGAAAAAATTGAACCTGATTTAAGCGAAAGAAAACTGAAAAAACATGATATCGATTACATAATCTTATTGCATGTACTGGAGGGACAAGGTATAATTTGCTTATAAGAGTATGGGATCGAAGATTATTATCGATAACCTTGATGGACGAATTACGCAAAAGAACTGTTTCAAATTCTAATTTTGTGCAATGGAGATGAAACTCAAAAATCGTGGAAGCCTCTGCTGAACACGATTTTCGTCCTAAGAGGTTCATCGGAATGGTTTGCACAACTGAATTTGAAACAGTTCTTTTGTGTAATTCGTCTTCACAGCCTATAACTTCGCATCTAAGAGGATTATAAAGAGAGGAATCGAATATGGAAAAGATCTATGACGTAACCGCCTTAGGCGAACTGCTAATTGATTTTACAGAAAATGGAACAAGTGCACAGGGCAATCCGCTTCTGGAAGCCAATCCGGGAGGCGCACCATGCAACGTACTCGCCATGCTTGAAAAGCTTGGGAAAAAGACCGCATTTATCGGAAAAGTCGGAAAAGATATGTTCGGAGAACAGCTGAAAACTGCAGTCGAAGAAGTTGGAATTGATACACGGAATCTGGTAATGGATGAAGAAGTACATACCACACTTGCGTTCGTACATACTTATCCGGACGGTGACAGAGATTTCTCTTTCTACCGGAATCCGGGAGCAGATATGATGCTGAAAAAAGAAGAAGTGGACGAAGATCTGATCCGTGGGGCAAAGATTTTCCATTTCGGAACACTTTCCTCTACCCATGAAGGTGTGCGAGAAGCAACCAGATATGCGATCGATGTGGCAAAAGAAGCAGGATGTATCGTAAGCTTTGACCCGAACCTCCGCCCGCCACTCTGGAAATCACTGGATGAGGCGAAAGCCGAGATCGAATACGGACTTTCCAAATGTGACATCCTGAAAATTTCAGATAATGAAGTGGAATTTTTGTTCGGAACTACGGACTATGATGAGGGAGCAAGACTGATCCGTGAAAAATATCAGATTCCGCTGGTACTCATTACCCTTGGAAAAGACGGAAGCCGTGCATATTATAAAGATCTCCGGGTAGAAGTTCCGGGCTTTGTCCAGGAGCATACGATCGAGACGACCGGCGCCGGAGATACGTTCTGTGCCAATTCCCTGAATTATATTCTGGAGCATGGAATGGAAGAGCTGGCCGAAGAAAATTTAAAAGAGCTTCTCACATTTGCAAATGCGGCAGCATCCCTGATCACAACAAGAAAAGGGGCACTTCGGGTTATGCCGACCAGAGAAGAAATCAAGAACTTTATCCAGAATGTATAAAAAAGGAATCTGTTGTAAGACAGAAGAGAAGAACCTCTGCTTGACATCTTGTCCGGCAGAGGTTCTTATGTGTATGTTATAATATTTATTTTTTCTTATTCCAGACATGGATGCCTGCAAGGATTCCACCAATATACAGGATACTGATGAGTACCGTCGGATTCTCATGCAGACTGTATACTACAGCTACAATTGCAGCAAGGATCACTGTCAGCATAAAGGCATTCATAATCCGTTTTTCGCGGATGTTGCGTTCCTGCACCTGGAGCTCATGACGCTTTTCTTCAAGCTTCAGATACTCAAGAAGCTGGTCATCCGGAATTTTTTCCAGGATATATTTTTCACGCAGATAGTTCAGTTCCTTTGCTGTATGGAAAATGTGGTGGTGGAAACTTTTCTTTTCTCCGGTAAACGGATCTTTTTCGGAATCGTCAGAAGATTTGAAATCTTCCGATGAAAAATCCGTGTAAGTATTCTTTTTTTCCTCAGATGAAATGGTTTCTGCTTCAAGGGAATCTGGTTCCGGAGCTGGAGCTTCTTTGGGTGGTACATCAGTGGCTGTATGGATGTCTCCGGATTCGGAAACTGGTTCTGTAGAAAGCTTTGGATCAGAATCGGCAGATTCTGAGAAAGCTAAAATTTCAGACATATCTTAACCTCCTTCGATCATGAAAATGATCGATTTTCTTTTCTTATAGAATACCAGTTTCGTATAAAAATTTCAATCGACAGCGAGAAGGAAATGTCTGCTGAGGATTATAAGAAAATCTCATTTGGCTTTCGTCCAGATAACAGATTTTTCATTTTCAGAGATGCGGCAGCCAAAAAGACAGGGTTTAGCTTCCGGATACCTTTTGGACAGGCGGCGATACATCCCATACAACTGATACATTTGCTGCTATCGCCGGTTCGGATATTATTTTTATTGATTGCACCTGTTGGGCAGGCTTCGGCACATTTCCCACAGCCAGTGCAGGAAGCGTTTGCTTTTGGAACAACACTCAGGTTGCCAAGGCGTTTATACTCATGACTGCCAGGCACGAAATAATCAGTAGACAATTCTTTGTCAGAGGAAAGTTTTTCGAGTATTTCTTCTGCAAATTTCTTTAACTCTTTGCTATCTTCTTCGTCTGGTCGTCCACTGCCGAATTGGCGCATGATAGAATGTTCTGCAACAGCTGCAACGGAGGCGATAACATTGAAACCGCATAACTCGGCGGTATCTTTTAACTGGATCAGACCATCGTCATATGCGCGATTTCCATATACGGCAATAACTACACAATTTGCATGGTTCCCTTGTATCTCTTTCATCCTTTCAATGGCGATATCAGGAATAACGCCTTCGAATACAGGAGCTGCGATGACAGCAAGTGAATCAGAAGGGACTGCTACATCTGAAAAGCTGACATCGTGCCGGATAAGATTCACGGTATTTGTAATATTTCCCAGATAGCAGCTGATCAGGTCTGCAACTTTTTTGGTCCCTCCGGTAGGACTAAATGTAATTTCTACAACTGGATATGTTTTCATTTTTTCTCCTTTAGTGTAATTTTTGAATTTACAACAAGACTATCATTTCATAGATGTAATGTCAATATTTACACCTATAGAAAAATATGATAAGCTAAAATGAAATCAAAGGAGGAAGTCAGAGTATGCAGTTATCAATAAGGGCATCACTTGCAATCCATTGTCTGATACTGGTCAGCGAATTTGGAGAGACGGATAAGATCACAAGTGAAAAGATTGCTTTATCAACGGGAACGAATCCGGTAGCGATACGCAGTATCATGAGTGCTTTAAAAAAAGATGGAATCCTTAATGTGAAAAACGGTACCGGTGGAACGACTTTAAATATGCCGCCGGAAGAAATTACAGTATACAGAATCTGCAATGCCGTGAAACCGCAGTTCTGTAAAAATATATTTCACGTACATACCAAAGCTTCTAAATTGTGTCCAGTTGGACGTAACATCCGGGCGGTTTTGCAACACTCCTATTCTAAATTTGAATCTGCATTGGAAGACAGCCTGAAGACAGTTACGCTTGCAGATATGATCCGGGATTATCATATGCAGCTAGAAAAAGAGAAATAATCTTTGTCAGTTGGAATTGTCAAAAAAAGAAAAATTTTCTATAATAAAAAGTGGAATAATGATGTCGCAAGCGTTCTACGCTCCGCTTCGGTCGTTGCTTAACGAGCGCCACTGGCGCTCAGCAACGCATTCGGCGCGAGAATGTGCCAGGGCACATTCTTTTTTTAAAGAAAATAAGAGTACGAGGAACAAAGGATGAATGAAAAATTAAAAGAAATGAGAGAAGCATGGAAAAATCTGTATGGTTCATTGTTCAAATGGATCGTTTTGTCCGGGGTGATCGGAAGTCTCATCGGACTGATCGCCAGCGGATTTTCCTATGCGATTGTATGGGCGACTTCGTTTAGACAGGCAAATCCGATGATCATTCTTGGGCTACCGCTAGGAGGTCTTTTGATCGTCTGGCTGTACAAAATTACCGGGCAGGAGAAGAACTCCGGAACGAACCTGGTTCTGACAGTAGTCCGGTCGGATGAGGAAGAGGTTCCGGGATGGGTGACACCACTGATCCTGATATCGACAGCGATCACACATCTGTTTGGAGGATCTTCCGGACGAGAGGGTGCAGCGCTTCAGTTTGGAGCAAGTGTAGGAAATGTATGTGCGAAATATCTGCATTTGAATGAGAGTGACAAGAAGATCATCATTCTGGCAAGTATGAGTGCCGCATTTTCAGCACTTTTCGGGACACCGATGGCGGCGGTTGTATTTCCAATGGAAGTAATCAGTGTTGGTGTGATGTATTATGCCGCGCTGGTGCCATGTGTATTTTCTGCATTTGCCGCACAGGGGATTGCGCTGCTTCTGAAAGTGAGGACCGTTACTCCGCCGTATTTGGTAGAATCGGTTCCGGATTTTTACAGTGTGGATTCGATCAAAGCGATCATTCTGGCAATTGCGTGTGCGCTTGCCGGAGCACTGTTCTGTATTGTGCTGCATAATGGGGAACATTATCTGAAGAAATGGTTTCCGAATCCGTATGTGCGTGTGGTTGCAGGGGCAGCAGGAGTGATCATTTTGTATTTTGCACTCAGAACGGATGCCTATCTGGGGCTTGGAACAGGTGTGATCCAGGCAAGCTTTAAAGAGACGGCAGGACCACAGATGTTCCTTCTGAAAATGCTGTTTACGGCACTGACGCTCTGCGCCGGATTCAAGGGTGGGGAGATCGTACCGTCACTGTTTATCGGGGCGACACTTGGTTCTTTTATGTCTACGATCCTTGCAGCACCGACAGATATCTGTGCGGCATGTGGAATGGTTGGTGTCTTTTGTGCAGTTACAAACAGTCCGATCACATCTCTTTTGATTGCAGCAGAGTTGTTTGGATTTAACGGGATGCCGTTTTACTGTATTGTGGTTGCGGTAAGCTATCTGCTTTCCGGATATTACAGCTTATATAAGGAACAGAAAATTGTTTATTCCAAAACAGAGAATAAATACGTGGATAAACATACGAAATAATCAAAAAACAAAAAGAAACAAAGTGAATTGATGATTTTAAAGCAAAAAAGCTGACAATTAACGAGAAAAAATTAAAAAATAGAAGAAAATACTTGAAAAAGTAAAGAACGTGTGCTAGTATCTAAAAATAATTTAGTAAAGCAAAGCGATGAAAGAGACTCTTGCTTCTGGAACTTGACAGGAATACGGCGTCACCGACTGAGAGCGCTGTTTGAGGAATGAGGCGAAGGGAACACTCTGGAGCAGATTATCTGAATGGAAAGCACAGGTGTTTTAGTAGGGTAATACGGTTCATGCACGTTACGTATGTAAGAGAGGAATCCCAAAGGATTCAATGCGGGTGGTACCGCGGATCATCAGATTATCCGTCCCGGAATACGAAAAAGTATTCCGGGGCTTTTTTATTGCCATGTACATCAAAAAACAATCCGGAATACGAAGTTGACAAAAGCAAAACATATTTTAGGAGGATTGTGACATGGAATTTATGACAGGTGTAAAAGAAAAAGAAACGCTGGAACTTAGTGAATTACTGGAAGAGGGAAGACTTGGAGAAGAAGTGAAGGTAAATGGAGCCGTTCATACAATTCGTGACATGGGAACAGTCGCTTTCGTGATTCTGAGAAAACGGGAAGGTCTGGTCCAGTGTGTATACGAAGAAGGCGTTACAAAATTTAACTTGAAAGATTTAAGAGAAGCCGCTACAGTAGAAGTAACAGGAAAACTGACCGAATCAGAGAAGGCACCGAACGGAATTGAAATCCGTCTGAGTGAGATAAAAGTACTCAGTATGCCAAAAGACAGCCTTCCACTTGCTGTTTCAAAGTGGAAACTGAACACTTCCCTGGAAGCGAAGCTGAACTATCGTTCCATTTCTCTTCGGAACGTAAGGGAAAGAGCGAAGTTTAAAATTCAGGAAGGAATCGTAAGAGGATTCAGAGAGTTCCTGTATAAAGAAGGTTTTACAGAAATTCATACCCCGAAGATCGGAGCAAAAGGAGCAGAAGGAGGATCTAACCTCTTCCGACTGGATTATTTCCATCGTCCGGCAGTGCTGGAACAGAGTCCACAGCTGTACAAACAGATGATGGTTGGTGTTTTTGACAGAGTATTTGAGACAGGACCGGTATTCAGAGCAGAAAAACACAACACCAAGCGTCATCTGAACGAATATACCAGTCTGGATTTTGAAATGGGTTATATCGACAGCTTTGAAGATATCATGGCGATGGAAACGGGCTTCCTTCAGTATACGATGGAGCTTCTGAAAAAGGATTATGCGAAGGAACTTAAAATCCTGGACGTGACACTTCCGGATGTCTCTAAAATTCCGGCAATCCGTTTTGATGAGGCAAAGCAGAAGGTTTCAGAAAAGTACGGACGTAAGATCCGCAATCCATTTGATCTGGAACCCGAGGAAGAGCATCTGATCGGACAGTACGCAAAAGAGGAATGGGATTCTGATTTTGTATTTGTAACCTACTATCCGTCAAAGAAGCGTCCGTTCTATGCAATGGACGATCCACAGGATGAGAAATTCACACTCAGCTTTGACCTTTTGTTCCGTGGACTTGAGATCACGACCGGAGGACAGAGAATCCATGACTACGACATGCTGATGGAAAAGCTTGCAAAGCGGGGAATGACGGAAGAAGGACTGGAGACCTATCTGGATACATTCAAACATGGTATGCCGCCACATGGAGGTCTTGGAATCGGAATGGAACGTCTGACAATGCAGCTTCTTGGTGAAGATAACGTCCGTGAGACAACCCTCTTCCCGAGAGATTTAAGCAGACTTACTCCGTAGAGACGAAGCTCCCTGGCTGGCAGGTAAAAAAGGAAGCTGACAAGAGGCAGCGGGGGAGGTCAAAATGAGACGAAGATGTTCCTTATGTGGAGGAAAATTAAACGGAAATATCTGCACAGAGTGTGGGCTTGACAATTCAAAGAATGACGATCAGTATGTGACACTTGGAAATTCCGGTCATGAAGAATCGCTGACACATATACATACGGAAGCGGAAAAGCCGTATGAAGGAAAGACCATGACTCGGGAAAATGTGCGTAAGGCGAAGAATGCAGATAAAAATGCAAAGAAAGCAGCTGCAAAAAAGGCGTCAAAGAATGCGGCAGCAGGAAAAGTAAATCCGGCGGGGAATGGATATTCTGCAGCAAATGCGAGCTACAATACCATAGGCACAAGCTATAGCCAGACAGGAAACCAGAGTTACAGTTATACATCATCTTCAATGCAACAAAGCAGCAGACCGATAAAAAAGAAAAGGAAGCTTGGAAAGTTTCTGATCGGTTTTGTGATCATTGCAGCATTTGCAGGTGAGCTTGGCGGAACGATCAGCGATGAAGTTCAGCATTATTTTGATGACTATACTTATGATGACAGTGACAGCTACACCGAGGAAGATCCATACAGTGATTTGCAGGAAGTGATGCCGGAAGAAGGAGAACTTTATGAAGCAGACCTGACAGCCGGAATTTATAAAGGCGGTGTACATCTTCCGCAGGGAACCTATACACTGACCTGCAAAAGTGGAAGTGGTCAGGTAGAGCTGACAGACAGCAAAAATAATATCTGGGTGCAGTACAATTTTGGTGATGACTACGATAATACGGAAGAAGAAGTCAGTGACTTTGAAGTATTTCCGGGATGTTATGTGATAGTAGAGGATACACTGGAGCTTCACATGACAGCAGAGAATGCACAGATGAATCTGACAGCAATTGCAAATCCGCTTACAGAATCGAAAACCGTATCGGATAAATTTACAGTAGGAAAAGACGTACCTGCAGGTGTCTATGATGTGAAATGTGTGGAAGGTTTTGGGATTTTTGATTATGACGTGACAGTAAGCGCCGGATACGAAAACTATATGGGAATGCTGATCGGTAATGAAGAGTCGGGATTTCCACAGGAGCTGAAAAATATTGTCCTGATCGATGGAACAGAAGTTGATCTGGAAGGACTTACAGTAGAACTTACACCGAGTGAGTGGATTGAATCGGAGGAGTACGAAAGCTTTTACGATAATTATTATTAGAAAGGACGAGTACAATGGCAAACAAGATTTCGGATGAAACAATCGAATACGTTGGAATCCTGGCAAAGCTGGAGCTTTCTGACGAAGAAAAAGAGCAGGCAAAGAAAGATATGGAAACCATGCTTGATTATATTGATACCCTGAATGAACTGGATACAGAAGGAATTGAACCGATGTCACATGTATTTCCGGTAAATAATGTATTCCGTGAGGATGTAGTGACAAATGGAGACAATCACGAAGCAATGCTGGCAAATGCGCCGCAGCAGAAAGAACAGAGCTACAAAGTACCTAGAACATTCGCATAGGAGGAAATCGAAAGATGGATTTGAAAGGTCTTACTGCCGTTGAACTTGGAAAAAAGATTCAGGCAAAAGAAGTTACAGTAAAAGAAGCAGTGGAAGCCTGCTTCGCGCAGATTGATAAAGTAGAAAAAGAAGTCAACAGTTTTGTATCACTTCAAAAAGAAGCTGCCTTAAAAAGAGCGGAAGAAGTGCAGAAGCTGATCGATGACGGAACACTGACCGGACCGCTTGCAGGAGTACCGGTTGCGATCAAGGATAACATGTGTACGGAAGGTGTGACGACCACCTGCAGTTCAAAAATTCTGAGTAATTTTGTACCGACATTTTCAGCAGAAGCAGTTCTGAACCTGGAAAAAGCAGGTGCAGTTGTGATCGGAAAGACTAATATGGATGAATTCGCGATGGGAAGTACGACTGAGACTTCTTATTACGGAGAGACAAAGAATCCGTGGAATCTGGAGCATGTACCGGGTGGATCTTCCGGTGGCTCCTGTGCGGCAGTTGCGACTCTGGAAGTACCATATGCTCTTGGATCTGACACCGGCGGATCGATCCGTCAGCCAAGTTCTTACTGCGGAATCGTTGGAATCAAGCCAACCTACGGAACGGTATCCCGTTATGGACTGATCGCTTACGGATCATCTCTTGACCAGATCGGACCGGTTGCAAGGGACGTAACCGACTGTGCGACGGTTCTTGAGACCATCGCATCCCATGATGTAAAAGACAGCACTTCGGTAGAACGCCAGGACACGGATTTTACGAGTGCGTTGGTAAACGATGTAAAAGGGATGAAGATCGGTATTCCAAAAGATTATTTTGGAGAAGGTCTGGACGAAGAAGTGAAAAAACCGATTCTGGAAGCCGCAGAGGTTCTGAAAAATGCAGGAGCTGAGATTGAAGAATTTGATCTTGGACTTGTAAAATATGCGATTCCGGCTTATTATGTCATCGCATCAGCAGAGGCAAGTTCCAACCTGTCCCGATTTGACGGTGTGAAATACGGATACCGCACAAAGGATTATGAAGAGCTTCACCAGATGTACAAAAAGACCCGCTCCGAGGGCTTCGGACCGGAAGTAAAGCGCCGTATCATGCTTGGGTCTTTCGTACTCAGTTCCGGATATTATGATGCTTATTATCTGAAAGCACTCCGTACAAAAGCACTGATTAAAAAGGCATTTGACAGTGCATTTGCAAAATATGATATGATCCTGGCGCCGGCAGCACCGACGACAGCACCGAAGCTTGGAGCTTCCTTAAGTGATCCGATCAAAATGTATCTGGGCGACATTTATACGATTTCCGTCAACTTGGCAGGACTTCCGGGGATCAGTATTCCGGTTGGACGGGATGCGAAAGGACTTCCGGTTGGAATGCAGCTCATCGGAGACTGCTTCCAGGAGAAGAAGCTTTTTCAGGCAGCTTATACCTATGAGTGCCTGACAGAGAAAAAATGGGTATCTATGTACGACAAAACAGAAGCAGCCGGAAAGGAGGAAGCATAGATGTCAAAGCAGTATGAAACCGTAATCGGTCTGGAGGTTCACGTAGAACTTGCAACAAAGACAAAAATTTTCTGTGGATGCAGTACTGCATTCGGGGGCGCACCGAATACACATACCTGCCCGGTATGTACCGGTATGCCGGGCTCCCTTCCGGTATTAAATAAAAAAGTAGTAGAATATGCGATGGCAGTAGGACTTGCGACAAATTGTAAGATCACACAGGTGTGCAAATTCGATCGTAAGAATTATTTCTATCCGGATAACCCGCAGAACTATCAGATTTCACAGCTCTATCTGCCAATTGCGAGAGACGGCTATGTAGAGATTGAAGTCGGAGAGCAGAAGAAAAAAGTCCGGATCCATGAGATGCATATGGAAGAGGATGCCGGAAAGCTGATCCATGATGAGTGGGAGGACTGCTCTTTAGTAGATTATAACCGAAGTGGGGTTCCGCTGATCGAGATTGTATCGGAGCCGGATATGCGTTCGGCAGATGAAGTCATTGCTTATCTGGAAAAATTGCGTATGATCTGCCAGTATCTGGGAGCATCGGACTGTAAGCTTCAGGAGGGATCCATGCGAGCAGACGTCAATCTTTCGGTTCGTGAAGTAGGTGCTTCTGAGTTTGGAACACGTACTGAGATGAAGAACCTGAACTCCTTTAAAGCGATTACACATGCGATCGAGGGAGAGAGACAGAGACAGATCGAACTTATCGAAGAAGGAAAGAAAGTCATTCAGGAAACCAGAAGATGGGATGATAATAAAGAATATTCTTATGCAATGCGTTCCAAAGAGGATGCGCAGGATTATCGTTATTTCCCGGAACCGGATCTGGTGCCGATCGTGATCAGTGATGAATGGATCCAGAAGATCAAAGACCAACAGCCGGAGCTGAGAAGTGAAAAACTTGCACGTTATGAGAAAGATTATGATATTCCACGTTATGATGCGGAGCTCATTACCGGAACGAAGAAGATGGCAGATCTCTTTGAGGCGACCTGTGCAATCTGCAACAAGCCGAAAAAGGTGTCCAACTGGCTGATGGTAGAAACCATGCGTCTGTTAAATGAAAACGGACAGGAGCCGGCAGATATTAAATTTTCACCGGAGAACCTTGCAAAACTGATCGAACTTGCAGACGCGGGAACCATCAACAGTTCTGTAGCAAAAGAGGTATTTGAAAGGGTATTTGCAGAGGATGTGGATCCGGAAAAATATGTAGAGGATCACGGACTGAAGACCGTCAACGATGAAGGTGCACTCCGCACACTTGCGGAAGAAGTGATTGCAAAGAATCCAAAGGCAGTGGAAGATTTCAAGGGTGGAAAAGAAAAAGCACTTGGCGCACTGGTTGGACAGATCATGAAGGCAATGAAAGGAAAAGCAAATCCGGGTATGGTTAATGAACTGCTCAGAGAGATGCTGAAATAGAAAAATAGAAATAAAAAAACGTCCGGTTATCACGGAGTAAAAAGTGATAATCGGACGTTTTTTATTACATATACTGTATCTGCTCTTTCGCCGGTTCCGATGCCGGATTTTCAAAGAATTTCTCTTTTTCCGTCACTTCCAGTACTTCTCCATGATCCATGAAGATCACCTGATCGGCAATTCGCTTTGCCTGAGCCAGATTATGTGTGACGATGACGAAAGTATACTGGTCTTTCAACTCCAAAAGCGTTTCTTCGATTGCAATTGTATTCTTCATATCCAGTGCGGAGCACGACTCGTCAAGGAGCAGGATCTCCGGACCGGCACAGAGGCTTCGTGCGATAGCAAGACGCTGCTTCTGACCGCCGGATAATTTGAGGGCGGATTTTTTCAGTTGATCTTTGACCTCATCGTAGAGTTTTGCTTTCTGCAGAGACTCTGTAATTTTCTCAGCAATCTCTTTCTTATTACGGACACCGTGGTATTTCAGTACATAAGACAAATTCTTTTCGATACTGTGCGGGAAAGCGATCGGCTGTTGGAAAACCATGCCAACACGCCTTCTGAGTTTTTCTTTCGGAAGAGATTTGATGTCGGTTCCTTCTAAAGTAATTGTTCCTGAGAGATAGCCGCCTTCTTCTTCTACCATCCGGTTCAGGGTTTTCAGAAAAGTTGTTTTTCCGCAGCCGGACTGACCAACGATGGCTGTAATCTGTCCTTTCGGGATCGTCAGGCTGATTCCGTGAAGAATTTCGTGTTTTCCAAATCCACATTTTAGATTTTCTATATTCAGCATATCAGTTGTCCTTTCGTAGATAGGTGATAAATTTACATATTAACTGGATGATGAGTAGGAAGAGCATCAGTACAAATGCGGTTCCATAAGCATAATCCAGAGAAAATCCGTTGTTCACAAGGATATACAGGTGATATGGAAGTGACATGAACGGATCGGAGAGAGAATGCGGAACATCTGCCTGCATGACAGCTCCGGTGTATAAAATCGGTGCAACGGCACCCATGCCGTATGCCATTCCAAGCGCAACGGTTCCGAGAAGCTCTACAGAGCAGACCGGAAGGATCAATTTCCGGAGGGCATACTCACGGGAAAGTCCGAGACTTAGGGAGTTCTTCATATATTCACGCCCCTTCTCTTCCAGAATCTTTTCTGCTCGGATTGCAACAAAAGGAATGATCATTGCTGCAACACACAGTGCCGAACACAGAAGGCTGCGGTTAAGTCCAAAACGGTAGATCAGAAGCGTATATCCAACCAGCCCGAACAGGATCGAAGGGATTCCGGAAAGTCCGGTGATCGCCATATTTACAAGGACGGAAAATCGTTTTCCGGTGCTGTAAAATACAAGATAAATGGCAGCGCCGATACCAAGGATACCGCCGATCAGTGCAGAAAGTGCGCCAAGGTAAATGGAACCCATCAGTGCAGGATAGATACCGCCTGCAGTTCCAAGTGGAACACCGGCAGGCTTGTCCAGAAGGAAGGACAGGCTAAATACTTTTTTCCCTTTCCAGAAGACATAAAGGAAAAGGAAGAGTGTAACAACGATCACGCAAAGTCCGAGTATACTGAGAATCAGGCGTGTGAAAAATTTCTGCAGTTTAGTTCTCATGGGTGGCAAGCCTCCTTTTCAGAAGATAGCTGATACCGAGTACGATGAAAAGAATCACAAGCAGCACAGCATTTGCAACGTAAAGTACGGAGAGGTGAAGGCTTCCGTATTCAATACTTCCCATTTCCAGTGCGGTGAGGGCAGGAAGTGTCTGACCACGTCCAAGGAGTTTGGGATAAATCGGGGAATTACCGATTACCATCATGACGGCCATTGTCTCGCCAAGTGCGCGGCCGAATGCCATCATTGCACCTGCAATGATTCCCGGCCGGATTGCCGGAAGAATAAAATGCAGCAGGGTAAATTCTCTGGAGAATCCAAGTGTGATCGCACTGAACTCGTAAGTCTTTCGTGCAGTCTGTAAAGATTCATGACAGGTGGAAATAACGAATGGTAAAAGCATGATCCCCAGCACGATCCCGGCTGCCAGGATACATTGACCGGCTGCCATATGGAGGTGGGTGGCAAAGGCTTTTACAAGAACCGTAAGTCCGATAAATCCGAAGATGACGGACGGGATTCCTGCAACCAGATCGATGAACGCAAGGAATAAGGATGCCACCTTTTTCGGAAGGTAATAGTCCAGAAAGCAGGCACAGGCAACGCCGAAGATGAGTGCGAGGACAACTGCGATCGCTGAGACATAAAGGGTACCGGCAATCGCAGGTAAAAGTCCGTACTGCGGTTTCTGACTGACAGGGCGCCATTCAGTGGTAGGCAGGAACATTTTGATTCCAAGCTGTGAAATGGCAGGAATACTTTCCTTCACAATATGGATCATCATGACTGCCATCAGTGCCGTTACGAGAAAGGCAGCCAGATAAATGATTCCTTTGCTGAATTTATCTGAAAGTTTCTTAAACATAGTAAATCCTTTCTAGGTATGATGCAGGACAGACAGCGCTGTCCGGATACAAATCAAAATTGACCCCTGGGATTAACCAGCGACATATAGCAAGAAAAAGGGGTGTGTCTTTGCACACCCCTTCAATATCGGAAGATTATTTCATAGGAATGAATCCCATATCTTCTACAGTTTTCTGTCCTTCATCACCAAGAACGTAATCAAGGAAAGCCTGCTGTACATCTGTCGGATCACCAGAACCTACAAGAAGAAGTGGTCTCTGGATGATGTAAGATCCATCAAGAATGTTTTCTTTTGTTGCAGCAACACCGTTTACTTTCAGTGGAGTTACTTTTCCTTCATTCTGGTTAGCAACACCAAATGAAGCATATCCGATTGCGTACTGGTTATCAATGATATCCTGAACAAGTTCACCCATAGAAGAAGCCTGGATCGCATCCGCTTTTACTTCTGTGTCACCCATGATATTCTTCTGGAATACTTCGTGAGCTCCACCGTTGATATCACGTGTAATAACAACAACTTCTTCGTCAGGAAGAGATGAGTCAAGATCTTTCCATGTAGCATATTCGCCGGAGAAAAGTCCTACGATCTGTTCCGTTGTAAGGTTATCAAGAACATCATTTACCGGATTAGCCGGGTTTACTGCGATCGTCAGAGCATCGATACCAACCTGGTATTCTTTTTCATCTTTGATTGCTTCTTTTTCTTCATCCTTTACGCTTCTTGCAACCATACCAAATGTTGCAGTTCCATCGATAACGGCTTTGGTTCCCTGTCCGGATCCGCCTGCTGAAACGTAGATTGCGATATCTTCTTTTGGAAGAGATGAATCATATGCATCCCATGTTCCATAAGTATCAAAGAAAGTAGTAGCCATAGAAGTGATAACCGGTGCTAAAGTAGAAGATCCGTTAAATAAGATCTGGTTACTTTCTGTATCGGCAGAAGCTTCTGTCTTTGCACCCTCTTCTTTTTTGCTGTCAGCAGAATCTGACTTGCTGCTTCCGCATCCTACTGCCATAGATGATACCATAGCAAGTGTAAGAGCGATTGATAAAAATCTCTTTTTCATTGTATGTATTCCTCCCTGAATAAAATTTACATATCTAAAATATAAATTTAACATTCTTTTAATAAAATGTATGTTGCATGGACAACATTTTTTATAGATAATTTACATGAATGATATAGAATATATCTATACACTAAATATCTATGGAAGGAATGGGAAAGCCATGCTATACTGTACATACGAATATGTGTTTGGTTTTTATTCTACGGGAACTTCCTGTGAAATAAAAGGTATTGCGTGCTATAGGTGCACATTTTTTAAATTATGGAGGAATTCATGACGGAAGAAATTAAAAAGCTGATCATTTATACAAGAAAAATGAAGAAAAGGGAGCCGTTGTACCGGGACTACCCGGAGGAGTTCCGGGAAGAAATCCGGGGATATCTGGAAAGCAACCATATTTCCAGACTCTATGCACATCAGGTTGAGATGTTTGAGAAGGTCAGAGCCGGAGAAAATGTGGTTATTACGACTTCGACGGCAAGTGGAAAGACGCTTGCCTTTCTGCTCCCGGTATTGCAGAAAATTCTGGAAGACCCGCTGACACGTGCGATTTTTATTTACCCGACCAAGGCACTGGCAAGTGACCAGTACCGTGCGATGCAGTCGATTTTGAAATTTTTCGGAGAGGGAAGAGTTTCAGCAGGCGTGTACGATGGAGATACTAAACCTGCCGAGCGGACAAGGATCCGCAAGAGTGCAAATATTATCCTGACCAATCCGGAGATGCTGAACTCGGCATTCCTTCCGAATCACAGCAATTACGGGTTTGACGCGATTTTTGCAAATTTACGATATGTAGTGATCGATGAGCTTCATTCTTACCGCGGTGCTTTCGGAGCACATCTGGCAAATATTTTCCGGAGAATGCACCGGATTTGCCGGTATTACCATTCGAATCCGCATTTTCTGTGCAGCTCCGCGACGATCGCTAATCCGGTAGAGCTTGCCGAAAAGATCTGTGGAAGCGGATTTACGCTGATTGACCGGGATGGATCGCCGGCACCGGAGAAGGAATACTGTATTATCCAGCCGCCGGAGATCAAGGGGAATAATGACAAAGTATACGGAAGGATTGCGGCGTCAACCGTAGCAGCCGGACTGATACCGGAGCTGGTGGAAGAGGATCATCATTTTATCACCTTTGGACGATCCAGAAGAAATGTAGAAGTTATTCTAAAAGAAGCAAAGGATAAATTAGATGCTGCCGGATTTCTTGGAATGGCGCGGGTGGGCGGCAAGAATCCGGCAGATCTGATCGCAGGATACCGTGGCGGTTATACCCCGCTGGAGCGAAAAGAGATTGAGCGGAAGATGACGGAGGGAGAACTGACCGGGCTGGTATCGACGAATGCACTGGAGCTTGGGATCGACATCGGAAAGCTGGATGCAACTGTGATCGTCGGTTATCCGGGGACAAGGGCGTCCTTCTGGCAACAGAGTGGACGTGCCGGACGAAGCGGCAGTGCCTGTGTCAATTATCTGATTCTGGAAAATGAACCGTTTGATCAGTACATTGCCATCGATCCGGAATGGCTGTTCTCAAGAGAAAGTGAAAATGCGATCGTGGATCCGGACAATCTTCTGATCGAGCTTGCACATCTGCGCGCAGCGGCTGCTGAGATGCCACTTTCACTGGATGATATTGCGCTTTTTCCGGATCTTGGAGAAATGATCCCGGTGCTTTTAAGCGCCGGAGAAGTAAAAAGCCTTGCCGGAAGATTTGCCTGGGCGGGACCTGCATTTCCGGCAGGGGATTACAGCCTGCGTAATATTGACAAGACCAGGTTCAAGCTGCTCGCGCAGGAGGATGGACATGAGATCACGGAGATGGACGAATCCCAGGCATACCATGAGATCCATCCGGGTGCTGTATATATGCATGATGGTGCATCCTATGAGATCACGAAGATGGATCTGGTCAGCCGGACAGCTTACGCCATTCCGTTTACAGGGGATTATTATACGGTACCGGCAGGACAGGAAGAGACGCGTATCCTGCATGTATTTCAGGAGGACGCGTACCAGAGGACGGAAATCCGTTTTGGAGACATCAATGTAAACGAAATCATTGCCATGTACAAGAAACTGCAGTTCCATAACCATCAGAATCTGGGCTATGTGACGCTGACACAGCCGCTTCAGAAGGATTATGGCACGGAAAGCACCTGGCTTACGATGCCGGAGAATGTTGTCAGAGTCTACCGGAGTCTTCTTTTGCCAAATCGGATGGGAGAGCTGGTGCTGAACAATCATTTTGACGGAATGCAGTATGCGATCAAGAATGCGGTAATGATGGTGACGATGACGGAACGGGATGATATCGATGTGACCATGTCCAACAATGCGACCATTCCGGATGAGTTCCGGGAGGAAAAGGTGTCCCTCTTCATTTATGACAAATATGAGGGCGGACTTGGTTATTCGGAGAAGATCTATGATCTGATTCCGGAAATTCTGGAAAGTGCGATTAAAATGGTCAGCGGCTGTCCGTGTGAGGATGGCTGTCCGGCATGCGTAGGTGACTACAATCTGGATAAGAAGACGGTTCTGTGGGGACTTGATAATCTTCTGGAAGAGAGCGAACCGCCGGTTTATCTGAAGAAAAATATCAAAGAGCCACAGCCTGTGATCCGGAAAGAATTTTCTTTCTTCAATCTGCCGGATGAGTGGGAGAAGGTCTGTTATGCCGTGGTCAAAAATGGCGAAGCAGGCGGGCAGTTCCTGAAGACCATTAAAAAAGTCAGTACAGAAGGACACAAGCTGATCCTGACGATGGAAAATGAATTTTATGCAAAATGGCTGATGGAGCCGGATAACCTCCAAAGTCTGACCAATACCTTGCGGTATCATGTGATCTGTCCGGCGGATATGCAGATCCGGGTACGGTATGAAGCAAAAATGGATGAGCAGGAGAAAAAAGAACGACAGAAGAAGAGAGACCGTTTGCAAAGGCGATATGATGAACAGCTTGGAAATGAATAATATAGAAGAAATAAAAACTTTAAATTCTTACCAGCAGGAGGCGGTGCTGGATGAAAGCCCGGCATGTCTGGTAAATGCAAATGTAGGGAGCGGAAAGACAACAGTGCTGATCGAGAAAGTGCGGCATCTGCATGAGAAAAAGCAGGTTTCGTATGAGAAAATGGCAGTGCTTACCTTTACCAATAAGGCGGCAGATGAGATCGCAGAACGTCTATCCAGAAAAGAAGCAGAGCTTACGGAAGAAGAACTGTGGGGATTTGGAACCTTTCACAGTGTTGCCTTAAGGATTCTGCGAAGATTTCTTCCGGAAAAGGCAGAAGACGGAACAAAATTGGAAGAATGGAACCGGGAATTTACCGTTATCACACCGGAAGATGAAATGGAAATGGTGCTTGCCATCGCAAAAGAAGGCGGTTATAAGATCAAATACCAGAACCGTCTGAAAAAGCGGATGGAAGAGGATTACGCGGCATATCGGAAAGGAAGAACACAGGGAAAATACAAAGATGATCTGTTTCGGGTCTTTCCGCTTCTTGAGAAGGCAAAAAGACAGCAGAATAAAATGTCCTTTGCAGATCTTCTGGAAGAAGGAACGCAGGTGGCAAAAGAGCAGGAAGAGGTGCTGGATCTTAAGTGGATCATTGTCGATGAGGTACAGGACAGTGACGAAAAACAGCTGAAATTTCTGGAGGCGTTAAAAGGCACACAGACCCACTTTTTTGCGGTGGGGGATCCGAATCAGGTGATCTACAGCTGGAGAGGAACCGGACCGAATATGTTCTTCCTGATCAAGCACAGATTTGGCGCAAAAGAACTGACTCTGCCGGTTAACTACCGGTCCGATGAAGTGATCCTGGAAGCGGCGAACCGTTTTCTTCAGTTTGGAGGAAAGATTGAGGGAAGTGGCGAAAGAGGGGAGAAGATTCTGGTAAGGAATCATTATGATCCATTTATCGAGGCAGAGTATCTGACAGAGCGGATCCGTGAGCTTCATGAGCAGGGACTTCCTTACCGGGAGATTGCGGTTTTCTACCGGGTGCAGAAGCAGGCAGAGATTCTGGAAAAAGTATTTGAAAGAGCAGAACTTCCTTATGTTCTTCCGACAAAACAGAAAGAGGATGAGGATCCGGTTCCGGAAAGACCTCATATGATCCGGGAGTATGTTGCAGAAGGGAAACTGAATGCGGTTTCGGGCGAACATACGATGGAAAAAGCGGCAGATACAGAACGACAGACGGAGGAAGAAGACGCAGTTCATCTTATGACACTGCACGCCTCAAAAGGTCTGGAATTTGACTATGTATTCATCATTGGAATGAATCAGGGACTGATCCCGCTTCGCTGCAAAAGCATAGAACAGGAAGAAGAGGAGCGCCGTCTGTTCTTCGTAGGACTGACCCGTGCAAGGAAGAATCTGGAACTTTCCTATTATACAAATCCGACGATCCCGGGGACATATGAGACACCAAGCAATTATCTGCGGATGCTGCCGGAGGAGCTGCTCGACTGGGAAGAAAAGCCGGGAAGTGAGTCGCGGAAAGCGAATCTGCAGAAACTGCGGAAAGATACGCGGGAGCTGATCAGGGAGAAAAAGCAGGAGGAAGAAGAACAGAAAGAAACACGGAAGCCAGAGCGAAAAGGCAGACATCCGAAGTACGGGGAAGGGGAGATTATTTCTGAGGACGAGATGATGATCGAACTGGAATTTCCGGGATATGGAAAAAAACAATTTCTGAAAGCATTTGGCGAAGTGGAAGTTTTGAAAGGCTTATAGAAAATGGCAATACAAATTGTTTGCTGAAAGAATTTATCAATAAAATATTTTTTCATGAAAGGGCATATGGGAGTGAATTTTTTTTCACCTCTATATGCCTTTTAAAAGAAAAGTGAATATTTATTCATAGAATTATCGCGATAATTTTATTATAATTTCAATAAATTTTATGAATATTTTATTTATTTCTAAGGAGGTAGCAATATGGATGCTATGAAAATCGCCAACAGTATACCGATGTGGATCGCCTGTGGAATCCCGGTAATACTCGTTATCGCACAGGCCCTGATCTTTGCAAAAAAATCTTATTCGGCAGGAAAGAAGATCGGACTTACAGAAAAGCAGATGAAGAACGCAATCAAGAGCAGCGCGATCACTTCCATTGGACCATCTATTGTAATCTTAAGTGGAATGCTTTCCCTTCTGATCACTGTTGGAGGACCGATGGCGTGGATGAGACTTTCCCTGATCGGTTCCGTTATGTTTGAATCTATCGCAGCAGGTTTTGGTACTGCATCAGTTGGTGTACAGCTTGGAGCAGATACACTGACACCACTGGCACTTGATATGGCAGTATGGACCATGATCCTTGGATCGATCGGATGGATCATCTTTGCAACTATTTCTGCAAGCCGTATGGACAAGGTACAGCACAAAATTTCAGGTGGAGATCCGGCAAAACTGATGGCAATTTCAAGTGCGGCTATCATTGGTGCATTTAGTTCAATGTCATCTTCTCATCTGATCAAGCTGAATAAAAACTCAGTTGCCTGCGTACTTGGAGCTGTATTTATGGCAATACTTTTAACCATTTCAGAAAAAAAGAATATCAAGTGGCTGAAAGAATGGAATCTTACGATTTCAATTCTGGCAGCAATGATCATCACAGCCGTGATTTAAAGGAGGAGCGAACATGGAAAAAAAAGATTTTTATGAAGGCGAATATATGCCGCAGATGCATAAGATTGGTAAACTTACCGGATTGCTTGGAGCTGTATTATCTTTCCTGCCGGCACTTGTACTGGCAGTTGTGTACGGACTTCTTCCAAAACCTGCTGCACTTGCCACCGCATTTATTTCTGCAGCAAGTGCATTTGGATTTCTCTGGGTTGTAGAACCGATTTCTTACTTTACCGTACTTGGTCCGGTAGGTACATACATGGCATTTTTGTCAGGAAATATTTCCAATATGCGAGTTCCTTGTGCCGGTATGGCTCAGGTCGCAGCTGACGTTGAACCAGGAACAGAAAAAGGTTCGATCGTTTCAGTAATCGGTATGGCGACATCCATCGTCATCAACGTATCTGTGCTGACGATCGGAGTTATCCTCGGGAGCTCTGTACTTTCAGCAATGCCGGCAAGTGTGATAGAGGCATTGAATTATCTGCTTCCGGCACTGTTTGGTGCCCTGCTTATGCAGTTTGGACTGAAAAGAATCAAATTTGCAGGTGGTATGCTTGCATTTGCAATTCTCATCGGTATTGCAATTAACGCAGGTCTTTTCAACTGGCTTCCGGGAGCAGCAAACTATCTGACAACTCTTGCAAGTGTATTTGTAGCAATCGGTGTAACACTTGCAACTTATGGAAAGAAAAAAGAAGCCGGAAAGTAAGAATAGTGTATAATTGGATGGAAAAGGAGAGGTAGATATGACGAAAAAAGAGATGCTTGGGCAGATGGAGGAACTTAGGTCTACCTGCGTGGACATCTGCACTAATTTATGGAATAATCCTGAGAGTGGCGGGAATGAGCAGAAGTCAGCGGATATGATCCGTGAGCTTCTTCATCATGAAGGATTTGTGATTGTAAATGAAGAACATCTTCCACATGCGTTTTATGCAGAATATGGAAGTGGCAAACCGGTGATCGCTGTTCTTGGAGAATATGATGCGCTTCCTGGACTTTCCCAGAAATGCCAGATCACGAAAGAGCCGGTAACACCGGGAGCAGCAGGACATGGATGTGGACATAACCTTCTGGGCGCAGGGGCTGTGACAGGAGCGATCATGATCAAACGGTTTCTTGAGCAGGAAGGAATTCCGGGAACCTTAAGATTCTATGGATGCCCGGAAGAAGAATTGCTAAGTGGAAAAGTAAAAATGGCATATTATCATATGTTTGACGGATGCGATATGGCACTGAGCTGGCACCCGATGTCTGCAAACATGATTTATGATGAAGGATATCTGGCGAGTGCATCTGCGAAGTTTTATTTCAAAGGAAAAACTTCACATGCAGCATTTGCACCGGAAAGAGGGCGGAGTGCGCTTGACGCAGTGGAACTTATGAGTGTAGGCGCCAACTATTTAAGAGAGCATGTAGTTGACAAGGCAAGAATCCACTATACTACAGACAGTGGCGGATTTTCACCGAATATCGTGCCGGATAAAGCAAGTGCATGGTATTTTACAAGGGCTCCGCACATCAGCGATGTAAAAGACATTCTCCGCAGACTGACACTTGTGGCAAAAGGTGCTGCAATGATGACAGAGACGGAGGTTGAGACCAAAATTGAATATGGCTGCTGCGATATGGTCAGCGAAAAATCATTTGCAGATCTGACATGGAAGAATCTGCAGGAGGTCGGAACACCAACTTATACGGAAGAGGAAATGGAATTTGCAAGACAGTTGCAGGCTACCGTTGATCCGGCTATCAAAGACAGAGATCAGAGAATGTATGAAGCAAAAGAAAAGGCATTAGCAGATGGTGTTGTTTCCAGAAATGCCTGGGAAAAAGCACCGCTTACTGCTTCTTCGGACAGTGGAGATGTGAGCCAGATGATGCCGATGAACCTCTTTACTGCAGTTTGCTGGCCGGTTGGTGTTGCACCGCATACCTGGCAGAGCTGTGCATCTGCCGGAAGCACGATCGGACAGAAAGGTACATTTTACGCAGCAAAAGTCATTGCAGCAACAGCATATGACCTGTATACACAGCCGGAACTGCGAAAAGAAATTCAGGACGAATTCGATGCGCAGGACAGAGAACCATATGCACCGATGTATGACGGTGAATAAAAACAAGAAAAAGTAAAGAAAAAAGATCCCGGAGCCGTGAGGTTTCCGGGATTTTTATGAGGAAAAAAAGTAAGTGTGTGACTGGATTTGACAAGAATTTTCATGAATGTTACACTGAGAAAATAGGAGAAAAACAGACTGTGTGAGGGGGATAAGTGCAGTCAGGCAGGAGACAGAAATGGGTATCGCAATACAGGAATTATTATCGCAGGAATATTTTAAGGATTTTTACGTTCTGGCGGGGGCAAAGGGACTGCACCGTGAGATCCAGGGGATCACAGTTATGGAGGCACCGGATGCATTTCACTGGACAAAAGGGAAGGAACTGGTACTTTCATCAGGGTACGTTATTGCAAAGGAACCAGATTGTATTGAAAAAGCATTCCGGGAGGGAAGTATCCAGAAATCAGCGGGAATGATGATCAAAAGAGAACGATATCTGGAGAAAATACCGGAGGAAATACTGGAGCTTTTTGATCAGTATGAGGTGCCCCTTATCTCCATGCCATTTTCAGCACCATGGATGGAAGTGATGAGCCAGATTAATACTGCTGTGCTGAACCGGACCATACGCAGGCTGCGGATCAATACCAGTCATATGACATTTCAGATGTCGAATTTTTCATATAAAGAGCAGAAGATCAAGCGGATCTTGCAAGCGATGGAGGCTGAGATGGGTTTCCCGGCATTTTTATATGATTTTGTAGAAGAAGAGGCGTATTACAGTTCGATGAATTTTCAGAAGATAGCAAAAGGATTCGGACTTGAAACAGAGGATTTCTGGGAGCCGTCAATGCCGTATACCCGGCATACGCTTTGTGATTACATGGACATGGTGAGATACCGTCTTGTGAATCAGAGTCACCAGGAGGGACCGAGAATCAGCTGGATACGGGTCCCGATTTCTGTAAATGGAAGTGTACAGGCGTATTTTGCCGTGATGGAAGCGCGGGAATTCCTGGATTATTATGATGAGTACAGTATCCGGATTGCCTATCTGATGCTGCAGGGATTATATGAGCAGATCGTAGCGGCACAGAACATGGGAAATATCGGATTTGAGAACTTTGTGTTATACGCTTTGAGTGCAACGGAAGATGATACACAGAAGATGATGTTTCAGGCGAATGTACAGGGAATTTCCATGAGTACAAAATACAGGTATGTATTGTTCCGGCGCGCGGACAATCAGGAAGAACTTCCAAACCGGAGAAAAGAGATCCTTGAGGCTTACAGGAAAAGCAGTCTGATCAAATATGCCAGAATCGCAATGATCGGAGAAAATGTGGGAATTCTTTTTTTGGAGGACAGAGAAGAAGACTGGGAGAAAGGTCATATCCTTGCACTTCTGGAAGAATTCCGGAGAAGAGTTCTGAAGAGCTGTCCGGAGACGGCACTGGAATTTGGTTATTCACTGGATGCCGCTTCTCTTGGACGTATCCGTCAGAGCATAGAGAAATGCCAGAAAGCACTGAATATGGGAAAAATGATTTATCCAAGCCTTTTTGCATGGGAGTATTCTCAGCTTGGTGCACTTGCATGGCTGGATATTCCGGAAGAAGAGCTTACTCATATGCTATCGGCTTACAGTGTACTCCTGAAAGATGAAAAGAATATCGAGCTTTTAAAGACTTTAAAAGTATATCTGGAAAATAATATGAACTACAGCGCAACAGCTGAAAAATTATATGTACATATCAATACGATCAGGAAGAGGATCGACAAGGTAAACGAACTTCTGCAGATTGACTGGAGCGATAATATTGCACGGATGAATGCAGAGCTTTTACTGCGCTTTTTGAATCTGGAAGAAAAAATTTAACGTTTCCTTGAACAAGAATTGATGATTTTCAGGGCAAAAGATGATACAATATATATTGTGTGAAAAAAAAGACAAAAAGGGAGATGCCTATGCCAAAGAAACAGAAGGCAAAGATAAAGCAGAAAAATAAGTGCCCTGAAAAGCTGATCCGGACAGAGGCTGCAAAAGAGATTGCAGAGATAGACCGTTCGCTTCAGGATCAGAAGTATCAGCTCAGATGCAGAGCTGCAATCGATCTTCTTACAGCAAAGCTGAATATGATAAATGCAGATCTTTCGCGCAAGAAACGCCATGTTGTGATCAACCAGATCAGCAGTAGAGTGAAGACGGCAGAGAGTATTTATACAAAACTGATCCGGAAAGGCCTGGAGCCGGATTTTGACACGGCAAGAGCAGAACTGAAGGATTTGATCGGAATCCGCGTGGTCTGTCCATTTGAAGATGAAGTGTACGAGGTCGCAGACCGTCTGAAAGCGCAGGGAGATGTACAGATCATCCGTGAGAAAGATTATATTAAGAATCCCAAAAAGAACGGATACAAGAGTCTTCACATGATCGTGGAGGTCCCAATTTATTCATCCAAAGGACCACTGAAGGAAAAGGTGGAGATCCAACTCCGTACGGTGGCAATGGATTACTGGTCTGTGCTCGAGTACCAGATATTTTATAAGAAGACAGAGAATGAAGAGGTTGCAAAGGAATTAAAAACCTATGCAGATGAAATTTCTGAGCTGGATGCAAAAATGCTGAAACTCAGGGATAAGATTGAAAAAATGTAGTAGAAACACAGGGAAAGAATGTGCGAAGGCGCATTCTTTTTTTGATACAATCAGGAAATCAATTGCATAGGCATTCCAGTTAGGTTATAATCTAGTACAGTATGGACAGATAAATTACAGAATGGATATGAGGAAATACCATGAAAATGATCAAGACAGATAAACTTGTATTTGAATATGCAAAGCGTGACGAAGAAGGTAATATTATAGGGAAAAGCCGCGCTATTGATGAGGTATCGCTGGATATCGAGCCGGGACAGTTTATTGCGATCCTGGGGCATAATGGCTCTGGGAAGTCTACACTTGCAAAGCATATGAATGCCCTGCTGGTTCCGTCAGACGGAACCATGTGGGTAGACGGAATGGACACGAAGGAAGATGAACATCTGTGGGATGTACGTCAGAGCGCCGGAATGGTATTCCAGAATCCGGATAATCAGATCATAGGAACGGTCGTTGAGGAAGACGTGGGATTTGGTCCGGAGAACCTGGGCGTGCCGACAGAGGAGATCTGGCAGAGAGTGGAAGATAGCCTGAAAGCGGTTGGGATGATTGAATACCGTCACCATTCACCGAATAAATTGTCCGGGGGGCAAAAGCAGAGGGTTGCGATCGCCGGTGTCATGGCAATGCGTCCAAAGTGTATTGTACTGGATGAGCCAACTGCGATGCTGGATCCGAATGGAAGAAAAGAAGTACTTCGAAGTGTGATGGAGCTGAGAAAAAGAGAACACATTACAGTGATTCTGATCACCCATTATATGGAAGAGGTTGTAGATGCAGACCACGTATTCGTAATGGATCACGGTCATGTGGTAATGCAGGGAACACCGAGAGAAATCTTTTCACAGGTGGATACTTTAAAGCACTACAGACTGGATGTGCCGCAGGTGACGATCCTTGCTGATGAACTGAGAAAAAGAGGACTTGATATTCCGGCGGGAGTTTTGAAGAAGGAAGAATTGGTGGAGATATTATGTCGATTAAATTAGAACATATCAATTATGTATACAGTGAAGGAACTGCATATGAAAAGCATGCGCTGAAGGATGTATCCCTGGAAATCCCACACGGTGAATTTGTCGGGATCATTGGTCACACCGGCTCCGGTAAATCGACACTGATCCAGCATCTGAACGGACTGATCAAAGCGACAAGCGGAGCACTTTATTACAACGGAGAGAATATTTACGGAGAAAACTATAACTTACGTGAGCTGCGAAATCAGGTCGGGCTGGTCTTTCAGTATCCGGAGCATCAGCTTTTTGAGGTCAATGTACTTCAGGATGTCTGTTTTGGACCGAAGAATCAGGGACTTTCACCGGAAGAATGTGAAAAGCGGGCAAGAGAGGCGTTGCAGCTTGTTGGTCTCAAAGAAAAATATTTCGATCATTCCCCGTTTGATCTGTCAGGCGGGCAGAAAAGACGTGCAGCGATCGCAGGTGTACTGGCAATGCGTCCGAAGGTACTGGTTCTGGATGAACCGACTGCAGGACTGGATCCGAAGGGAAGAGATGAGATCCTGGATCAGATTGCCTATCTGCACGAAAAAGCAGACATGACTGTCATTCTAGTTTCCCACAGTATGGAAGATATTGCAAAATATGTGGATCGTATTATTGTGATGAATAAAGGCAGCGTCATGTTTAATGATGTGCCAAAGAAAGTGTTTGCACACTACAAAGAACTGGAGAGTGTGGGACTTGCGGCACCACAGGTAACGTACATCATGCATGCGCTGAAGGAAAAGGGAATGGATGTTCCGACAGATGCAACCACGATAGAAGAAGCAGCGGATGGCATTATGAAAGCACTGAAGAAGGAGAGGGCAGCCAAATGATTCGAGATATAACGATTGGACAATATTATCCGGCTGACAGCCGTATCCATAAGCTGGATCCGCGTGTGAAGATTGTATGCACACTGCTGTATCTGATTTCTCTTTTTACATTTAAAAGTATTTTGGGATATGTACTAGCGACTGTGTTCCTGTTTGGATGCATTAAGCTGGCGAAGGTACCGTTTAAATTCATTGTCAGAGGACTGAAGCCAATTATTATTCTGCTTCTGATCACAGTAGGTTTCAACTTATTTCTGACACCGGGTGGAAAGACACTGGTCCATGTGGGTTTTATCAAGATCACGGAGTACGGCTTAAGCACAGCGGTTTATATGGCGATCCGGCTGATTTATCTGATTATGGGATCCTCACTTATGACACTGACAACTACACCGAATTCACTGACAGATGGTTTGGAGAAGCTTCTTCACCCATTGAATAAGCTCCATGTACCGGTACATGAGATTTCGATGATGATGTCGATCGCACTTCGTTTTATTCCGATCCTTCTGGAGGAAACGGATAAGATCATGAAGGCACAGATTGCCAGAGGTGCGGATATGGAAAGTGGAAATCTGATCCAGAAGGCAAAGGCAATGATTCCGATCCTGGTTCCGCTCTTTGTATCCGCATTTCGCCGTGCCAATGATCTTGCAATGGCAATGGAAGCAAGATGTTATCGCGGTGGTAATGGCAGAACCAAGATGAAACCTCTGATTTATAAGAGTGCTGACCACATGGCATACCTGATTACGATCCTGTATGTTGTGATCACATTTGTTGTTGGAAGATATGTTCCATTCAAGCTGTGGATCTTTTAAGGAGTCATAAGATGAGAAGAATCAGATTAACAGTGGCTTATGATGGAACAAATTATTGTGGCTGGCAGATCCAGCCAAATGGAATTACGATCGAGGAAGTGCTGAATAAGGCAATCTGTAAGCTCACCGGAGAAGAGATTCAGGTGATAGGGGCGAGCCGGACGGATTCCGGGGTTCATGCAAGAGGAAATATTGCTGTGTTTGACACGGAAAGCAGGATACCGGCAGAACGTTTTTCTTATGCCCTGAATCAGCGTCTTCCGAAAGATATTGTAGTTGTAAAATCAGATGAGGTGGATCTTAACTGGCATCCACGTTATCAGGATACTCTGAAAACCTATGAATATCATATCATCAATACGAAAGTGCCGATTCCGACAGAGAGGCTTTATAATTACTTTGTAAGTTTTGACCTGGACGTGGGGCAGATGAGACGTGGAGCGGCTTATCTGGAAGGAGAACACGATTTTGCACCATTTTGCTGTATCCGTACTAATGCAAAGACAACGGTGCGGACAATCACGGATTTGCAGATTCTGCAAAGCGGAGAGCATATTACGATCCGGATCACGGGAAATGGATTTTTGTATAACATGGTGCGCATCATAGCCGGGGTACTGGTGCGTGTCGGAAGAGGATTTTACGAACCGGAAAAGGTAAAGGAACTTTTGGAAGGCGGAGAAAGAACCAGGGAAGCGGTCACGGCACCGCCGCAGGGACTCTGCCTGATGGAAATCCGCTATCAGAATGAAGAATAGTGCATGAGTCTGCTTTTTAGGCAGGCTCATTTTTTTACAGGAAATTCCGAATAGAAGGTACTACATATCGGAGAAATTTTACAATAGAAAAACTCTATAGAGAAGTCGGTCTATCCGGATAAACAATAAGTAAAACAGGCAGTTTTATTGAAGAAATATTATGAAAATGTTATTCTAATAACCAGAGGCATTTTGGAAAAACAGCATAGAAACAGGATGTCATTAAAGAGAGAAAAGGGAAGAAATATGAATTATGTAGGAATTGATATCGGATCAACAGCATCCAAGGTTGTTGTTGAAGGAGATAAGAAAGAACATTTCGTACTGCCGACAGGATGGAGCAGCAAAGAGACTTGCGAAAAGATCAAGAATAAGCTGCTTGAGATGGGGGTAGATGTTACCTCAGATGATACAAAGGTAGTTGCTACAGGATATGGAAGAATCGCAGTTGATTTTGCAGATCATGTAATTACAGAGATTACCTGCCATGCCAGAGGTGGTCGTGAACTTGCAGGGGGGGACTGTTCGATCATTGATGTGGGAGGACAGGATACGAAGGTGATCATTGTACAGAATGGAATGGTATCCGATTTCCAGATGAATGATAAATGTTCGGCGGGAACAGGAAAGTTTCTGGAGATCATGGCGAACCGCCTGGGTGTTACGATCAATGAATTATTTGATATGGCGGCAGCAGGAGAAGTTATTCCGATCAGCTCACTTTGTACGGTATTTGCCGAATCTGAGGTGATTAACTATATCGGAGAAGGAAAAAAGCGTGAAGATATTGCGGCCGGAGTTGTAGATTCTGTTGCCAATAAAGTAGTGCAGCTTGCGCAGAAAAAGGAACTTGGAGACAGAGTGATCCTGACCGGAGGACTCAGTCACAGCATTTATTTCACAGGAATCCTGTCAGACAAGCTGGATCAGAAAGTGGAATCAGAAGAGTTTGGCCGTTTTGCGGGGGCATACGGGGCAGCACTTCTTGCCAGAGAAAAAAAGGATAAAAGGAGATAATGAAAATGGAACTGATTAAAGATTTACCAGAGGTATTTGAGGAATTCGCAGAGCAGAGACAGAAATCGTTTCTGGCTGTCAAGGAGTTAAAAGAGAAAGGGGTTCCGGTTGTTGGATCGTACTGTACATACTTCCCGAAAGAGATTGCAATGGCGATGGGGGCAGGATGCGTAAGCCTTTGCTCAACTTCTGATGAGACAATTCCGGAAGCAGAGAAAGATCTTCCGAAGAACCTCTGTCCGCTGATCAAATCAAGCTATGGATTTGCAAAGACAGACAAATGTCCGTTCTTCTATTTCTCAGATGTAGTAGTTGGGGAAACAACCTGTGATGGTAAGAAGAAGATGTATGAATATATGTCAGAATTCAAAGATGTATTTATTATGGAACTTCCGAATAGCCAGAGAGAACCGGGACTTCAACTCTGGAAAGGCGAGATCATCCGTTTCAAGGAATATCTGGAACAGAAATTTGGCGTGACGATCACGGAAGAGCAGATCCGTGAAGCTGTAAAGACAGAGAATCAGGCACGTCGATCCTTAAAGAAACTTTATGAAGTAATGAAATATGATCCGGCTCCGATCAAAGGACAGGATCTGTTCAAAGTTCTGTACGGAAGCACCTTCAAATTTGACCGTTCCCTGATCCCGGGTGAAGTGGATGCTCTTACTGCGAAGATTGAAAAAGAATATGCAGAGGGCAAGAGAGAAGAGAAGAAACCACGTATCCTGATCACAGGATGCCCAATCGGAGGAGCAACTGAAAAAGTAATCCGTGCCGTAGAAGACAACGGTGGTATTGTTGTAACTTTTGAAAATTGCAGCGGTGCAAAATCCATTGACAAGCTGGTAGACGAGGACGCGGAAGATATCTACGATGCAATCGCAAGAAGATACCTCAGTATTGGATGTTCTGTTATGACGCCGAACCCGAATCGTCTGGAGCTTCTTGGAAGACTGATCGACGAATATCAGGTAGACGGTGTGGTAGATATGATCCTTCAGGCCTGTCATACCTACAATGTGGAGACCAATACCATCCGCAAGTTTGTGACAGGTGAAAAGGGAATTCCGTATATCAGTGTGGAAACCGATTACTCTCAGGCAGACATCGGACAGCTGAACACCAGACTTGCTGCGTTTGTTGAGATGCTGTAAATGGAGAGTATGACGAAGAGAAATGCGTTTCAGTTCCGCAGGGCGAATGAGGAGGATCTTCCTGAAATTTGTCGTATAGTAAAGCTTGCCGGAGAAAGTGTTCCCGTGAAAGAATGGTTTGAGGCAGAGGATGAAGAATTTCTTGCAAAGCATATCCGTGAGGAAGGATTTACCCTTTTGGCAAAGAAAAATGGACAGACTGCAGCAATCATGATTGTCCGTATTCCCGGACTGGCAGAGGACAACCTGGGAGAATATCTGAAGATTTCCAGGGAAGAAATGAAGCGGGTTGCGCATCTGGAGATTGCTGTTGTAGTACCGGAGTATCAGGGATACGGACTGCAATATGAGCTTTTCTGTCAGTCAGAAGCAATCGTAAAAAATAAGCAGATGAGGTATCTGATGGCAACAGTTCATCCGGATAATATATACAGTTTTCGCAATATGGAAAAGCTTGGAATGAAGGCAGTTTTCGAGACAAAGAAGTATGGCGGGAAACGAAGATATGTTATGAGTAAAACATTAGAATCTTAGAAAGAAACGAAAGAGCTTATGGAAAATGTAATGGCACATTTTCCATAAGCTCTTTTTGAATACAAGTATGAATTGTAAAATGAGAAAGTTTCTTAACTAACAACTTCAATGTTGACATACTAACTTGTGGTAATATAAACTATTCTAAGTTAGAGAATACAAACAAGAGGAAACAGAATGAAATTCAAAAATAAAATCATTGTGGTCTGTCTGTGCGTATCTGTATTCGCGGGTGGATGCGGTCAAGGTGGTCAGAATACAACAAAGAGTAAAAATAGTGAAGGAACAGCCAGTTCGAAGGAAAGTACAGAACAAACCTCTCAGGATAATGAGGCATCAAAAGACATTTTTGCAATGGATACCTATATGACAGTGACAGCATATGGAGAAAAAGCACAGGATGCGGTGGATGCCGCTGAAGCAGAGATTGAAAGATTAGATACACTTTTATCAACGGGAAATGCAGGCAGTGAGATTGTAAAACTGAATGAACAGAAAAGTGCAACACTTTCAGAAGATGGCGGATATCTTGTGAAGCGCGCACTGGAACTGAATAAGGAAACGGATGGGGCATTTGATATCGCAATTTATCCGGTTATGGAGGCGTGGGGATTTCCGATACAGAATTTTCGTGTCCCATCAGCTGACGAACTGACAGGGCTTCTGAAGCATGTGGATGCAGCGAAGATCTCATACGATAAGGATACGAGAGAAATCTCTTTTGAAGATGACCAGATGAAAATCGACCTTGGAGGAATTGCAAAAGGCTATACTTCTTCGCGGATTATGGATATTTTCAAAGAAAACGGGATTACAAGTGGTCTGGTAAATCTGGGTGGAAATGTACAGGCACTCGGAACCAAGACAGACGGAAGTAACTGGCGGGTTGCGGTACAGAGTCCGGACGACACAGAGGATTATCTGGGAGTTTTATCCATTCGGGATAAAGCGGTGATCACATCTGGTGGATATGAACGCTATTTTGAACAGGATGGTGTGACCTATCATCACATTATTGATCCAAAGACCGGATATCCGGCAGAGAACGGACTGGTATCTGTCACGATCGTAAGCTCGGACGGAACCCTTGCAGATGGGCTTTCCACCTCCCTTTTTATCATGGGAGAAGAAAAAGCGGCAGAGTTCTGGAAGGCGCACAGTAATGAGTTTGAGGCGATCTTTGCGACAGATGATGGGACGATTTATGTGACAGAAGGTCTGAAAGACAGCTTTACAACGGATCTTAACATGAAGGTTATTACGAAATAATTTGCGTGAAATGAGAGGATAATGAGAGATGGACATCAAAGAAACCGGTAAAAAATTAAAACCGTTTGCACCCGTTCTTTCAGTTGCACTGGTTACGGCGTGCGTGGCAGGCTCTTTAAGTGGATATGAGGCTCCGGTCTATGCGGCGACACAGGAAGAAACACCGGTAAAAAAAGAAGAGACAAAAGAGAAGAAAGAAGAAAAAAAGACAGCAGCCAAAGGATCATTTGATCTGGAGGATGGTGTGTATAAGGGAACCGGAACCGGGTATGCAGGAGACATCACCGTATCGGTACTGATCAAGGACAAGCAGATCGTTTCGATTGATATTCTGAGCTCTTCCGATGATGCGGCGTTTTTTACGCGTGCGAAAGCGGTGATCGACAAGATCATCGAAGGTCAGACGCTGGATGTGGATACTGTATCGGGAGCAACGTTCAGTTCCAGAGGAATCATCAGCGCCGTAAAAAATGCGCTGACCGGGGAAAAGGATACCAGCGAGACAGGACAGGCGCAGTCCGGTCAGACAGGGGCGGCGGCAGGAAGCTCAACTAGTGTGGCACAGGTAGAAGATGCGGCAGCGTATAAGGACGGAACTTATTACGGTTCGGGAACCGGATTTGGCGGTCCGCTGAAGGTTATGGTAGAAATCAGCGGAGGGAAGATAGCATCCATCCAGATTGTGGAGAACAGTGACGGAAGCGATTATATTTCCAAAGCAGCTTCTCTGATCGATTCTATTATTACGACACAGAGTACCAATGTGGATACGGTGTCAGGGGCAACCTACAGCTCTGTCGGAATTATCCAGGCAGTCCGGGATGCACTAAGTCAGGCTGCGGTAAATGGTACATCAGATACTTCGCAGAATAACAATAACAACAGCAACAGTAATAATAATAGTTCATCAGACGACAATAATTCTACCGTAACCGGAACCGTTCCGTACAAGGAAGGAATCTATTACGGAACGGCAGAGGGCTACAGCGGAGATGTATCCGTTGCAGTCGTGATCCAGGAAAAGACGATCAAAGCGATCCTGATCACAGAAAGCTCGGATGACGAAGCGTTCTTCAACCGTGCAATGGATGTTGTGAAAAAGGTGATCCAGATACAGAAGACAGACGATGTAGATACAGTGTCAGGAGCAACCTACAGTTCCAAAGGACTGTTAAATGCAATCAAGAATGCACTGAAACAGGCAGAGAAAGTGACAAATGGAGAATCCATTGATGAGAAGCCGGATCTGACTGATCTGAAAGAGCTGATCGAGAGAGCAGAAAAGTTGGAAGAAGATAAATACACAGAAACAAGCTGGGCAGTTCTGCAGACCAGACTTGCGGACGCAAAAGATGCACTTGAGGAAACGAAACAGACTGCGGTTGATAAAGCGGTGGAAAAGCTGAAAAAGGCAATCGCACAGCTTGAATCGAAGGATGGAAAAAACGAGGAAAATACGAAGTATGTCAGTGGAACTTATGAAGTGACCGTACCTTGTGAACCAGATGAAGACGAAGATTTTGAAGGATATAATCTGACGATGTCAGTGACGATCCGTGGTGATAAGATTGTAGCGATTACAGATATTACAGGTGATGGTGCAAGCGACAATGACAGATATATCTTGAAAGCAGCAAATGGTACGTCAAGCATAAAAGGCGTGGTATCTCAGATCATAGAAAAAGGAATGTCGGAGGACATCGATACTGTTTCCCACGCAACCTGCTCTTCCAATGCAATCCTGGAAGGATGCAAAAAAGTACTGGAAGCAGCAGAAAGACCGACAGATACGGAGGCTGAATAACAATGAGAGAATTCTGGGTAAGACTGGTAAGTATGCTCGCAATCGTGGGAGTTCTGCTGGGATACAATTCAGTGCTGGATGCGCGTGCGAAAGAAGATGAGATTGCCCGGCTTTCCGCACAGATTGCCGGAAACGGACAATCAGACAGCGAAAATGGAGATTCCACAAATTACAAGGACGGAACCTATACCGGGGAAGCTGATGGATTTGGCGGAACGATCCAGGTAGAAGTAAAGATTGAGAAAAATAAGATTGCAGAAATCAATGTAGTATCTGCAGAAAAGGAAGACGGAGCATATCTTTCCATGGCAAAGGATATTATTCCCAAAATCATCGATGCACAGAGCGCGGATGTAGATACGGTCAGCGGTGCGACATTCAGCTCGACCGGAATCAAAAATGCATCGGAGCAGGCACTGGAAAAGGCGGTAAAGTAACGTGAAAAAGATGGATATTCATAATTTGACGGCGAAAGAAATAAAAAAATTACATGTATGGCTGAGAGCCCTGATTCAGGTCCTGTATTTCCTGTTTATCCCGTCTGTGTATACAGCGGCATTTGCCGGAGTGAAATACATCTTTACACAGATCGGTGCAGGCGAAAAGGTTGCCATGACCTCGTTCGTGACAGTACTGGTTGTGATCTGCATTTACACGATTCTGTTCGGAAGATTCTTCTGCGGATTTGCCTGTGCATTCGGTACGCTGGGAGACGGCGTGCATGCACTCTATGTGTGGATCTGTAAAAAAATGAAAAAGAAACCGCTTCAGATTGCAGAAGCATGGACAGAAAAGCTCTGCTATCTGAAATATATTGTACTGGCACTGATTTCAATCCTGTGCTTTGCAGGCGTCTACGGCAAGGCAAAAGGAACCAGCCCGTGGGATGTATTTTCCATGCTCCATGCGGGCAACTTTAAGCTTGGCGGATATCTGGTGGGACTCGTTCTTCTGGCTCTGATCCTTGTGGGAATGTGTTTTGAAGAACGGTTTTTCTGCAGAAATTTCTGCCCGATGGGAGCTGTGTTTTCCTTGCTTCCGGTCCTTCCGTTTTTCGCGCTTCACAGAGACCGGGAAAACTGCATCAAAGGATGCAAGGCATGTACAAAGAAATGTCCTTCTAACATCGGACTTCCGGAAGACGGATCTCCAAAGGTAGAAGGTGACTGTTTCCAGTGCCAGAAATGCATCGATACCTGTCCAAAAGGAAATATTCATACTGGAGTAAAAGGACTTCGTGGAAATGAATTCTGGTTTACGATTTTGCGGGCAGTAATCTTACTGATTCTTCTGCTCTGGCTGGGTGTATAGAAGATGAAGAAGAAAGATCTGATACTTGGAGCAGGAATTATTGTGATTGCGCTTGCGATGCTGCTTGTGATGCAGCTGACGAGAGGGGAAGAAGGAAATCAGATCCGGGTTACGCTGGATGGGAAAATCTATGGAACGTATTCCTTGTCGAAGGATCAGACCATTGAAGTAAAGGATGGCGATTTCTATAACCGGATCCGGATTGAAGATGGAAAGGCATACATGGAAGAGGCAAACTGTCCGGACGGCTACTGCGAGGAGCAGGGAAAGATCAGCGGGCATACACAGACGATCGTCTGTCTTCCGCATAAGCTTGTGGTAGAGGTTCTGGAAAATGAAAGCGATCAGAACTCGGGAACTTCGGATTCGGAAGATGCAGCTCCGGATACGATCGCAAAATGATAAAGGGAATAGCAGATGAATAAAAACAGAAAACTTGCCAATATGGCAATGCTGGTTGCACTGGCGATGATATTCAGTTATGTAGAAAGCTTAATACCGATCAATTTCGGGATACCGGGAATGAAGCTCGGAGTTGCCAATCTGGTGACTGTGACCGGGTTGTACTTCCTGGAGCTTCCGGAAGTATTTCTGGTGGTAGTCATGCGGATCCTGCTGACCGGCTTTTTATTTGGAAATGGAATGTCGATCATTTACAGTCTTGCCGGAGGAATCTTAAGCTTTCTGGTTATGGCACTGATGAAGAGGCTGAAAGGATTTTCCGTAGCCGGAGTCAGTATCGCCGGAGGCGTGTCACACAATATCGGTCAGATCATCGTGGCATCCATTGTGGTAGAGAATCTGAAACTGGTTTATTATCTGCCGGCACTTCTGATCGCCGGTACAGTGACCGGATTCGTGATGGGAATGATAAGTAAAAAGCTGCTTCCGATTGTAAAAAGAGAATCGGAGAGAGCAGCACAGATGGTTTAAATTTTTTTGATTATAGGTTAGCAAAAACTAACTTAATAATAAATATTATCAACAACAAGGAGGTAATTATGGGAAAGGGAACGATTAAGACAAAGGCTATGACGATGGCTGTGGCAATGTCGATGGTAGCGGGACTTTGTCCGTCGACGGTGTTTGCGGCATCAGGTAGTGTAGTTGCAAAGGATGGAACTTATACAGCAACAAAGCATGTTGTTAATAATCCGGATGATGAAAATGATTGGGATGAGTATGATGTGGAGGTAAGCCTTACTGTTTCCGATGGGAAATTTTCAAATATTACGGTTACGCCTAAGAATGGATATGATTCAACTACTAATGACTCTTATTTTAACAAGGCTTATAATAAGTCAAAAGGAATCAACACATTACTAAAAGATAAAGATGCGACAGAAGATACAATAAACGGTTGGGATACAAAGACTGGTGCTACATGTACAGCAACGGCAGTTAAAGCAGCTGCGCTTGAAGCGATTCAGTCTGCTCCGGCAGCATCAACTGAAGTAACAGTAGATACGACAGCGTTAAGTGGTGCAATTGCATCGGCGGAGGCACTTAAAGATAAAGAGGAAGATTATACTGCAGAGTCATGGAGTAATATGCAGGAAAAGCTGACAGCAGCAAAAAATGTTTTTACTGCAAAAGAATCTCAGGCAACAGTCGATGCAGCAGCAAAAGCTTTAACGGATGCAATGAATGCACTTGAAGCAAAAACTCCAGATGTACAGAAAGAAGTCTATGTGTTAATGAACATTCCATATGCTGATTTTTACAAAGCAGATGGTGTGACAGGTGCGGATGCTGTTTCATCAGCAACAAAGCAGAAAACGAGAGGAACACTTGTAGCAGGATCTTATCATGTAAACAGTGATGGATCGGATATTACAGGTGTAACTTTCCCAGTTAAGATCAGTGATGCCTCTTCCCTTGAAAAATATACACAGATTACAGACGAGAGTAAAGTTGATATTACTACACAGTCAAAAGCAGGCGAAGCGACAACAACCTATACTGGAAAGGATGCATTATTTGAAAGCGCAAGCTATTCCTACTATGTTTTAAGTGAAGCACCATCCTACTATAAAGAAGCAACAGTAAATTCTGATGGAAGCCTGAGTTTTGGTGAAATAAAAGGAGCAAAGGTACAGACTTTATCAGATGCCACAACAAAATTTTCAACTTCATCAAGATATGGTGATTATCAGTTAAATATAAGCGGACTTCCGTCAGAGATTAAAACTGTATATGGTGTAGTAATCAGTACCGAGGAAGGCAGCAAATATGGACTTCGTCATCTGGAAAATATCTGGAAAAACAAAGAACTTGCATGGAGTACCGGATTTGTAACACAATCAAAAGGAAACAACCTTAATTATAAAGACTACGCTGCCATGATGGGACAGACAATCAATAAGGTAACTTACTATACAGATGCTGGTATTTATGAAATTCCGATGGATCAGAAAGTTGCAAAGAAATTTGACGGAGAAGTATCAGTAGAAGATGTATCTGTGAAATCAGAAAAAACAGCTATAACGGTAAGTGGACTTCCGAATGATTTTGAAGAAGAATATAAAATTGATGGAATCGATGAAGATGCATATTCTGTTGAGATCAAATCAGATGGCAAGACAACTACAAGAACAATTAATTTTAAGAAAGCACTTGCAAAAGGTAGATATACAGTTACGCTTAGCGATAGGAATGGAAATTATGCACCAATCTCCACAACATTTAATGCTTATACAGAAACAATGCCGGCAAAATATAATGAAAATGACGAAGATCCGGCTGTGGTGAAAGCGGATGGTGTTGATGAAGAAGAATTCCAGACATATTTAAAAAATATTACATCAGTAACTGTGAATGGAAAAGAATATGCAGCTTCCGGAAAAAAAGGAGTAAAACTAATTACAGAAGACGGAAAACTGGATCTTTCAAAGGATGCATTTAAAGATGCAAAAGCAGGAGAAGCATTTGCTGTAACAATCGCAGAAGACGGTTATCAGGCATATACATTTACTTATAAAGTACCGGAAGAAAAAAGTGAGTATTCTTATGTTTATGTTGGTATGAGCTGGTCTGAATACTGGGCAAAAGAAGGTGTCTATGCAGCAGGTGATACAGGATCTTCTTCTGATGTAGATTCTCGTAACGAGTATGACAAGGGTGCTTTTGATGCAGTAACAAGAGCAACAGCAAATCATGGATTGCATCGAGGCAGTTTCCAGTGTAGTGCAGTTATTGAAGATACAAATGGAAACAAATATGAGCTCGCATACTGGAATGCAGACGGAAAAGCTGTAATGTCAGACGGAAGTGTTTATACGAGATCAACCAATGAAGATAAAAAAGCAGTGTTTACTGCTGAGGACGGAAGCTCATTTATCCAGGCTGATTATAAAGTAACAGGTATCAAATATGTTCCGGTTAAAGTAAAAACAGCAGATCTGAATGCATTACAAGAAGAATATGCAGTTGTGGAAAACGGAGGCACATTAAGTGGAGGATTTTCTGAAAATCAGCTTCAGTCTTACACAGCAATTGCAGATGTAACCCCAAATACAAATGGCCTTAAGACCGCCGAAAAGCAGGATGATGGAAGCTTTACATTTTCTGAAAGAACAACAGGTTCCTATTCCGGATTAAAAGACACACAACTGGCAGTGGCAGCTGATATCACACCGAATGTCAGAGAGACAAAAGATGTGGGAAGTTTTGGAGAATTTATCCGTGTAGATTTAAATGGAAACTATGGTGGGCTTGGTTCTGCGATGCAGGCTGTTGAATGGACCTATTATGGAGATGATGCAAGCTATACAACACCGGTAAGAACATTTGGAACAAAATTTGCGGCAGATAACTGGATGCATAAATCTAATGGAATCCAGCTTGGACTGACAGACTCTCTCAGATGCCAGCTTCCGGAAGGAACGGATGGTACAGGTTACTGGAAACTGACAGTCTATGGACTTGGTTATGCAGATTACAGCTATAGTTTCAAGATCGGAACAGAAAATCTTGCGGCACCAAAAACTGCAACCAAAGAAGATATCAAAGCATTACAGGACAAAATTGATGAAGCAAGTGCATTAAACGAATCTGATTATACAAAAGACAGCTGGGATAAGATGATAAGTGAACTGGAAGAATCGAAAGAGCTTCTTGCACAGGAGAATCCGTTACAGTCAGCTGTGAAAGAGCAAACGCTCCATATGACAGCAGCAATTGAGGCACTTGTGAAAGCAGATAAATATGTTCTCATGAACATCCCATACGCAGAATTCTACAAAGCTGAAACAACAGGTAATGATACTAAGGTAGATGCATTTACTTCTGCGACAAAGAACAAGACCAGAACCAAAGGTCTTGCAGGTGGATCATACCATGAAAATGCAGATGGATCCAGTATTGATGGTATCACTTATGCTGTAAAAGTAGACCCTTCGGTAGATCTTTCAAAATACAAAGAAGTGAAAGACGATGATTCCGTAGAAATTACAGTTACAAACAGAGGACAGACAACTACCACAACACTGACTGGAAAAGACACATTATTTGAAAATGCATCTTATGCATACTATCCACTTACAGAAGCACCGGCAAACTATAAAGAAGTTTCTGTCGATGCAGATGGAAAACTTGTGTTCAGTGAAGTAAAAGGTCAGGAAGCAACGAAGGTAGAAGGAGTTACAGCAAAACTTTCAACCGAATCATCTTATGGAGATTACGAGCTTGATCTTGATGGACTTCCAGAAGAAATCACATCAGACAATGTAAATGCAGTTGTAGTAAAGACAACCGACGGAACCGCTTATGGTATGCGTCATTTAGAAAATATCTGGTTAGGTACGAAACTCGCATGGAGTACCGGATTTACAAGTCAAGTACATGGTTGCCCGACATCATCTGGACATTACAAATCTATGATGGGCAAGACCATTGACAGCATTGAGTATTATACAACAAATGGTGTGTATACAATGGATATCGCAGATATCTATGTTCCTGTAAAATCAGAGATTACAAAAGTGAAAGTCGCCGATGCAGACATTACAGCAGGCAAGACTAAAATCAATGTACAGCTTCCAGATGAATTTAAACCGGAATACAGTGTGGATGGACTGGATGTGTCGGTAGAAGGTAAAGTACTGACTTTTAAAGCAGCGACAGAGAGCAGAGCAGCAGCTTCTGTAAAACCTGGAAAATATACCCTCACAATTAAAGATAAGAACAAGAAATATGCAGATGTTGTTACAACATTTACATTGACAACAAAAGATATGCCTGCAGCATATGATGAAGAGAATAAGAAACTTGTAGAGGCAAAAGGATTTGACACAGATGCGCTTAAAGCTTATCTTGGAAATATTACTTCTGTAAATGTAAATGGTAAAGATTATGCAGCAAGTGGAAGAGGCTCCGTAGTTATTATCAATAAGGATGGTACGATCAAGACAGATGCAGATCCGTTTAAGGATGCGGTAGCTGGAACGGAATTCCAGATTACAGTAGCTTCAACAGGTTATACAACTCCTCTTACATTTACTTACAAGATAGCAGAGACTCCGGCACCGGCAGAGGTTGATACAACAGCACTGGAAGCTGCAATTGCAGAAGCTGATAACCTTAAAGAAGCAGACTACACAGCAGAAAGCTGGAGTGTATACCAGGCAGCACTGCAGAGCGCACGTACTGCACTGGAAGCAAAGGAAAGTCAGGATGCAGTTGATCAGGCACTTGCTGCTTTAAATGCAGCAAAAGATGCACTGGTTAAAGCTGAAGAAGAACCGGTTGCAATCAATACTGCTTCTCTTGAAAAAGCAATTGCAGATGCAAAAGCGCTTAAAGAAGCAGATTACACAGCAGATAGCTGGAAAGCACTGCAGAGCGCACTTTCAGATGCCCAGAAAGCACTGGAAGCAAAAGAAAGCCAGGAAGCAGTAGATAATGCAACAAACAGCCTGAACAAAGCGATCAAAGCACTTGTAAAGAAAGGCAGCTCATCTGTAAAGAAGACAGATGGTACAACCAATGGATCCAAGACAAGCGGAAACGATTCTGTAAAAACAGGAGATCCGGCAAGTGTACTTGGCTGGCTTGGACTTGCAGTTTCTTCGCTCGGAGCAGGTATGGGCGGCTTTGCCTGGAAACGCAGAAAAAGAAAATAAGACTATACGATAATTTGTAACAAAGAATCAAATTAGAATAAGAATTAGAAAGCTGACAGACAGATGAGAAAAAATACATTTGTCTGCCAGCTTTTTTTTTATAGGAGATTCCGAAGGAACTGCAGATTATGTAATTTCTATTACAGAAAGCTGGATGACACCGACGATCCTTATGACATTGACTTTTGTAGTATCTGCTTTTATTGCATTCTTTACAGGAACTTCATGGGGAACCTATGCGATTGTTACACCAATCTGTGTACAGATGGCTCTGAATATATCTGGTGGAGCTTTAACACCGGTCGTATATGCTACAATAGCAGCTGTAATGGGTGGAGGATGCTTTGGAGATCATTGTTCACCGCTTTCTGATACCACGATTTTATCATCACTTGCAACCGGATCTGATCATATCGATCATGTAACAGCTTTTTTTAATTTCTTGCTATTTATTTTTCCGAAATGTATAATTTTTGGTAAAAGTATGATTTTTTGCATCAAAAGTATAGTTTTTGATAAATTCTTTATCATGTCTTATCTAAAATAAGAAGTAGGAAGATTATCAGGAATGGGGAAAATGGTATGAAATTATTAAAACTTGTGATTGTAGATGACGAACCAATCCTTCTGCAGGGACTGGTTAAGACGTACAACTGGAATGAGATGGGATTTGAAGTTGCCGGTCAGGCACAGAGTGGGGAGCAGGCAATCGAAGTGATCAAAAAAGTGAAGCCCCATGTCGTACTGACGGATATCCGGATGAAACAGGTTTCCGGTCTGATGGTGATGGAAGAGATCCAGAAGACAGAGCTGGATCCGGTTTTTATTGTGCTCAGTGCATACCGTGATTTTAATTATGCACAGCAGGCGTGTGATCTTGGTGCATATGCATATCTGCTGAAACCAATCGAGGAAGATAAACTGCAGGAGACCATGCAGGGCGCATACCAGACCTGTATGGAGAAACTGGAGAGCGAAGAGCGTTATGAAAGCTGGGAAAATATGATCCGAAAAGATTCCACCAGTTTTCTTCAGGTTGTTGTACAGAAATATTTACAGAATAAAATTTCCTATGAAAAAATGCAGGAAGTATTTGCGATCTTGAAAGATGTGATCGAAGAGGGCGACCGTTTTATTGCAATGTGTGTGGATCTTGATCTTACATATAAGATTACGGATGCACTGAATTACGAAGCAGCCAGGCTGGAATTGATACAATCTCTGGAAGAAATGTTTTCAGAGCGGTATTTTTTCTGGCATTTTGAAAAGGCAGAAGGTTGTCATGTATTTCTGATCAAGACAAAGGAAAATGCGACAGTGCGCGAGATTGCGCAGATTCTGGAACAGGTTAAAAGGGAACAGAAAAGTCCGGTTACTGCATCGATTTCCAAACCGTATAAAGGACTGGATGGAATCCGCCGAAGTTACGAAGAGGCGCAGGGACTTTTCGAGCCAATCTGCAGCAGTGCCACAAATGAGAATACTTTTTCCATACCTGTGAAAAAGGAAGAAAAAGCGGCAAAAAGTGATTGTGAAGAGGCAGGACTTACGATCGTCAATGCTGTTCGGAAGAATGCGTTTAAAGAGTTAAAACAGGCTTTTATTGCGTTGATCTACGCACTTCCACATGAGGAAGAGTTACAGATCCGTTATATACATAAGGTTATGCTGCAAGCGGAGATGATGCTGAACGATACTTACGGAATGACGGAAAAACTGCAGAAACAGTTCCGGAATTATTATTCGAATATGGAGAGTCTGACAGCAGCACAGGCGGTAGATGTCAGTTATAAGATCCTCGGAGAAGCAATTGAGGAACGGGAAAAATACGCAGAAAGCGGAGAAAATAAATGTGCAAAGGAATATATGACAGTGGCACTTTCTTATATCGGTGAGCATTTGCAGGAGGAAGAACTTTCTATTGTTCAGGTGGCAACGCAGATTTATCTGAATCCGGTATATTTCGGGCGTGTATTTAAAAATACATTTCATATGACCTTTAAAAAGTATCTCTTACAGCAGAGAATGGAGAAAGCAAAGAGGCTGATCCAGGATGGATGTGAGAGTATAGGAACGGTATGTGAGCAGGTGGGAATCAGCAATGCATCCTATTTTTCACATTTATTTAAAGAATATACAGGAAAATTACCGAGTGAATACAAAAAGGATTACGAAGAATGAAGAAATGGGTGATTAAATCCGGAATACAGAGAAAATACCTTCGATATATAATGGGGCTGTTGTTGCTGGCAATTTTGCTGTCAAGCATCGGTGTTTGGATTTATGTAAGGCAGAGTCTGACCACAGAGGTTACAGATAAATATGAATTTTTAAATGAGAAGATGGGGCTGGCTCTGGATACACTGTCAAAAGAGGCGGATGAAGGGACAGCAGAATGTATTACTTACGATCAGGTTCAGGAAAGTCTGAAAAAAACTTCACTTGCAGATGTGGAAAAGAACTCCCTTCAGAAATATTTTGCCTATATGAATCTGGATCATGTGGCAGAATACTGCTATGTGGATAATAAAAATAATGTTTATGCCAGATCCTACTCGCATATTGATTATGAAGATTTTTCAGACAGCCATCTGGAAGATTACATGGGAGATTCTTATGCGAAAACACAGTGGTTCTGGGCGAAGGATACTCTGTTTGGGACGGAGAAAGAAGCATTGTTTATCGGAAGGTATGTGCACAGTATGGAATACGCCAGCAAACCAGGGCTGTTGCTTATCAAGATGAATGACAGCTTTCTGGAAACGATACTTGGAAAGGATCGGAGTATGACAGATGACGTGCAGATCGGAATTCTGGATAAGGAGGGAAATTTATGCGCTGTCTGGTGTCCGAAAGGGACGAAGATTGCGGATGCGGTAAAACAGGAAGTCTATAAGATCAGCGCACAGGAAACAAGCGGTATCCTTGCAAAAAGCCGGAGAGTGAGCGGTGGTGTCTGCTCCATTTACAAAGAAAGCAGCTCTGAAATGACGGTGTTCACAGTCGTTCCGTCGAGTGTAATGACGCAGGGAACGATGAGGGTACTTACGGTGCTGATCGGGATTTATCTGTTTGTGGCAGTGGTAGCGGTTGTGCTCAGTATCTATTTTTCCAAGCGGTTCACCAGTCCGATCCGGGAGATCAGTGAAGAGATGACACAGTTTGACGGAAATGATTTCAGTCGCCTGATTGAACTGAATACCAATACAGAACTGGATCAGATCGGACATTCCTACAATAAGATGCTAAAAAATATTGAGAATCTTCTGGCAGAGATCAAAGAACAGGAAGGGGTGCTCAGACGGACGGAGTTGAACATGCTTCTGGCACAGATCAACCCACATTTCCTTTATAATACGCTGGATACAATTTACATGCTTGCGCGGATAAACGGAGAAGAGACGACCATGAAGATGATTCAGGCACTTTCCAAATATCTGCGTCTGTCACTCAGCAAGGGCAGTGATATCGTGACGGTGGAGGACGAACTGGAAAATGTAAAGAGTTATATGGAAATCCAACAGATCCGGAATGCAAATCTGTTCCGGTATGAGATTGAGTGTAAGGTGGAAGAGAAGAGTACGTGGATGCTGAAGCTGATCTTGCAGCCACTTGTCGAGAATGCGATCAAGTACGGATTCTGCGAAATTTATGAGAATGGTCTGATCCGGATTGAGATTGCGAGGGAGGATAGCCAGCTGAAAATCGTGGTATTCAATAATGGGAAGCCGATTGAACGGGAAATGATGGAAAAGATCAATGCCTTAAACGGGCATCCGATTCTGGAGGCGAAAAAATGCTTCCAGGATAAGGAACACGGATATGGAGTGGTGAATGTACTGACCAGACTGCGGCTGAAATATGGAGAGGATGTGCTGTTTTACTATGAGGCAGAAGAAAATGGAACCCGGTGTACAATCCAAATTCCGGATGACGGAAAGGAGAAACGTGATTTATAGAAAATATTTGCAATCGGTGTTTTGTATCGTACTGGTTCTGACAGTGCTGACCGGATGTGGTAAAAATACGGGGCAGACAAGCCGGAGCACAGAAAAAAAGGAGATTGATATTCCGATCATTCTGACGGTAGATCCGACTTCCGGCAAGAAAACGGAACAGGATGTCGTTGATGCATTTAATGAAGAATATGCCGGTACGTATCATATGCAAGTGGAATGGATCATGGAGACGGAAGAGGAATACCGAAAAAATCTGAAACGGTTAAATGTCACAGACGAGCTTCCGACTGTGATCTATGATGTGCGCACCCTGCCGTCCTTTTATCAGATGATGGTTGCGGATGGACGGATCGAGAATCTGAGTCCGTATCTGGAAGAGGATGAAGAGTGGAGGAATATGATCGAACCGGCGGTGATGGAAGGCTGTACGGATGAGGATGGCAATATCTATCTTGGACCGATCAGTACGGCGGCATTTGCGTGCGCCGGCATGTTTTGGAATCCGGAGCTTTTTGCGGAAGCAGGGATTGAGAAATTCCCGGAGACATGGGAAGAATTCTGGGACTGCTGTGACCGGCTGCAGGCAAACGGAATCACACCGCTTGGACTTCACACTGAAGGAACCGGCTGGGCGCCGATGCTGATTGCAACAGCAGAGGCAGCACACACGGAAGAAGGCTATGCATTTATGAAAGAGCTTCTCCCAGAAAGCTATTCCAATGATACCGGTCTTGAAATTGCAGAAACCTTGCAGAAATTGTTTCGGTATACAACAGAAGATGCAATTCATGCTGACTACGATGTGGCATACAATAATTTTGTCACAGGAAAGGTGGCAATGATCCCGAACGGATACTGGATGATCGATCAGTTGCCGGAAGAATGGAAAGAAAAGGTAAGATTTTCCGCATTTCCGGGAAATAAACTGATCGCCTCACCGGAAACCTTTGGCTGGGCGGTGGTTTCCACTTACAGCGAGGAGGTCAAAGAAGGAGCGGTTGAATTTTTGAAATTTCGCACGAAATTCAATCTGGAAGAGAAGAAAGAGCTGATGGACAAGAACGGACGCACTGAAATCAGTCAGCTCCTTCAGGATTATGTAAATGCCTACAATAACAATCCGCAGATCGTTCCGAACTATCAGGTGAAATGGAACTCCATCCTTCAGGAAGAGACAATCGGGGAGTGCCTGCCACAGCTTGCCGCCGGGAAAATGCCGCCTGCGCAGATGGTGGAGACTGCCGATGAAAGTATCCGGGAGTATGAGAAAGAGAGATGATGGGAGGAGAAGGCTGTTGGTGTCATTTTATCAATAACAAATTTTTTACATTTCGAAAAGTATATTTTTTGTTAAAGGAGGTTTGCGATTTGCTACAGCCTTTGATTGGATTCTTGCTATTATTTAAGCATAGAAAAGAAATCCAGACGAGGAGGAACGGAAATTATGAAAAACAAAAAAAGATGGCTGGCACTGGGGCTGGTAGGAATCATGACACTTGGATGCTTTGCAGGATGTGGAAGCAAGAGCGATGGCAAGAGTGCAGACGGTAAAGGGGACAGCAGCAAAGGATCTGTATATTATCTGAACTTCAAACCGGAGCAGGATGAACAGTGGCAGCAGCTGGCAAAGGATTACACAAAAGAGACAGGTGTAGATGTAACGGTTGTTACAGCAGCTTCCGGAAACTATGAAACCACTCTGATGAGTGAAATGGGAAAGAGCGGAGCACCAACATTATTCCAGGTAAACGGACCTGTAGGACTTGCAAACTGGAAAGATTACTGCTACGACTTATCAGATTCTGATATTTACAAAGAACTCACAAGTGATGATTATGCACTGAAAGACGGAGATTCTGTAGCAGGTATCGGATATGTTATTGAAACATACGGAATTATCACAAATAAGACATTATTAAAAGAAGCAGGATATACACCGGATGACATCAAATCTTTTGCAGATCTGAAAAAAGTAGCAGAAGACATTACAAATAGAACTTCTGAACTTGGATTTTCTGCATTTACTTCAGCAGGTATGGACGGATCTTCTGACTGGAGATTCAAGACACACCTTGCAAACCTTCCGATCTACTTTGAATATCAGGATGAAGGAATTAACACAACAGATGCAATCAAAGGCACATATCTTGACAATTATCGCGATATGTGGGATCTGTACATCAACAACAGCACATGCGATCCAAAGGATCTTGCTGCAAAGACAGGTGACGATGCAAGAAATGAATTCCTGAATAAAAAAGCTGTATTCTATCAGAATGGTACATGGGAATATACACAGCTGATCGATGGTGGTCTGACAGATGATGACATGACCATGCTTCCGATTTACTTTGGTGTAGGCGATGAAGCAAACCAGGGACTCTGCACAGGTACAGAAAATTACTGGTGCGTAAATAAAGACGCAGACGAAGCTGATATTCAGGCTACATTAGATTTTATGGACTGGTGTGTAACTTCAGATGAAGGAACAAAATGTATGGCAGACGATATGGGATTCAACATTCCGTTTAAGAAAGCTCAGGAATCTCAGAATCTCTTTATCAAAGAAGACAAACAGATGACCGAAGACGGAAAGACTCCGGTAGCATGGAACTTCTCAACAATGCCTTCAGAAGAGTGGAAAAATGGTGTTGGATCTGCACTGACAGCTTATGCAGCAGATCAGACAGATGCTAACTGGGATGCAGTAGTAAGTGCATTCGTAGATGGATGGGCATCTGAATACAAGCTTGCAAATGAATAAATAAGTTGCATAAAAAGAACGGACCTAGGGGCAGGCGGCTTGCCTGCCCCTTTTAAGTGAGAGGAGAGCCTGTACGAAGCGGGTTTTCTGGATATGGGAACCTACGTTTTTCCATATAAAAATAAAAAGTGAAATGAGAGCCACCTGGTAGGAAGATCCTTCCGGGCAAAAGGAAAAGAGGAGGATTTCTATGGAAAAGGCACTGAAAAAACATGCACCAATATTTGTTCTCCCAACATTTCTTGCATTTGTGATCGGATTTATCATTCCGTTTGCACAGGGATTTTATCTTTCTTTTTGTAAGTTTACAACAGTAGGAAATGCAACATTTGTTGGAATATCAAATTATACCGCAGCAATCAAGGATACATCATTTACAAGTTCATTTAAATTTACAGTATTATTTGCGATTGTATCGATCTTACTGATCAACGTACTGGCATTTGGCCTGGCACTGCTTCTGACACAGAAGTTAAAGGGAACCAATATTTTCAGAACTATTTTCTTTATGCCGAACCTGATCGGTGGAATCGTACTTGGATATATCTGGCAGATCCTGATCAACTGTCTGCTTACGATCATCGGACAGCCGCTTCTGGCACTGAATTCTTCAGCCGGTTACTGGGGACTTATCATTTTGATGTGCTGGCAGCAGATCGGATATATGATGATTATTTACATCGCAGGTCTTCAGAATGTACCGGATGATCTGATCGAAGCAGCAGAGATTGACGGAGCAGCAAAGTGGGATATCCTCTGGAAGATCAGAGTTCCGATGGTAATGTCTTCCATCACGATCTGCGTCTTCCTGACACTTACCAATTCATTTAAATTGTTTGATCAGAACCTGGCTCTTACAGGTGGAGATCCAAACCATGCGACAGAAATGCTGGCACTGAATATTTACCAGACATTCTACGCACGTGCCGGAATGCAGTGGAAAGGTTATGGACAGGCAAAAGCAGTGATCTTCTGTGCTCTGGTTATCATTATTTCACTGGTACAGCTGAAAGCAACAAGATCTAAGGAGGTGCAGCAGTAATGAAAAAGAAGAAAAGTATTGCAAATACAATATGGATAGTTATATTAACAATTGCGGCACTCGCCTGGATTTATCCGATCATTATGATCCTGATGAACTCTTTGAAAAAAGAATCAGCGATCAGTACAGGAACTGCATTTAAACTTCCGACTGCAGATGCATTTGCAGGAATCGCAAACTATGTAGATGCCGTTGCTTCAAAAGGATTTTTGAGCAGTCTTGGATACAGTACATTTATTACGATTACTTCTGTAGTTGCTATTCTTGTATGTTGCTCCATGTGTGCATGGTATATAACCCGTGTAAATAGTCCGATTTCAAAGATTTTATATTATCTGTTTGTATTTTCCATGGTTGTTCCTTTCCAGATGGTTATGTTCACCTTGTCACAGACAGCAGATACCTTACATCTGAATATGCCATGGAATATCTGGGTGATCTATCTCGGATTTGGCGCAGGTCTTGCGGTATTTATGTTCTGCGGATTTGTAAAATCGATTCCTGTAGAAATCGAAGAAGCTGCCATGATCGACGGATGTAATCCGCTGCAGACCTTCTTTTTGATCGACATCCATATCCTGAAGCCTACCATGATATCCGTAGGTATTCTGGAAGCAATGTGGGTATGGAATGATTACCTGCTTCCAACTCTTGTACTTGATATTAAGAAGTATAAAACAATCCCAATGCTGATCCAGTATTTCCGCGGAAGTTACGGAAGAGTTGAAATGGGACCGATGATGGCAAGCATTATGCTTACAGTAATCCCAATCATCATTGTATATCTGGCAGGACAGAAGTACATCATCAAGGGTGTTGCTGCCGGAGCTGTAAAGGGATAGAAAAATATAGTATAAATTTGGCGGACAGGCGTTGCTTGTCCGCTTTTAAATAGAAAAAGCTTGCAAATTTTGAGAGTTTCCGTTAAGATATAGCGAAAATGGTAGAAAACATTGAGAAAGGAAAGAAGGTATGTTTCAGACGATTATTGGGGCGGTCAGTTCATTTATGTACAGCAAACTTCTGGTGATTATTCTGATCGGTGCAGGTTTATATTTTACAATCCGGACAAGATTTCCACAGGTGCGTTTATTTGAGAGAGCTTGTGAGTCCGTGATGGAGAAGCCGGACGACAAAGAGGCAATCTCATCATTCCAGGCGCTTATGGTTTCAACGGCATCGAGAGTAGGAACGGGAAATATTGTCGGGGTGTCATCGGCAATTTGTATTGGGGGATTTGGTTCTGTATTCTGGATGTGGGTGATTGCGATCATTGGAAGTGCGTCTGCACTGATTGAAAGTACGCTGGCACAGATTTACAAGAAAAAGGGAGAGGATGGGAAATGCTATGGTGGTCCGGCTTATTATATCGAGGCGGCGCTGCATTGCAGACCACTGGCGATCGTGTTTTGTATTGCCATGATCCTGACTTATGCATTTGGATTCAATATGCTGGCATCCTACAATCTGCAGTCTACATTTTCCGGATTTTCTTTTTATGATCCGAAGGTAAGCCCATGGATCATTGGTGGGATTCTGGCAGTTCTGACCGGATGGTGTCTGCTTGGCGGTGGAAGCCGTATTGTAAAGGTGACATCGACGCTTGTGCCGGTGATGGGACTTGCATATATCGGTATGGCGCTGATTGTGGTTATCATCAATATCCGCAATGTGCCGGAAATGTTCCTGCGTATTTTTGAGGAAGCGTTTGATTTCAAGGCGATTTTCGGAGCGTTTGCGGGTTCTGCTATGATGCAGGGTATCCGCCGTGGGCTTTATTCCAACGAAGCCGGAATCGGTTCGGCACCGAATGCATCTGCTTCTGCAAATGTCAGCCATCCGGTCAAACAGGGACTGGTTCAGATGCTGTCTGTCTTTATCGACACACTTCTTCTTTGCACGGCAACGGCGATGATGTGTATGTCGTCTGGCATTGATCCAACCAGGGAGATGCAGGGGGCACCGTGGGTTCAGGCATCTCTTCAGGAATCCCTGGGAGCATTTGGTCCGGTATTTATAACGGTGGCTATGGTATTTTTTGCGTTTACAACATTGCTTGGAAATTGTTTCTATTGCGACAATCTTCTGACCTATATCCATAAAAAGGAACCGGGAAAAAAATTTATGCGCGGATTCCGCCTGGTATCTGCATTTGTTGTATTTCTAGGGGCAGGTATGGAAATGTCGCTTTTGTGGGATCTTTCCGATGTACTGATGGGTGTGATGGCACTGATCAATATTCCGGTGATCCTGATTTTGTCCGGGACGGCATTTAAGGCAATCCGGGATTATGAGGATCAGTTGAAGCGGGGAGTTAATCCGGTGTTTAAAAGTGCAGATATTGAGCTGGAGCAGAAGACGGATTTCTGGAATTAGGGAATCTGCGAGAGTGGTTCGGAAAATGATGGAAGGCTGTGAATTGGATTTGACAAAAGTTGTTTTGTGATAATTTGGCGTGAAATCCGGCTTGACAAATTTTGAAGGATACGGTAGTATGACAAAAGAAGAGAAAATTACAGGCTATGAAGAGAACAAGTAGCAGATGACAAGGCTCAGACAGAAAGTAACCGGTTGATGAGAGGTGCACGAAGAGTCAGATGTGAATACATCTTGGAGTTTCACACCGAACGCGCGGAAGCGCAAGTAAGCTGTGACGGAGTGGCGGACGTTATACCTGCTACGGTAATGTTAGTTACTGACTGAGGCATTCGGTGCGAGCCGAATGTGAATTAAGGTGGTACCACGAGAGAATATACCTCGTCCTTAAAGGCTGATTGGCCGGAGGACGAGGTTTTTTTATTGGAAAAATTGAAGGGGTTCAGGACGGACGCTATCCGGAATCTATTTCTATTTGTCTGCGGGTTCGGCGGCTGATACTTCTAAGGTTTTGTAAATTTGTTAAGGGCATGATTGAAAATCCATAACTCGCTGCGCTCAGACAGATGGATTTTCAATCATAACACAAATTCCCAAAACCTAAGAAGTATGAGCATCCGCCTGCACATGCAGTCAAATAGAAATGGTTTCCGGATGGCTGACATCCTTGAAGACTTCAAAGAGTTCCAGACGGGACGCCTCCTTCTCCGGGGGAGAAGATTGGCTGTGACTAAGATATAGGTTTTGAAAAAAGAAAGGAAAGATTAGAAATGGGTATTTATGAAGAGCTTAAGGCCAGAGGATTGATTGCGCAGGTTACGGATGAGCCGCTTATCCGGGATCTGGTGAATAACGGGAAGGCTACGTTTTATATTGGGTTTGATCCGACGGCGGATAGTCTGCATGTTGGACATTTTATGGCACTGTGCCTGATGAAGAGACTGCAGGAGGCTGGCAATAAGCCGATCGCTTTGATCGGGGGCGGTACTGCTATGATCGGGGATCCGTCCGGTAGAACAGATATGCGTCAGATGATGACACCGGAGACAATCCAGCACAACTGTGACTGCTTTAAGAAGCAGATGAGCCGTTTTATTGATTTTTCAGACGGGAAAGCACTGATGGTTAATAATGCGGACTGGCTGATGGATCTGAATTATGTGGAAGTACTTCGTGAAGTCGGAGCACATTTCTCCGTAAATCGTATGCTGACTGCAGAATGCTACAAACAGCGTATGGAAAAGGGATTGAGCTTCCTTGAGTTCAATTACATGATCATGCAGAGCTATGATTTCTATATGTTATACCAGAAATACGGCTGTAATCTTCAGTTTGGCGGAGATGATCAGTGGAGCAACATGCTTGGTGGTACAGAGCTGATCCGTCGTAAGCTTGGTAAGGATGCAAGTGCGATGACAATCACACTGCTTCTGAATTCAGAAGGAAAGAAGATGGGTAAGACACAGTCTGGAGCTGTATGGCTTGATCCGGAAAAAACTTCTCCGTTTGAATTCTACCAGTATTGGAGAAATGTGGCAGATGCAGATGTTCTTAAATGTTTACGTATGCTGACATTCCTTCCGCTTGAGCAGATTGATGAGATGGACAAATGGGAAGGCGCACAGCTTAACACAGCAAAAGAAATCCTTGCGTTTGAACTGACAAAACTGGTTCACGGCGAAGAAGAAGCTACAAAGGCACAGGAAGGCGCACGTGCACTGTTCAGCTCAGGAAATGCAGCAGATATGCCGACAGCAGAGCTTTCTGATGAAGATTTTGCAGACGGGTCTGTCGATATCCTGACACTGCTTCACAAGAGTGGACTGGTTGCTTCCAAGTCAGAAGCACGCCGTGCCGTACAGCAGGGTGGAGTTGCCGTTGACGGAGAAAAGGTTTCCGATATTGCGACAACATTTGCAAAAGCAGACTTTGAAGGTGAAGGAAAAGTTGTAAGAAAAGGAAAGAAGAATTTCCGTAAAGTAATCGCAAAATAAGAGGACAGAAAAATGAGTTTTACAGAAATAAAAGCAGAAGAATTAAAGGATAATCCATTTGACCTGATCGGAAAACAGTGGATGCTGATCACAGCAGGAAATGAAGAAAAATGTAACACCATGACAGCAAGCTGGGGTGGTGTTGGAATTATGTGGGGCAAGCCGACTGCGACAGCTTATATCCGTGATTCCCGTTATACCAAAGAATTTGTGGACAGAGAAGATTATTTTACACTGGCATTCTTTGGAGAAGAGCATAGAGAAGCGTTAAATCTCTGTGGAAGAGTTTCCGGAAGGGACGAAGATAAGATCAAAGAAGCCGGTCTGACACCATATTATGTAGATGGAACAGTTGCGTTTGAAGAAGCAAAAATGATCTTTGTATGCAAGAAGGTTTATGTACAGCGCATGGGAGAAGAACATTTTGTTGAGAAAGCAAATCTTGACAAATGGTATGCTGACAAAGATATGCATAACATGTATATGGGAGAAATTAAGAAGATTCTTGTGAAAGAGGATTAGGCTATGTGTAGTAGGACACAGAAGCTGACTGTAGTTCTGGCCTCTGCATCACCGCGCAGGACAGAACTGCTGGAACAGGGAAATATAAAGCATGTAGTCATGCCGTCACACTGTGAGGAAGTAATTACATCCCAGGTTCCAAGCCAGGTTGTGGAAGAACTTTCTGTACAGAAAGCAGAAGATGTCTATCAGCAGTATGAAACGAAAAATACAGGAGATTTTCTGGTGATCGGCTCAGATACGGTGGTTGCAGCGGATGGAAAGATTCTCGGAAAGCCAAAGGATAAAGAAGAGGCATATCAGATGATTTCCATGCTTCAGGGAAAAGCACATCAGGTTTACACCGGTGTTACGCTTCTGATAAAGAAGGATGGGAAAAAGATCCGGAAGACATTTCATGAATGCAGTGATGTGCATGTATATCCGATGAGCAAGGAAGAAATCAGGGAATATATTGCGACAGGAGAGCCGATGGACAAGGCAGGAGCCTATGGAATCCAAGGGGCATTTGGCGTGTATATCTGTGGGATTGAAGGTGATTATAATACGATCGTCGGACTTCCTCTTGCAAGGGTATATCAGGAAATGAAGAAATATATTTATTAGAAAATGGGATAAATGACCAGAAGGGAGAACGTCAGAACAGAAAAAGAGTTCTGATGTTCTCCTTTGGTTTTATTTAGAAATCTGTAGAGTTTTAACAAATATTTAGTGTGAGTTCCTGGGTGTCTAATCCTTTTCCGGATACTTTTACAGTGACAGTGCCTGGTTCATAGCCGGCCCGGATTACGGCTAAGGATTTGCCATAGAATGTCTTGAAAGTATCGTTGCAGAAGCTTTCTTCAACATTTGGTCTTGCAGAACCGTATCCCTGAAGTGTTGCAGGACCAGAGATTTCTATTTTCAGCTCCTGGTCGACAGAGGATTTTGTGATTCCATTTTCACCGATAAGATCGATATTAAGGAAGCAGAGATCCTGACCATTTGCACAGAGGTTTGTTGTTTCAGGAGTGAGTTTTATCGAAGTTTTTCCAGTGGCTGAGACAAGCGTGGTGCGGGCTGTTTCTTTTCCGGAGGAGTCGTAAGCAATGGCTTCGATTTTGCCGGCTTCATATGGAATTTTCCTGAATTTTGCAATATCTTTTTTCGGTTTCTTTTTACCTGCGCTTTTTCCATTGACAAGAAGTTCTATTTTGTCTGCATCTGAGTAGATTGTTACAGAAGCTTTTTTCCCTTCGCAGCCTTCCCATGACCAGCTTTCCACCGCATCTGTGACACGCCACATAGAAAGAGACTGGAAATAGTCTGTGCGGGTATAAGGGTCAACACCAATTGTTGGAGTTTTCTGTAATCCCCAGATGATCTTGCTCCATCCAACTTCCGGACGTTTTTTTCCACAGATATCAATGATACCGGCACCACCGGAAATAATAAGGCCCGGATCGGCATTTTGCTTCGTCTTTTTGTCTTTGTACTGAATGGTGCCAATGCCTGATTCACCAAGATAATCATATCCGGTCCACATAAAGTCGCCGGTCATGGTAGGAATCGATTTGACAAGCTGCCAGTTATCGTAAAGGGTCTGCGGGAGAGTTTCAGAGCCGGTTGTCGCCTGTTCCGGATGATTTCTGGCATCAATTTTATAGCGGCTGGATGCATAATTATATCCGGGAATATCGAAAATACCGGACATAATTTCAGCAATGGCAGTCGCTTTTTTTGTTTTGGCTGCTTTATTGATGAGTCCGCCCATTTTGTTCATCATGATATTGAAAAATTCAGAGGTCGGAGCGTTATCCAGTCCACCGGAACCACTGTCTTTGACTTTACCGTCTTCGTCCGTGCCATAAATACTTTTTTTACTTCCGGCCATGGTAGCAAGCATCAGATTGATCCCGGCTGTGACAGGTCTTGTATGATCTTTGGTATGGCAGAATTCAGTCATGATACGGGCCTGTTCCTGCCCGTCTGCAAGTCCAAGCTCTGTAATCTCGTTTCCAACAGAGTACATCACAACAGAAGAATGGTTATAGTCTTTTGAAATCATGGCAGCAATATCAGCTTTCCACCATTTGAAAAATGTTTCACCGGCGTAATCGTAAGGATTTTTCTTGATCAGCCACATATCAAAAGCTTCGTCAATAATGTACATACCAAGTTGATCGCATGCATCCAGCATTGCCTTTGAAATGGGATTGTGTGAAGAACGGATGGCATTAAATCCGGCTTCTTTTAAAATGCGTACCCGCCGACATTCAGCATCATGGAAGCCACAGGCACCGAGTACCCCATTATCATGATGGATGCAGGCACCCCGGAAAAGGACGGACTTGTTGTTTACAAGAAATCCATCTTTTCCCCAGGAAAGGGTACGGATTCCGAAAGAGGTTCTGGCAGTATCAATGGCAGTTCCATTTTGTAGAAGGGTTGCCTTGCAGGTATATAAATAAGGATCTTCGGCAGACCAGAGGTGTGCATCTGGGATGGTGATGGTGACATCTGTGCCTTCGGAAGATACGATTTTGCCAGTGTCATTGAAAATTTCCAGTACAATTTTTTCATCGGGCTGCATAACCGCGTCAGTAAAAATGTGGATTGTATTAAGATCAACAATCTGCACTTTTAACCCTTCCGGGCGGATATAAGAACTTCCGGAACGGTAAAGGTGCACTTCGCGGTAGATACCGGATCCGGAGTACCAACGGCTGTTCGGGACATCTGCGTTGTCTGCAACGACTTTCAGTTCATTTGTTCCGGCAATAACTTTTCCGGTGATGTCAACAAAAAAGTTTGTGTATCCGTAAGGATGTTCGGCAACCTGTCTGCCGTTTAAGAATACGGTTGCGTTTTGATAGACAGCCTCAAATTCTAAGATCAGAGTTTGTCTGGTTTCATTTTCCGAAAGATCGAAAATTTTAGTGTAAATATATTTGCCACCGGCAAAATAGGCACTTGCACTTGCGGTTTTATTCTCTTTTGAGCGCTCTTCACGGATCATGGCGTCATCTGGAAGATTGACATGAAGTATTTCATTGGATCCGTCTTTCTGTACGGTCCAGTCACGGTTGAAATCTGTTTTTTGCATAAGTTTTCCTCGCTTTTACTATTGAATAGAACAATTCGGTTAATTAGTGAGTGGTAAAAAATTTTGACATCCACATCATATGATATTATTATAAATGATATGAAAAAGAGTATAAATGGCATAAATGATGGGATTGAACCTTATGTGTATCAGATTCAATTGTTAAGAGCTATTCGAGATGAACAGGAATGATCACTATAAAAAGATAAAACTGGTTTTTATCAGAAAGAGGAATAAATTATGTATTTTCAATCTACACGTCCTATGATGTATCAGGATTTAATTAAAGAAATGAAGGCATATGAAAAAGGTTTTGGAGAAAATCATTTTACAGAAGATAGTCTTTCTTTTATTTTAGATTTCTATTATCCGGAAAAAGAAGAAGGAAGAGAGGTGCTTACATTTATAGGACCGAAGGATTTAGGATATCTTTGTATGGACAAGGAGGAATCGGACAAAATTCTTGAAAGGAAAAGTATGCACAGACATAATTTCTATGAGTTGATGTATGTTGCAGATGGAAGGCTATATCAGAACATTGAAAATACCAGACATCTTTATCCGAAAGGAAGTTGCTGTCTGATGAATATGAATATTCGCCATCTGGAGGAATTCGATGAGTATTGCAGAGTGATTTTTCTGGAATTTACACAAGAATATATTTTGAATTTACTACAATTTCCAAGTGTTTTTTCCGGGAAACGCACAAAGGAATATGAGATGGTAAGGAAATTCTTTTTACATGAATTGGATAAAGAAGAGGCATCACAACGGGCTTATATCGATTTTATTCCGATGAAAGAGACAAAAGTAGTGCATGATTGTTTTGACAAAATTGCAGTAGGATTGCAGAAGAGAACGCCTAAATCAAATTTTCAGATTGCAGGAGCAATGATAGGAATGTTATCTGCATTGTTTGACGGAGCGCTTTACACAAATACGCCGGTTGCTTTCGGAAATACGTCTGAGAGAGAACTATTTGATCAGATAACCAGTTATATCCGGGAAAAGGATGGACAGGTGCGCAGAAAGGATTTGGAGGAAAAGTTTAGTTATTCAGGAGATTATCTTTATAAAACGGTTGAAAAATATACCGGGTTGTCTCTGTATGAATATAGCACGAAATTTACAATGGAAAAGGCGGAGGGACTTCTTTTGGATTCGGATCTTACGATTGCAGAAATCATGGAGGACCTTGGCTTTAGTAATCGGACACAATTTTACAGGCTTTTTCGAAAAAATTATGGAATGACTCCGAGGGAATATAGAAAATCGAAGTTCCGTTAAATGACAGGAAATCTCAAACGAAATTACTGTATTTACTGGAACAGAGATTCTTTGAAAAAATGCCAGAACCGACAGCAAGCCGGAACTGGCATTTGTGCTGTTAAGCAATATCAATCATTCTCATGGCAAACCAAAGAGGTCTGCTTTGGAAAATGTCCGGAGATATTATTTCAGATACTGCACACTGTACGGCGGCATCTCAAGCTGTCCGCTCATCTGGATTTCATTTCCGGTGAGCAGGTCGGTCATTGTGCCTCCGAGTTCTCCATTGTGCGCAGTAAACGGTGCGTCCGATGCATTGATCGCAACCAGCATCCGTTCATCATCGGTCCGACGCTCAAAGATGAGCTGATGGTTGGTCAGGACAACATTACGGTAGCTTCCGTGGCAGAGTGCATTGCTTCCGGTTCTGACGTGGATCATTTTTTTGATCTCTTCGGTCAGTTCATTTGGCTTTGGTTCTTCAAAGCATGGACGAAGGGCGTAGTCATTATTTGGTGCTTTTACCCCTTCCTCACCCCATTCACTTCCATAATAAATACAAGGAACACCCGGCATACCAAGAAGAAGTCCGTAAGTCAGCGGCAGGTGGTTCTTGTTGGTCAGGATACTTGCAATTCGGGTTACATCGTGGTTGTCAACAAAAGACATCAGATGTTTTCCGCGGTAAATGCACCACTGTTCCGGTCCGTACTGACGATTCAGAGAGTGCGCAATCTCAAACATGTTCATGCTGTTGAAGCTGGAATAAATACCTTTATAGCATTCATAGTTGGTGCAGCTGTGCAGCATTTCGTCATTGACGATCTGATTGTAGTCCCCGAAGAGAACCTCTCCGATCAGGGCAAAGTCAGGTTTTAATTCCTGGCAGAAACTGCGCAGACGTTTCATGAAATTGCGGTCCAGGCAGTATGCAACATCAAGCCGGAGACCGTCGATGTCAAATTCATCGATCCAGCCTTTTACACATTCCAGGAGATAATCTACAACAGCAGAATTGGCAAGATTCAGTTTGACCAGTTCAAAATGTCCTTCCCATCCCTCATACCAGAATCCGTCATTGTAGCAGGAATTACCGTCAAAATTGATGCAGAACCAGTCCTTGTATGGAGAGTCCCATTTCTTTTCCTGTACATCCTTAAATGCCCAGAAGCCGCGTCCTACGTGATTAAACACACCGTCAAGAACGATTTTTACATTGTGTGCATGGAGATCTTTGCATACTTCTGCGAAATCTTCATTGGTTCCGAGACGGCAGTCGATTTTTTTATAATCCCTGGTATCATAACCATGATTGTCTGATTCGAAAATTGGATTTAATAATATAGAAGAGATACCTAAGGATTCCAGATAACTGCTCCAGTCCTTTAATTTTAAAATCCGGGATACGGTTTTGCCGTCATTTGCGGTCGGAGCGCCACAGAATCCAATTGGATAGATCTGATAAAAAATTCCTTCATAAGCCCACATATTCTAGTACCTGCCTTTTAGTCAAAATTTGGATAAAAATCCCATACATCTATTGTATCAGATAGAAGCAAATGATGGTATACTATTTAAAGCAAAAGTGGAATTTGTAAAAAATGTAATGATATAGTAATGTTTTTGAAAAAAAGGAAAGGGAAGCCATTTTTTTTGTTGCAATTTATAGTAACCTTTATTATAATTTATGGTGCGTGAAAAGGTATTTGTGCATAATAATGCACAAATTATGGAGAGAAAAATGTGGCAGTTTATACTAGGAAGTACAGGATTTATTCTGTATTTTATTTATGATATTAACAGTGTTCGGATGAAGAATGCAGTATTACAAAAATTTTTTGCAGCTGGGAGTATTCTCGTTGTAGTATCGCTGATTGCAGAACTTTATGCAGCATGGGGGAGTTGCCATCGGAAGATCGGAACAATGACCGGATTTGGATTAGGAGGATTCCTTTTCTTTTGTCTGCTCATTTATACGTTGTTTTTTGCGCTTCCCTTTGAAGAAACCTATTGTGAAGAAAATAAACTGCGTGCGGCTTATACAGAAGGTATGTATGGATTGTGCCGCCATCCGGGTGTTTTATGGTTTGCAGGAGCGTATTTGTGCATGTGGGGAATGGTCGGTGGATGGAAACAAGGGATTTATTTTTTCCTTATGATTTTCTGGAATTATCTGTATATTATTTTTCAGGATCTGTGGACATTTCCACGGACATTTTTTAACTATAAAGAATATCAGCAAAGTACGCCATTTCTGATACCGAACAGAAAAAGTATACTGGTATGCCTGCGTACTATCAGAAAAAATGATTGATCTGGAGCGGACAGTCTATGAATTTAAAAGAATAATTAAAAAAACAACAGTATAATGAAATATGGCAGCAGTACTGTGGATTTCTGGATCTGTCGATGGACGGTTACATGAAAATCCAGAAGCGGCTGATGGAAGAACAGATCCGGCTGTGGAGTAACTGTGGACTTGGGCAGTCGATTTTGAAAGGAAAACATCCCCGAAATCTGGATGAATTCCGTAAAATGGTACCACTGACGGAGTATGAAGATTATGCAGATATTCTTTTGACCAAGCAGCCTGATATGCTTCCAGGGAATCCGGTGATCTGGATTCAGACAACCTGGGAAGGCGGGAAACATCCGATTAAGGTTGCGCCGTATACAAGAAGTATGCTGGATACCTACCGGAATAATGTGACAGCATGTCTGATTTTATCGACCAGCAGGAAAAAGGGATCTTTTGATGTTGCATCTACGGATAAATTCCTGTATGCGCTGGCACCGCTTCCATATGCTACAGGACTTTTTCCACTGGCACTCGGAGAAGAAATCGATATCGAGTTCCTTCCGGCAGTAAAAGATGCTGTGAATATGAGTTTCAGCGAACGAAACAAGCTGGGATTTAAAATGGCGATGAAAAAAGATCTGGGATTTTTCTTTGGACTTGGAAGTGTGGCTTATGCGGTAAGTCTGAGCCTGTCTTCGCTGACTGGTGGCAGAGGCATCCAACTATCAAGTCTTCTGAAATGCAGACCGCATATGATCTTCCGCCTGATACAGGCAAAGTGCCGCTGTAAAAAAGAGAACCGGCAATTACTTCCAAAGGATTTATTCCATTTAAAAGGGTTCATGGTAGCGGGTACGGATAATCAGTGCTATAAAGATGATCTGGAAGAGCTCTGGGGAATCCGGCCGATGGAATTGTTTGCTGGTACGGAGCCATCTATAATGGGGACAGAGACCTGGACGAGAAAAGGAATGTATTTCTTCCCGGATACGGCATTTTATGAATTTATCACAGAGAAGGATATGTTGAAAAATCATGAGGATCCGTCTTATGTTCCACCGACATATCTGATGGATGAAGTACGACCGGGAGAAAAATATGAGCTCGTATTTACGATTTTGAAAGGCGGTGCATTCGCGAGATATCGTTGTGGTGATATGTACCGGTGCGTTGGACTGGAAAACAGGGAAGATGAAACACAGATCCCACGTTTTGAATATGTGGACAGGGTACCATGGATCATTGACATAGCAGGATTTACAAGGATTTCAGAAAATGGGATCCGAAATGTTATTCGTCTGTCAAAGCTCCCGATCACAAACTGGGTTGCGGCAAAAGAATATAATGAAAAGAACCGCCCATATCTGCATATGTATGTAGAACTGGAACGGGAATCCTTGCTGAACAGTGCCATGAGCGCCGATATTTTAAAAGAGTTACTGAGTACATATTTTAAATATATTGATCAGGATTACCGTGACTTGAAGAAAATATTGGGAATGGATCCTTTGCAGGTTACAATTTTTACGTGCGGAACATTTGAAACTTATGAAAAACAGACTGGAAAAAAACTGCATCAGATGAATCCTTCTTATTATGATTTGAAGGCGTTGCTGGAAGTGCAGGAATGTTTGAACAAAGTGAGATAAGAGGGAATTATGGGAACCTATGGATATATTTCAATCATAGCAATGGTGTGCTATGGATTTATGCTGCTGATGTTTCTGACAGCGAAGCGAAATAAAATTGTAAATAGCTTTCTGGTAGTGTTGGTTGGACTGCTTTTTTGGGCTGGAGGATCGGCATTTATGCGTGTTCATCTGTGGCCAAGTTATGAATTCTGGTATCAGGTTTCCCTGCTTGGAATTTTACTACTGCCGTATGCATATTATTGCTTTATTCTGGCATTTGGCGGGGTGAAAAAAGGTCTGCCAGGGAAAATATATCTGGCTGTTATGCTGATCTGTTTTGTGGTAAATATCCGGCATGGGGTATTCCTGGGATGCCCGAATGTGGTGGAAAAGAATGGGCTTCCTACTTTTGTGTATGAGATTAAACCTACTATATTAGTACTCTTTTTCCCGGCTGGGATTTTTTTGATTTATCTTTTCCTTATCCTTGTGCGGATCTGCAAAGCAAATCCCAATATGAAAGTACAGTATGAACCGGTCATGGCAGGGGTTCTGGTGTTGTTTGCAGGGAATATGTTGCTTGGAATACCATTTTTCAGTGGATTTCCGATTGATATTTTAAGTGGTGTTGTAAATGTATTTTTCCTGTTTTATGCACTGATCCGCAGACGTCTGTTCCGGCTGCAGATGCTGGCATCGCCCAGTCTGTGTTACGGTGTGGGATTTTTGTTTTCTGTTATTGTATTTTTGAATGTAATTCCATATCTGCAGAAAATCTTCCATATACAGATGAATAAGAATACAACGCTTTATGCCCTTGCTTTTGCAATTGTGTTTCTGGTGATTTATGCGCTGTTTACTTTTTTGTGGAAGCTTCTGGTACGCAGTGTGTTTGTCAGGGAAGAAAATTATCAGACAGAAAAAATCAGGGAGTTCAGCTCTGCAATTTCGAAGACGCTGGATTTAAATGAAATTCTGGACAAAACGATCAGTGTCATGAAAGAACTGATGGATGTTGGAAATATCTATATTTGTATGCAGGATGCACCGGGACAGCCATATCGGGGAGTGGCAAGTGATCAGCCACTGAATGATCTGACATTTACGATGGAAGAAGAAAACCCGATGATCCAGTGGCTGAAAGAACATGAAGAGCCGATCATTTACCGGGATTTCCGTTATACCGTGGAGTATAAGTCGATGTGGGAGAGTGAAAAACACCGGCTGGATAAGACGCATATCCGTTACTGTGCAGGGTTGAAAGATGGAGAATGCCTGGTTGGTGTGATTCTGATCACAGATGCTTCGGTGAAAAAACGGCTGGTATATGATGAGGTGCAGCTGATCTCATCTGTTACGTCGGTTGCATCGATTGCGATTAAGAATTCAAGATTGTACGAGAGAGCCCGCCAGGAAGCCAGAACAGATGAGATGACCGGATTACTGAACCGGAAATATTTCTATGAAGTGCTGAATGAAGAGCTTGAGAAAAACAGGGAGGCATCGCTGGCACTTGCGATCATCAATGTAGATGATTTTAAATTGTATAATCAGTTGTATGGGGTGAAAGAAGGAGATCTGTGTCTGCAGCGGATTGCAGATATTATCAGAAGCAGTGTCGGAGAAAGTGGATACACGGCCCGCTATGGAGGAAAGGAATTTGCGGTTCTTTTACCGGGATATGATCTTTTTTCCGCCAGAAATATGGTGGAATCTATTGCAAAACAGATTTATGTTATGAATAACCGCAGAACGGATATGAAGCTGAAAGCGGTAACTGTGAGTGCCGGTATCAGTGCGGCTCCTTATGCGGCAAGGAACGTGAAAGAGCTGATGGAAAATGTAGATCTGGCAGTTTATCATGTGAAACATAATGGAAAAAATGGGATCCAGGTCTTTGATATGATGTTCCGGAACAACAGTGTGGGGAACAATACAAGGAATCGCACCCATATTTATCAGGAGTATGAGTCTACGATTTATGCGCTGACGGCGGCAATTGATGCGAAGGATCACTATACGTTCAGCCATTCCAACAATGTAGCTTATTATGCAACGTCACTGGCGACGACCCTTGGAATGAACGAAGATATGATAGAGATTATCCGGCAGGCAGCACTTCTGCATGATGTCGGTAAAATCGGTATTCCGGAGTATATACTCAATAAAGAGGGAACACTGACAGATGAAGAATATGAGATCATCAAAGGGCATGTAGAGGCATCGATCGATATTATCCGTCACCTTCCATCGCTGGATTATGTAATTCCGGCAGTCATCGGTCATCATGAGCGGTATGATGGAAAAGGATATCCACGCCGGATCGCAGGAGAAGATATTCCACTGACTGCGCGGATTTTGTGCGTGGCAGATTCTTTTGATGCCATGACATCCAAACGATGTTATAAAAAAGCATTTCCTATTGAAGTGGCACGGGAGAAGCTTCTTCAGGATGCAGGCAGACAGTTTGATCCTGACCTGGTATATAAGTTTGTTGAATGCCTGGATAATGGCAGTATTACACTGGTGAAGGCAGAAGAAACTGTGGACAATCTGAAAGAAATGCTGTAGAATATTCCCACAAAAAAGTGACGAAAATCAGCAAGAAACGGTTGACAAAAGCCTGTTGGTATAATATAATATGCAAGTATGACGTGAGAAGAAACAGTTTGCACCAAAGCCCCGGAGTGAACTTGTTTTCTATAGAATCTACAATGAAAATAATTAGTAAACTGAAATTCATAGGAGGTCAACCAATGAAAACTTACATGGCTAATCCAGATAAGATTGAAAGAAAATGGTATGTAGTTGACGCTGAAGGACAGACACTTGGACGTCTTGCAGCAGAAGTCGCTAAAGTTTTAAGAGGAAAAAATAAACCGGAATTTACACCGCACATTGATACAGGTGACAACGTAATTGTTATCAACGCTGAAAAGATCAAAGTTACAGGAAAGAAATTAGATCAGAAAGTATACTATCATCACTCAGATTATGTAGGAGGAATGAAAGAAACTACATTAAGAGAAATGATGGCAAAGAAACCGGAACAGGTTATCGAACTTGCTGTTAAAGGTATGCTTCCAAAAGGACCTTTGGGAAGAACAATGATCAAGAAACTTCACGTATATGCTGGAGCAGAACATGCTCATCAGGCACAGAAACCAGAAGTTTTAACATTTTAGTCAGAGGTTTGAAAGGAGGAAATAAAAGTGGCAACAGCTAAATTCTACGGAACAGGAAGAAGAAAAAAATCTATCGCAAGAGTATACCTTGTACCAGGTACAGGTAAGATCACAATCAATAAAAGAGATATCGACGAATATTTAGGACTTGAAACTCTTAAAGTTGTAGTTCGTCAGCCATTAGTTGCAACTGAAACAGTTGATAAATTTGACGTTCTCGTTAACGTACGTGGTGGTGGATACACAGGACAGGCAGGAGCAATCCGTCACGGAATCGCAAGAGCACTTCTTGAAGCAGATTCTGATTACAGACCGGTACTTAAGAAAGCCGGATACCTTACACGTGACCCACGTATGAAAGAACGTAAGAAATACGGTCTCAAAGCAGCTCGTAGAGCACCACAGTTCTCTAAACGTTAATTTCTGTTCACAAAGAGATAATCGTTTGGAACGAAAAAATGCATACAAAACCTCAGAAACCATGTGTTTCTGGGGTTTTTCTTTACCCTCGAATCTTTATGGAATGTCTCCCACAATTTTGTTTATGGCATCGATCAGAACCTGGACATCAAGATGAGTGTAGACACGTTCTGTAAGCGTCATAGCTCCAGAATGTCCAACAATCTTCTTGATGGTAGTTTCATCAATGCTGTGTTCTTTCATCATGGAAATTGTAGTGTGGCGCGTACAGTGTGGCGACCACTTAATTCCAATTCATGTTGTAAATGGAGTCTATTATCTGAATGGGAAGTTTGAAGAAGAAAAACAGTTCTGTAGAAACCGGTTAAATGTCAATTATAATCCGGAAGCTCCTAAACCCGAAATGTGGTTGAAGTATTTAAAGGATCTGGTTGAGGAAGAGGATATCCCAACCATTCAGGAATATCTGGGCTATTTGCTGATTTGTAGAGCAACTTTTTATAAGTGATTGAGACAAAAGGAAAACAAATATGTCGAACGTAACTGCATACGAAAAAGATGAGAAGAGAAAGAGATGATGCTTTGAATCAGGTGGCAGAAGAAAGACAGAAAACTTTCATGGCAAAAAAGAATTTCAGAGAGGAAATTAATAAGGTAAACAAAAAAACAAACGATATATGAAAAGACTTATAAAATATTTTCTTTTTTTGCGCACTGAATAATCACAAAATTGAGATTCTTTCTTTTTTTTTCATACCCAGGAAAAGTCTGTGGTACAATATTGAAAGGTATCATTGCTATGCAGAGATTTCTTTGTGAGAATCTGTATCGGAGGAATTAGGATATGCAGTATATATTAGTTGTAGAAGATGATTTTGATTTGAATCAGGCAATCTGTTATTTTTTGAAAAAGTCAGGATATGGAGTTTATGGTGTGACTTTTATGGAAAAAGGGAAGCAGATTTTTTTTGAGAATCAGATAGATATGGTCCTTCTGGATGTGAATCTTCCAGATGGCGAGGGCTTCTCTTTTTGCCAGTGGGTAAAAAAGCAAAGAGAAGTTCCGGTCATTTACCTGACAGCCAGGGATATGGAGGAGGATGCTCTGGCAGGATATGAATCCGGGGCAGAAGATTACGTTACTAAACCATTTTCAATGAAGATTTTACTTAGAAAAATAGAAGTCATTTTAAAAAGAACTGCTTCGGTCAATCGTCTGATTTTTGCAGATGAGTACTTATATATAGATTTGGATAATGCACGAGTAACGGTAAAAGGTCAGGAATGCCCCGTCACACCGACAGAGTGCCGTCTGCTTTGTCAATTTCTTATGAACCGAGGACAGCTTCTGACTTATGATCTGTTATTGGAGCGGTTGTGGGACAGTGGAGGACAGTTTGTGGACAAGCACACACTGGCAGTAAATGTGAATCGTCTGAGAGGAAAGATTGAAGATAAGAATCACAGGTATATTTCAAATGTATATGGGATGGGATATCAATGGATTGGCTGATGTGTATCATGATGATAATTTTATTTGCAGCAGTACTGGTATTGTTATGGAAAAACTACCGGATAAAAAAAGAAGCGAAGTTGTTTGCTGAAAAGGTGGAAGATGCTCTGGATGCTATCGTAACAGGAAAAGAATGGAATATGGAAGAAGAATTGGAGGATAGCCTCTGGGGAAGAACAGGAACACAATTAGCGAAAGCCGGGAATGTATTTCGGAAAAAAGAAGAAGACGGTTTTCGTGAGAAAGAAAGAGTAAAGGGATTGATTTCTGATATATCCCATCAGGCAAGGACGCCCATTGCCAATATAAAACTATACCTGGAACTCCTTGAGGATGAAGAGTTTTCGCAAAACGGTCAGGAGTTTTTGGGAAAAATCAAAGGGCAGATGGAAAAAATTGATTTTTTAATGCAGAGCATGGTAAAAATGTCAAGGCTTGAAACGGGAATTCTGCAAATACATAAGGAAGACCAAAATCTATACGAAACAATCCGCCATGCAGTTGCCGATGTGGTTCCGGAGGCGGCGTTGAAGGGGATTGATCTATATGTGAACTGCGAAGAAAATATGATGATCCGTCATGACAGCAAATGGACGGAGGAAGTAATTTATAATATTCTGGACAATGCACTCAAGTATACCGAACCAGCTGGAAAGATCCATATTCAGACAGAAAGACAGGAATTATTTTTAAAGATCAGCATTTCTGATACTGGAAAAGGGATTGCCCCGGAGAGGCAGGCAGAGATCTTTACAAGATTTTACCGTGAGCCGGAGGTGCATGATAAACCAGGGGTTGGGATCGGATTATATCTTGCAAGAACAATCATGGAACTTCAGAAGGGCTACATAGAAGTACAGTCTGAAGTGGGAAAAGGAGCGTGTTTTCGCTTGTATTTACCGGTGAATGAATCGTAACATAACCGATCGGGGATGGTCACAATATTGTGATAATTAAAAATTGAGACAGGTTTGTGATTTTTAGGAGATATTCTATAGAATATCAAAAGAAGGAGGCAAACCAATGAAAGAATACATTGTAGAGACAAGAAGCTTAAAAAAATACTATCAAATGGGTGAAAATACGGTAAAGGCATTGGATGGCGTAGATTTTCGTGTGAAAGATCAGGAATTCGTTGCTATTATCGGAAAAAGCGGATCCGGGAAAAGTACACTTTTGCATATGCTGGGTGGACTGGATGTGCCAACAGATGGGGAAGTGTTGGTAGAGGGTAAGTGCCTTCTGGGAATGAAAAAAGAACAGCTTGCCATATTTCGCAGGAGAAAAATCGGGTTTATTTTTCAGAATTATAATCTTGTCCCGGATCTTAATGTATATGAGAATGTCATTCTTCCGGCGGAACTGGATGGGAGAAAGGTTGACGCGGAATATGTGGATGGGATACTGGAACTTTTAGGACTGTCAGAGAAGAGGGAAGCTCTTCCTGGAACATTATCTGGTGGACAGCAGCAGAGGGCTGCGATTGCCAGGGCACTTGCGGCGAAGCCCGCCATTATTCTGGCTGATGAACCGACAGGAAATCTGGATTCGGTTACCAGCCATGATGTACTTGGACTTTTGAAAATGGCAGCAAAACAGTTCAGCCAGACCTTGATTCTTATCACGCATGACAGAGACATTGCACAGCTTGCAGATCGTATCGTACATATTGAGGACGGAAAGATTGTAGGAGATACCGGGAAGGGAAGTGATTCCTATGCTTAAGAATCCGAATCAGAAAGTGATTAAAAGGATGGCATGGAACGCTTTAAAAGTAAACAGGAGAAAGACCATTACTTTGCTCCTTGCGGTTCTTCTTTCTTCCTTTTTGGTATTCACAATATTCACAGTCGGAGATTCTTATTTTAGACTTCAGAAAATTCAGAACATCCGTATGTCAGGAGCAGAATTTGATGCAATCATGTATGGAGTGACGGATGAACAGAGGCAAATGTGTGAGAACAACCCGGATATCGTTCTGACAGGTACAGTGGGAGTCTGTGGATGGGTAGAAAAAACAGATCAGGATTCCACACTGAATGTGGGACTGATCTGGGCAGATGATGGATATTGGACACAGATGATGGAGCCGGTCAGAGAAAAGTTGGAAGGAAGATATCCGACAGCTTTGGATGAGATAATGGTAACAAAATCCGCTTTAAAAGAATGTGGTTACGAAGATCTTGATGTAGGCGATACCCTTGCTATGTCTTATGGAACACATGAGGGAATCTTTACAGGGACTTTTCGAATCTGTGGGATCTGGGACGGATATGGACCCAAGAAACAGTTTTATGTCTCGAAAGAATTCTATGATCAATCGGGATGGAAGCTTTCGCAGGCAGCTTCCGGTCGTTACTTTATGGATTTTTAGCAAAAAATCATGACAAAAAAAGAGCAGAATGCTTTTATCGAAAATATGAATCTTGGAAAGCAGCAGAATCTTTTCTTCATGGAAGATCTTGGCGCATCGGTTCAGATATTGGCAGGTCTTATTGGCTTGATTGCAGTTACCTGTTTGTGTGCGTATCTGCTTATTTATAATATTATGTATCTTTCTGTAACTGGAAAAGTTCGTTATTATGGTCTGCTTCAGACGGTCGGAATGACGGAAAAGCAGATAAAAAGGATGATGAAGGAACAGATGCTTCTGATTGGATCTGCAGGGACAGTACTTGGATGTCTGTCAGGTGGGATGGTATCCTTTTTCCTGATTCCTGTTGTTGTAAAATCACTTGGAATCAAAAGTGGCTATGTTGGAGCAGATATGGTTCGTTTTCATCCGGCAGTTCTGCTGGCAACCATCTTACTGGTTGGGGTTACCATCTTTCTGGCAAGCCAAAAACCGATAAAAATGGCAGCAGATATTTCTCCAATAGAAGCGCTTGGTTATTGTCCGACCCACAAAAACGTAAAAGTAAGAAGAGCAGGAAAGGGGAAAGTAATAGCAAGACTTTCCATGGAGCAGTTTACAAAGGATAAGAAAAGAACTGCGGTGGTACTGTTGTCTTTGGCCACCAGTCTGTCTGTGTACCTTTGTATTGTGACCATGCTGGACAGTCAGGCAGCAAGAACCATAGTGTCAAATTATATGGATACGGATATGGTCATTAAAAATGATACGGCATGTAAAGAAAAATCAGAAGACAGAAGAGACATTCTGGATGATTCTTTCGTGAAGTCAATCAAAGAAAATGCCGGAGTCTCTGAAGCACATTCTATGATATTTGCCGAGATTACAGTTCCATGGGAACCGGATTTTGCTGAGATGTGGATGAAAGAATTTTACGCAAAGTGGATGAGCATTCCATATAGTAAGGAAAAGGACGAGTATCAGAATCATCCTGAGAATTTTGGATCCTCTCTGATTGGAATTGATGAACAGGAATTTGATTATTTAAATAACAGTCTTACGCATCCGATAAAGAAAGAGGACTTCCTTTCGGGAAAAGTATGTATTGTTTATCGAAATGGTTTGGATCTTTCAGATGCTGACATAATAGGAAAAAATGTGACATGTGCTTTGTATGAAGATCAACAAACGACAAAAACTTTTACCATAGAAGGAGTTACGGACGAGAATTATTATACAGCACTCCTTGGATACCCACCGACGATTATAGCCAGTGATCAGGTGGTGAAAACATTTGCCAATCATCCAATTACACTAAAGACCAGCATAAAATATCACAAGGAATATGATAGAGATACAGAACAGGAAATCCTTGCGTTACTAGAAAAAAATGACAATGCAAAAGACTTTTCCTGGGAATCCAAAATCGAAGATGCAGATGAGATTGAAAAAGCACAAGGTAATATGCCGCAACTGGGAATCGGGATTGTGCTGATTCTGGCTTTTATCGGAATCATGAACTACATGAACACCTTTGTAGTAAATGTGCAGAGCCGGATGATGGAGCTTTCGGTTATGGAGAGTATCGGGATGACCCCGAAGCAGATTCTTGGAATGCTGGTCAGGGAAGGAGTTCTCTATGCAGGCGGCGCATGGCTTGTTACGCTAACAGTAGGAATGGGAGCAACGTATCTTCTGTATGAATCAATGAATTATCGTGGGATTGCGTTTTCAGTGTCAATACTTCCACTTTTATTTGCAGTGGGAATCAGTTTGCTAGTTTGTACTATGGTTCCAGTCCTTACTTGGATTATTTTGGAAAAGAATGGAACTGTTGTCGAGAGGATTAAAGGAGTTGAGTGATTTTGGATTTTAGATATAGAGCTGTGGTTTTTTGACTGTTTATATTGAAAGAACCCCGATTTCCACATATAATAAAAGACAATGTGTAAAGAAATGAATCAGGGAGAATAATAAAATATGAGTATATTAAATGTAGAACATCTGACACACGGTTTTGGTGACCGTGCTATTTTTGATGATGTATCGTTCCGCCTTTTAAAAGGGGAGCACATCGGTCTTGTAGGAGCAAACGGAGAGGGTAAATCTACCTTTATGAGTATCGTTACCGGGAAACTTACGCCGGACGAGGGAAAGGTGGAATGGGCGAAGAATGTACGAGCAGGCTATCTGGACCAGCATGCAGTCCTTCAGAGCGGTATGACGATCCAGGACGCACTGAAAAGTGCGTTTGATCCGCTTTTGCAGAAGGAGCAGCGAATGAACGAGATCTGTGAGAAACTCGGTGAAGTAGGCGAGGATGAGATGAATCTTCTGATGGAAGAGCTTGGAACGATCCAGGATGAGTTGACACTGCATGATTTTTATACGATTGATGCAAAGGTAGAAGAGGTCGCAAGAGCACTGGGACTTCTGGATCTGGGACTTGACCGTGATGTTACAGATCTAAGCGGAGGTCAGAGAACGAAGGTTCTTCTGGCAAAGCTTCTGCTTGAGAAGCCGGACATCCTGCTTCTGGATGAACCGACAAACTATCTGGATGAAGAGCATATTACGTGGCTGAAGCGGTATCTGCAGGATTATGAGAATGCATTCATTCTGATTTCCCATGATATTCCGTTCCTGAATGAAGTGGTAAATATCATCTATCATATGGAGAACCAGGAACTGAATCGTTATGTGGGAGACTATGATCATTTTCAGGAGGTCTATGCAGTTAAGAAAGCACAGCTTGAGGCAGCATACCGCAGACAGCAGCAGGAAATCAGTGAACTGAAGGATTTTGTGGCAAGAAATAAAGCCCGTGTTTCTACAAGAAATATGGCGATGTCCAGACAGAAAAAGCTGGATAAAATGGATGTAATTGAGCTGGCAGCGGAAAAGCCGAAACCGGAATTTAAGTTCCGTTACGGACGGACTCCGGGGAAAATGTTATTCGAAACAAAGGATCTTGTAATCGGTTATGATGAACCACTTTCCAAGCCGCTGAATTTCCAGATGGAAAGAGGACACAAGATTGCGATTGTCGGAACAAATGGTATCGGAAAGACTACATTTTTGAAGAGTGTACTTGGTCTGATCCCGGCAATTTCCGGCGAGTGTGAGCTTGGGGAAAATCTTCAGATCGGCTATTTTGAACAGGAAGTTAAAGGAGAAAACAAGACCACCTGTATTGAAGAGCTGTGGCAGGAATTTCCGTCATTTACCCAGTATGAGGTGCGTTCTGCCCTTGCAAAATGCGGACTCACTACGAAGCATATTGAGAGCCAGGTAAGGGTACTGAGTGGTGGTGAACAGGCAAAGGTAAGACTCTGTAAGCTGGTCAACAAGGACACGAATCTGCTGATCCTGGATGAGCCGACCAATCATCTAGACGTGGATGCAAAGGATTCTCTGAAAAAAGCGCTTCAGGAATACAAAGGAAGTATTCTTCTGATTTGCCATGAGCCGGAATTCTATCAGGATGTGGTAAATGAGGTGTGGGATATGAGCAAGTGGACGATAAAAGTATTTTAAAAGTGTCGTGCAGAAGACCTTTCGGGACTATCCTGAAAGGTCTTTTTGTGTTACTATTTATTTAGAACGTATCATTTTAGTCATTACTTTTTATTTTATAGGAAATTCCGAAGGAACTTCCTATGAAATAAAAGGCACTACGTGCCGGAGATGCGCACTCGCACGAAGATGAAGAATGTCGCAAGCGACTGCGCTCGGCGCGAAGATGTGCCAAGGCACATTCTTTTTTACAAAGCCGTTATATAAGCTTTACAGAAGTAAGATAGAGCCTGCAAAGCGCAACGTCTATAATAAAATAATGATACCAGGGTCAAGAGGTCAAAAATCCTCTTGCAAGCAAGCCTGCATCGGCTTTCTGACCTTTTGCCCCGACATCATCATAAAATATGTTTCAGAAGAGGAAGGATGGGATAATATGCCGTCAACTTATGCACATTACATTTTTGGACAGCAGATCAGGGGCAGATTAAGCGGATATGAGAGAAAAGTTATTGATAAATATCCGGAGCTTTTTAATATTGGACTTCATGGACCAGATATTCTTTTTTATTACAGACCGCTTGGCAAGAACAAGGTCAATCAGTTGGGAAAGCGTATACATAACGAGAGCGGGGCAAAGTTCTTCGCTCATGCAGCGAAGGCTTTACATACACACGACCAGTATGAGAAGCATCTGGCTTATGTATATGGAGTGCTCTGCCACTTCGCGTTGGATGAAATCTGTCATGGTTACGTGGAACAGGCAGTAAAAGAGACTGGTCTTGCACATATTGCAGTGGAGGGCGAGCTGGATCGTAAGCTGATGATTATGAACGGAGAAAATCCAGTGAGCAGGAGACTGACCGGACATATTGTTCCTTCTATGAAAAATGCGATAATTATAAAAGATTTTTATCGCGGAATTACAGCAAAGGAAGTCAAAAAAGCACTGAATGGAATGGTATTTTATGACAGGATTCTTGTCTGTCCATCTAAAATAAAGCGGATGGCACTTTATGCAGCACTTAAAGTGGCAGGGCTTTATTATGATTTTCATGGGTTTATTATCAAGTATCATGAGAATGAATCCTGCAGGGAACAGATAAGAAAACTGCTTCATCTTTATGAAAAAGCAGTTCCACTGGCAGACAAACTGATCTGCGAATATAAACCGTTTCTGGAAGGAAACGCCACATTAGATTCTGTATATGCCTATACATTTGGTTCTCAGTTTCCGGGCGAGGAGGATACGTTAAATGAAAATAAAATTGACAAAACAGGAGAAAAACTGGATACTTTATGATGTCGGAAATTCTGCATTTACACTTCTGGCAGCAACCATTTTACCGATTTATTTCAACTATATCGCAGGAAAGCAGGGACTTTCGGATGTACAGTATCTGGCATACTGGGGATATGCAGTATCCATTGCAACCTTACTTACAGCACTTGCAGGACCGGTATTTGGAACCGTTGCAGATACAAAAGGCTATAAAAAACCAGTTTTTACAATTGCACTTGGAATCGGGGCAATTGCTTCAGTCGCATTGGGATTTGCAAAGTACTGGCTGGCCTTTCTGGTAGTTTTTGTCATTGCAAAGGTCGGATATTCCGTAACGCTGGTATTTTATGATTCCATGCTTGTCGATGTGACATTGGAAGACCGGATGGATGAAGTCTCTTCCCAGGGCTATGCGTGGGGATATATCGGAAGCTGTGTACCGTTTGTAATCTGTCTTCTGGTTGTGTTAAATGCAGGGAAGATTGGGATTACAATGGAGATAGCAATGATGGTTTCCTTTGTGATCATCACGGTATGGTGGGTAATTATGACATTACCACTTCTGAGAACTTATCACCAGAAGTATTATGTAGAAAAGAAGCAGCATGCTTTTTCAGAAAGCTTCAAAAGAATCGGCATTACTCTGAAAAATGTAAAGAAGGAGAAGAAGGTTTTTCTGTTTCTTCTGGCGTTTTTCTTTTATATTGACGGGGTTTATACGATTATTGATATGGCAACTGCATATGGATCAGCACTTGGACTTAGCAGTACAGGACTTCTTCTTGCATTGTTGCTTACGCAGATCGTAGCTTTCCCATTTGCGATTATTTTCGGAAGACTTGCGAAGAAATATTCTGCAGAAAATCTGATCACAGTATGTATCGTGGCATACCTTGGAGTGGCAATTTTTGCGATTTTTCTGCATTACCAGTGGCAGTTCTGGGTTCTTGCTGTCTGGGTAGGCATGTTCCAGGGAGGTGTGCAGGCGCTTTCAAGATCTTACTTTACGAAAATTATACCGGCGAACCAGTCAGGTGAATTTTTCGGCTTAATGGATATTTGCGGAAAAGGCGCGTCCTTTATGGGAACAACGATCGTGAGCCTGATCTCGCAGCTTACCGGCAATATCAATATTGGTGTGGGGATGATCGCTGTCTTGTTCGTGATCGGAATTATTTTATTCCGGAGAGCGGCAGCGCTAGAATAAAAATAAAGGATACAATAGATTTATGATGACAGAGCTTGAAAAATATTATAACAAATTCAACGAAGAGAAACGGCTTAAGAGCCGCCACGGACAGGTAGAATTTATCACCTCAATGAAGTACATTCACAAATATCTTCCTAAGCGGGAGCATGGACAGGTAAAGATTCTGGATGTAGGAGCCGGAACCGGGCGCTACAGTGTTGCGCTTGCCGAAGAAGGGTACGATGTGACGGCGGTAGAGTTGGTAAAATACAATCTGGGAATTCTGAAAAAGAAGAACAGCTCTGTGAAAGCATATCAGGGAAATGCGCTGAAGCTGTCACGTTTTCCGGATAAGGAATTTGACCTGATCATCTTGTTCGGACCGATGTATCACCTTTATACAAAGGAAGATAAGGTAAAGGCGCTGATGGAGGCAAAGCGTGTCCTGAAAGATGAGGGCACGATCCTGGTGGCTTATACAATGAATGAGTACAGTGTTCTGGTGTATGGATTCCGGGAGAATCATATACAGGAATGCCTGGAAAATGGCAAACTGGATGCGAATTACCGGGTATGTCCTTCACCGGAAGATTTGTATGATTATGTGCGTCTGGAGGATATTGACAGCTACAATGAAGCAGCAGGAATGGAACGGATCCAGATTATTTCGGCGGATGGACCATCCGATTATATGCGTCAGGTGTTAAATACGATGGATGAAAAGACCTTCCAGACGTTTATTGACTATCATCTGACTACGTGTGAACGCCCGGAACTGGTTGGTGCAGGATCACATACGGTAGATATTATAAGAAAGAAAAAAGATGGGGGAATAGAAAATGAAAGTAGCAGATATGCATTGTGATACAATTTTAGCGATTCAGAGAGGAAAGGAACAGGGAAAAGAGATTTCACTTCGTAAAAATAATTTAAATGTGGATCTTGAACGGATGAAAAAGGGGGATTATCTGATTCAGAATTTTGCCATTTTTCTGGATCTGGAGGATCCGATGCTTGCAGGAAGTCCATTCCGCTATGCAATGAAAATGGCGGATGTATTTTATCGGGAAATGGAGAAAAATAGAGACTGGATCCGGCCGGTCACGAAGTATGAAGAGATTGAAGAAAACCGGAAGAATGGAAGGATGTCAGCGTTGCTGACATTGGAAGAAGGAGAAATCTGTGAGGGCGATCCTGCCCTTTTAAGAGACTTTTACCGGATGGGGGCAAGGATGATGACTCTGACCTGGAACTATCCGAATCAGCTTGGATATCCGGCAAAAGCGACTGGCGGAGAATTTGCCGGAAAAGCCTTTTCAGAAGCCGGATATGGGCTTACAGCGCGTGGGATTGAGTTTCTGGAAGAGATGGAGAACCTGGGAATGATCATTGATGTGGCACATTTAAACGATGCAGGAATCCGGGATGTATTAAAGTTCACAAAGAAGCCTTTTGTAGCGAGCCATTCCAACGCGAGACATTTGTGCAGTCATCCGAGAAACCTGAATGATGAACTTCTGAAAGCGATCGGGGAAAGAGGCGGTGTGATCGGGCTGAATTATTATGCATATTTCTTGCGCGACTGGAAAGACGGAGAGACGGTTGTGAGCAGAGCGGAGGATATTGTGGCACATGCAAAATATATCTGTGATATGGCGGGAATAGAGGCTTTAGGACTTGGTTCAGACTTTGATGGTATGAATGGAGAACTGGAGATCGCATCCCCTGCAGATATGACAAAGCTGGAAGATGTATTTAAAAAGAATGGATTTACAGAGAGCGAGATCGAGAAAATCTTCTGTAAGAATGTAATGCGAATATATAGAGAACTGCTTGGGTAATTCCGGCAAAGCATATTTATAACATAGAAAACCCGGCTGTGGAGTAATACACAAGCCGGGTTTTTTACTCTAGCATCTTTTGCAGCGATTACGCAACTGTTACATTAACAGCCTGAAGTCCGCGGTTTCCTTCTGTGATATCGAAAGTAACGTTCTGTCCTTCTTCAAGAGATTTGTATCCTTCTCCCGCGATTCCTGAAAAATGTACGAATACATCTTCTCCAGTGCTTTCGTTTGTGATGAATCCGTAGCCTTTCTGTGCGTTGAACCACTTAACTGTACCCTTGTTCATTAGTAGTACCTCCTAAAAAATTGATGATGCCGATAAAAATAAAAATCACATATTTTTGTAAGTCATCAGACAGATGTTAATGATTTACAAAAATATGTGAAATCTAAATCTTATCTAAAACACAATTTCAGAATATCACGTGGTAGGACAAATGTCAAATCAAAATAGGAAAAATAGGAAAAAATAAATGTCTTTTTATTGACAGGAAGAAAAAGGAATGCTATTATTTTTAACATATTTAAAGAGTGAAAATATTTGTACAAAGAGGTACTTTACTGCGGAGAAGAACGCAGAGAGTATCTTTTTTTTTGACTTGCAGGAGTGCAAAGCACGTAGCAATCTGGTATCAAAGGGGTCAAAAGTATAAATGGGATGTCAGAAAGAGGTAGTGCAGATGAAAAATCATGAACTGGATGCAGTGGATCGTACAATTTTGAATATTTTACAGAGAAATGCCAAATGTCCATTGAAAGAGATTGCAGAGAAGGTGTATCTGTCTACACCGGCTGTATCAGCGCGGATTGAAAAGATGGAAAAAGAAGGATATATTCTCGGTTATCAGGCACAGGTGAATCCGGAAGCACTTGGATATCATATCAAGGCACTGATCAATCTGGAGGTTTCGCCGGAGGAAAAAAATGTGTTTTATCCGTTTGTGAGAAAGTGTTCAAATGTGATCGAATGCAACTGTGTGACCGGAGAATATTCTATGGTGTTGGAAGTACTGTTTCCAAGCACAACAGAGCTGGATAAATTTATTGGAGAATTGCAGCGATTTGGAAGAACAAAGACACTGATCGTATTTTCAACTTCGGTTGAACACAGAGGAATCAATGCAGATATAGAAGAAACACTGGAGTGAGAAATATAATTTCCCGTAAATTGAAAAAGACCCGGAAACAAAAGTTTTCGAGTCTTTTTCTTCTTTAAGGGCTATATAAACAAGCAGTTTGAAATAGTCATTTTGATTATTCAGCAGCGATAGCAACTTCCGGAACAATTGTTTCAGTAGCTTTTTCAGATGCTTTGATATCTGCAGGTGTTTTTGCAAAACCTTTAAACACGATAGAACCAACAAATCCAGCTAAAGATCCGCCGATCGCAGCAAGTACGATTGCAGCTACAACCTTAAGTGGTGGGTTAAATCCGAATGGAGCTAAAAGTCCAGGAATCGGAGATGCTGTTCCAGGGGCGTTATTGATAATGCCGAGCATAGCTGCTGCGAGTCCGGCAAGTCCGCCACCAAAGAAGTTTGATCCGTAAATCGGAATCGGATTCTGTGTAATAATATCGGCCTGTGTAAGAGGTTCAAGCATTACCGCCATAACATTACTGCGCTCGCCAAGTTTTAAACGGTCGAAAATGATACCATTTGTGAAAGAACCACCAACACATGCAATTGCTGCAATACCCATTGCAAGTCCATCAAGTCCGAGCATAGCAGTCAGAGCCATAGAACTAAGTGGTGAGGTGCAGATCATCTTCATAATACCACCGAGCAGGAATCCCATGATAAGTGGAGACTGTTCAGCAGCTGCAGAAATCATACGTCCGATGTTGAGCAGTGTTGAATTAACGACCGGATCAACTGCGATGGCAATAATTCTTGCAAGCGGTGCGATTGCAAGAGCACCAACGATCAGATTCAGACCTTCTGGAAGTTTCTTTTCCAGGAACGGAGCTACAAAACCTACAATATAACCTGCTACAAAACCAGGAAGGATTCCGTATCCTCCGACTGCGACACCTGCAACGACTGCAAGTACCGGATTACATCCCATACTGATCGGAACTAAAGTAGCTGCAGCGATTCCCCCGAAGCTGCCGGATACGGTTCCGAGTTCTGAGAAAAATGCAATTCCTAATAAATCACCTGTGATGTAATGATGAACAGCTTCTACCAGGAACGAAGCAACGGCTGCATTAGCCATTCCGGACATTGCTTCTGATCCTTTTGGAAACTTCAGGCTGAATACAGAGAAACAGGCTAAAGTGAGAAGCAGTAAACCAATACCTTTTACGATTGTTAACATATGACATCCTCCTTAAAATTTATACTTATTCGCATCAGTTATCGTGATAACATAATAAAATGGAAGTTACAAAAAGATACAAAAAGTATCAAAATGAAATTTATTTTTGGAAAAAACTACAAATACGGGATAGATTTATTGTATATAATGACGATAACTATAAGTGATAATGAATTATAGAGAAAATATATAAAGAGATGAAATAAGAAGCAGGAGAGAACCTGAAAATCAGGCTCTCTCGGTGCATTCCTGAATCAGTGCATTCAGGAAATTTTTAATTTTCACATTGCCGTGCCGTACACTTTTTCCACGGATGAAATCCATTTCCCTTCGGACCTGTTCAAAGTTATACAGGGAGTTGGAGTAGGTTGTAAACGTGTCATTGGCGTAATCTTCAAGACCAAGGTTGGCAAGGTTGACCATTCCCATGTTGGCTGTCCGACGGATCCTTTGTTCCATGGATTTTGGATTGTCGCTGAACCGGCTGCAAAGTTCGCATAAAGTGACATTATCAACTTTCTGGTTATGTTGGATCAGATAATCGACAAGGGAAATGATATCCTTGCTGCCACGTTCACCGGTGATGCCAAGCTTTTGGAGAATTCCTTTTAACCGGATAATATAAGGTTTTTCAACTGTATCATTTATAAATCCCTGTGGCTGTACAAAATTCTGCTGGGTCTGGAAAATCGTCTGTACCTGCTGCAATGTCCGGCGGGCAGTCAGGGATTCACTGACCTTCCGGAGTATGGATTCTACTTCGATACTGTTGATCGGCTTATGAATATAAAATTCAATGCCTGCAGAATAGGCATCTGCGATCATATCTTTGGATGCAACCTGGGAAAGCATAATAAAAGTAAGATTCGGTGCATAAGAGCGGGCGCGTTTCACGAAAGTGATTCCGTCTATTTCCGGCATCAGAAGATCAACAATTACGATGTCTGGATTTATAAGAGTAAGATCCGTGAGTGCATCCACACCGTTTTCGGCAGTTCCGGCAATCTCTCCAAGTCCCCGGTCCCGTATAATACGTTTTAATATATGCAGTACATTTTTATCATCATCAATGAGATAGAATTTCATTTATAAACCGCTCCATTTCTCTTTTGGTATAGTAAGTGTGAAAACTGTTTTTCCGGGAACGGAAGCTACCTGGATGGTTCCGCCCAGACGGAGTTCGATAAAATCCTTTACCAGGCTAAGTCCAAGTCCCCGATTGACCTCGCCGGTTTCGTAATTGATCTTTGTGGAAAAACCCGGTTCAAAAATTTGTTCCATATCCTCAGGATCAATTCCGGGTCCATGATCTTCAACTTCAATAACATAAGAAGAATCCGTGGAGGATTGACGGACAGAAAGCTCGACCGAATTTCCGTCTGCTGCTTCAATCGCATTGTTGAAAAGATTGCGGAAGATTGAGAGCAGAAGATAATGGTTCTGTGTATATAGATTTTCCTCCAGTTGTATATTAAAAAAAAGTCGTTTCCCTTTTGGAAGGGATGCATCCAGGCTGCTTTTCAGAATGGTGAGGATATCATCCAGGCTCATTCCATCATTTTCAGAATTTAATTCCATTGAAGAGGAAAGTCCTCTTACGATTAGATTGTAGTCTTTTTTGATCTCGTGGACATCACGTGCAATCTGAAGTGCGGTGCGGGTGAGGGATTCGTCTATATTCCGTTCACTCATATCGTGGTAAAGCCGGTATGCGGTGCTCATGGTGTCCTCTATCATACGTGTACCTTTCTGCATCAGAACAACTTCGCCGTTAAGCTCAGAAATCAAAAGAAGAAGGTTCTGGTATCTCCGTGCATGTTCAGCACTCAGGAGACTGAACTTGTAATGGCTGAGACAGAACAGGAAAAGACCCGCAAGTGCAGTACGCAGAAGCGCAACCAGAAGGACACCTGCCTGGGACTGAAAAGAAAAAGCGTCTATATCCATACGGGTCAGCAGTTCTGTTATATTTGCCAGATAGTCAAAAAGAAACATCCAGGGCAGAGAATACATCGAAAGTTCATAGTCATTTTTACGGCAGTAGTGAAAAAAAAGGATTCCGTAGACCAGATAGAAAAACATTTCCGGAAAATAGCTCTGTGGATTCCAGCTGCCAAAGCGAAGCCAGTGCATCAGCGTACGGGAAAAGAAAACACAGAGGGCACTTATCACCGTAACCGGAAGAATCGGATATTTTCCAAAAAGGATCAGAGACATGAAAATGCCAAAAATTCCGATGGAAACACGAAAATCGCTTTCGAAAAGTGAGATGCTGATCTGGGCGCCAATGATAACAGCAGCACTGACCAGCAAAATGCGGGTATAACGTGAAAAACTTTTGGTCCACATAAGAAAGCCTCCTTTATTCAGATCATCTCTCTTACAGTCTACAGTCCGGTTAATAATTCAACCAGGAATACGCCGGCACATGAAAACAGGGAAACACAGATCAGACTTTTTCTGTTCCATGCAAGGATCAGTGCGATTGCAAAACCAATGGCGGCAGACCAGATATTGGCGGTGGCTGTCAGAATGGCCGGAAAGGTCATAACAGCCAGAGTTACATAAGGTACATAATATAAAAAAGATTTTATAAAAGTATTTTTGATCTCTTTCCTGATCAGCGTCAGTGGCAGCATACGGATCAGATAGGTGACGGCTGCCATGACAAAGATATACATATATAGATTATGCTTCAACGGAAGAATCCTCCTTATCTTCTGGATTTGTTTCTTCTTTTACAGGGAAGAAATACGCTGCGATTCCGGCAATCAGAATCGTAAGGATAATGATTCGGAAGCCAGAAGAAATCTGGCATAGCACAGGAGCTTTTGTGAAAAGGAAGCTTGCTGCCATGGAAATCACGACAATGGTTCCGATGATCTTGTTATCACGTGCCGGAGGAATAATGATTGCGATAAACATTCCATATAATGCAACGCTCAGTGCGCTGACGATTCGGTCAGGCAGGATATTTCCTGATACTACTCCGAGGAAAGTGCCAAGTGTCCAGCCAGGTGCGGCAAGTGCCATCACACCGTAAGAATACCATGGAGTAATCCTTCCGGGGCGGGATACGGATACGCCGAAGACTTCATCCGTTACACCGTATGCGATAAGAAAACGGTGGAAAAAAGGATAGTGGTTATCAATTTTCTGTGAAAGGGCACAGGACATCAGCGAATATCTGAGATTGATGATGAGCTGGGTGAATGCCATTTCAAAATAGGATGCGGATGCCGTAATCAGTGACAGACCAGCAAATTGCCCGGCGCTGGTCAGGTTTGTAAGGGAAATCAGAACAGCTTCCCAAGTGGAAAGTCCTGCATTTTTTGCCATGATACCAAAGGTAAATGATACCGCAATATAACCGAGACAGATGGGAATGCCGTCCTGTATCCCGGCTGCAAAATCCATTTTTCTGTTTCTACTCATGAAGTAAAACCTCTCTTTTGTAAATAATCCCCAAATTTGAATTGTTATTTTACTAACATTTTACCATGGAACAGTGGTCTTGAAAATGATGTTTTAAAAGAACTTGAAAAAAATTTACAGAAAGACTGGAAATATAGTGGTATTATGAGTTATAATAAATAGTGATAAATGAATGTGCAAACATAAGTACAAGTTATAAAAGGAGATTGAAGCATGGAAATGTTATCTATTGAAAAAGAACTGCAGAGCAATTCTTATCCCGGAAGAGGGATCATCATCGGAAAGTCTGCCGACGGAAGCAAAGCGGTAACAGCTTATTTTATCATGGGAAGAAGTGAGAACAGCCGTAATCGTGTCTTTGTAGAAGAGGGAGAAGGAATCCGCACACAGGCATTTGACGAGTCAAAGCTGACAGACCCAAGCTTAATTATCTACGCACCGGTGCGTGTACTCGGCAATAAGACGATCGTTACAAACGGAGATCAGACTGATACAATTTATGAAGGTATGGACAGACAGATGACGTTTGAACAGTCCCTTCGAAGCCGTGAATTTGAACCGGATGGACCAAACTACACACCACGTATTTCCGGTATCATGCACATTGAGAACGGAAAATATAACTATGCAATGTCCATTTTGAAGAGCAATAACGGAAATCCGGATGCATGCAACCGTTACACCTTTGCATATGAGAATCCGGTAGCCGGAGAAGGACATTTTATCCACACATACAAGTGTGATGGAAATCCGCTTCCGAGTTTTGAAGGAGAACCAAAGCTTGTTGCAATTCCGGATGATATGGACACATTTGCAGATACACTCTGGAACAGTCTGAATGCAGATAATAAAGTATCTCTGTTTGTAAGATATATTGATATTGAGACAGGAACATACGAAAGCAAGATCATCAATAAGAATAAATAGTATACAAAGGTGAAGAAGGAGCAGGAATCATGAATGAATTAGAACTCAAATATGGATGTAACCCAAATCAGAAGCCGTCACGTATCTATATGAAAGACGGAAGTGATCTCCCGATCAAAGTTCTGATGGGCCGTCCGGGATATATCAACTTTCTGGATGCATTTAACGGATGGCAGCTGGTATCGGAATTAAAAAAAGCAACCGGACTTCCGGCAGCAACTTCCTTTAAGCATGTGTCACCGGCAGGTGCTGCAGTCGGACTGCCACTGGATGAAACTCTTGCAAAAATTTACTGGGTAGATGACCTTGGAGAACTTTCTCCGCTTGCAAGTGCTTATGCACGTGCAAGAGGCGCAGACCGTATGTCTTCATTCGGTGATTTTATTGCGCTTTCTGATGTCTGCGATGTTGATACGGCAAGACTGATCAAGAGAGAAGTGTCGGATGGAGTGATCGCACCTGGATATGAACCGGAAGCACTGGAGATTCTTGCACAGAAAAAGAAAGGTAATTACAATGTGATCCAGATCGATCCGAATTATGTTCCGGCACCTACAGAACACAAGGATGTATTTGGTATTACCTTTGAGCAGGGAAGAAATGAACTGAAGATCGATGATGATTTCTTCTCAAATATAGTGACTGAGAACAAAGAAATTCCGGATCACGCAAAGAGAGATCTTGCAATTTCCATGATTACTTTAAAATATACACAGTCAAATTCTGTATGCTATGTAAAAGACGGACAGGCAATCGGAATCGGAGCCGGACAGCAGTCCCGTATCCACTGTACCCGTCTTGCAGGACAGAAGGCAGATAACTGGTGGCTGAGACAATGCCCGAAAGTACTTGCTCTTCCATTTAAAGAAGGAATCAAGCGTGCAGACCGAGATAATGCAATTGATCTGTATATTGGTGAAGAATATATGGACGTACTGGCTGACGGAACCTGGGAAAATATTTTCACTGAAAAACCGGAAGTATTTACCAGAGAAGAAAAGAGAGCATGGCTTGATAAGCTGACGGGTGTGGCACTTGGATCAGACGCATTCTTTCCGTTTGGAGATAACATCGAACGTGCACATAAGAGCGGTGTTACATATATTGCAGAACCGGGTGGATCAATCCGTGATGACAATGTAATCGATACCTGCAACAAATACAACATGGCGATGGCATTTACCGGAATCCGTTTATTCCATCACTAAGATAATAAAGAAGCAAAGTTCCTGCAGAGGTAGAAGATCTACCTTTGCGGGAATTTTTTATTTTTAACAGAAAATGGAGCTTTCTATTGTATAAAAAAGATTCCGGAAGAATAATCTGTTGAAAAAATAAACAGATATGCGACAAATGTGGAAAAATGTCGTTAAAAAATAAACAGAACCGATAATCTGAAGATTTATTATTTAGTAAGGGATTACATAATATATATGTAACAGCCAGCAGGAGGAGGCGAATCTATGGGTATTATTGAAATCCTTTTAATTTCAATCGGGCTTTCATTTGATGTATTTGTTGTACATATCTGTGTTGGAGCAGGATTTTCGAGGAAGCATGGAAAAGACACACTTTTATCCAGTCTGATTTTTGGAGGAATGCAGCTCTTTGCACTGATCCTGGGAAATGTTGTTGCAGATATTCTGAAGCCGGACAGAAAAATGAATGAGACGATTTCAACAGCAGCAAGTGGATGGGAGCTTTTGTCGGTGCTGATATTTATCGGACTTGGCATTTATATGATCTGTAAATCAAGAAATAATAAGCAGATCTTTGAGCGGAGAAACGATGAAATAAACTGGAAACGGCTTAGAAAACTGGCAGTACTTACCAGCGTAGATGCGTATTTTGCCGGAATGGGTATCGGATTCTGGAGTGTGGAGATCCTGGAACAGGGAATGGTATTGCTTCCGGTTACGATCATTCAGTGCTTTCTTGGTGTGGAGGTCGGATATAGATTGGGCTGTGAATATAACTGCAAAGCTTACTGGATCGGTGGGATATTATTCCTGATCGCCGGGGCAGATATGGTGGTTACGCATTTTTTATTTTAAAATAGTCTGCAAATAAAAAGTCAAGCAGAAATTAATGAACTTTGAAAATTTATACAGGTTGAACGTAAGACACGAAAATAAGACCACCGCGATGCGCTAGTCTGGTAGAAGTTAAAAAGTGATATTAAATAGTTTCATTATTCGACAAGTTGGATAGATATTCTCTTACCCGACCGTAATAAATCCGGAGAAATTTGTTTGCCCCGGCAGTCATATAAACATAATAAGGTTTGCCTTCGGATCGTTTTTTATCCATAAAGGCATAAACAGGATCATCCACTGGAGATCGTTTGATAAGACTGTCCATGATCTGAAAAAGAGTTTTACGCAGGTAGGGAGACCCCTTTTTAGAGGTTCGCACACTGTTCTGTATGTGCTTTCCAGAATCATTTTTACCGGGATCAACACCTGCAAAAGCAGTAAGGGCTTCCCGGTGTGTAAAACGGGAAACATCCCCAATCTCAGCGATAAGCTGCGGACCAAGGGTTGCCCCTACACCGTTCATATCCATAACAACCGGATATTCCGGAAGCGTGGATGCAAGCTCATTCATTTTTGAACGGAGCGATTCTACTGTTTTCGAAGCAGTGTTTAGTAATGCTACTGCCTGCCATATCAACATTTTTGTGATGTCATTCTTTGGAAATACGGCAATCAGGTCAGAGGAAATTTGATAAATTTTCGCTGCTTTCTCTGCACTGAAGTTATAGTTTTTACGTTTGCACCAATTCTGGTAATGCTCCGTAAAGGCATTTAATGACTTGGAGCGGACGCAATCGACATGCCAGTAGGTATGAATGAAATCTACCCATTTTTGGCTGCCGTCATTGCGGGCAGGACTGTCAAAGAAATCATTGGCTCCCGGATAAGTCTGGTCGATCAGCGCAATGAGATTGTTTTTCATTGCAGTTTTCTGAGCCATATAGAATCCAAATTGTCGGTTCATAGTTTTTAGTTGGTTACGTGTTTTATCCATGATTCCATATTGCTTCAGTTTAGCCCAACGGTCAAGAGTATAACGTGCGATTTTTTTAGAATCTGCCTTATCTGTCTTGGGTGTGCGGAGGGAATCATCACCGAAATCTCTGATCAGGATAGGATTTACGGCACTGACAAAGATACCGGCATCAGAAAGCCATGTGGCAACCGGTTCATAGTATCTGCCGGTATGCTCCATGCAGACTTTGGTTTCGCCTTCAAGGCTTTTGATCTGTTTGATCAGGTCGTTTATGGCAGACTGGGTGTGAGGGATATCGCAGGGGGACATAAGAACCACATCTCCTGGTTTTCGGATAGTGACAGTGCTTTTTCCTTTGGAAACATCAATACCAACAGCGTTCATAACAGATACTCCTTTGTAATGTATTAGTAATGGTCAATACCAGTTTTCTCATTGCCTATTCAATCTACTGGGTGTTTCACACGAACGTATCAAGGTTCAACCTGCATAAAACGAATGCTGCGAAAGAGTGGCTGGTTGGCTGACTATTTTACGGACGTAAAGTCCTGAGAGAAGGAGGCCAGACCTATTGCTCCACTCATTCTAACAGCTTAAGCAACAAGATGGATAATTCCTTACTGGCTGTAAGGGATATTAACCATAAATATATTGTAGTAGCAGGAGGAAAAGAGTATGGGCGAATTGACACATAAAGCAGCAAGGGCAGCATTTGGCGGAGCAATTGATTTGGCAATGCGAAAAATGGATAAAGACAGAGAAAAAGGTCTGCTTGATCTTGTTGATCTGACCGAGCGTTTCATGGGAGACAATTTCCAGAAGAGCTCCTATGAAGGCGCAAGAAAGATGATACAGGATCCGGATTCGAAGTGGATGAGTTATGTGAATCGTGCATTAGATGAAATTGACCCGCATGTTATTAAACAGACAGCATTAAACCTTGGATTTGAAGCGGCGTTCCATGGAACGAAGACAATCCGCAGTATGAGAGAGGTACATCAGTGCAATATTCCGTGGCTGATCCTGATGGATCCGACAAGTGCATGTAATCTTCATTGTACCGGATGCTGGGCGGCAGAATATGGGCATAAACTGAATCTTACATATGAAGAGATGGACAGCATCATTACGCAGGGAAAAGAACTGGGGATTTATTTCTATATGTATACAGGCGGGGAACCGTTAGTAAGAAAAAAAGATATTATCAGACTTTGTGAAAAGCATTATGACTGCGAATTCCATGCATTTACAAATGGAACACTGGTGGATGATGAATTTTGCGAAGAGATGAGAAGAGTCGGCAACCTGTCCCTTTCAATTAGTCTGGAAGGATTTGAAGAGGTCAATGACATGCGCCGTGGAGAGGGTGTATTCGACAAGGTTATGGCAGCTATGGATCGGTTAAAGAAATATGGACTGATCTTCGGTACGTCAATCTGTTATACCAGAAAGAACATTGAAACGGTTACATCGGATGAATTCCTGGATATGATCATCGGAAAGGGATGTCGTTTCACCTGGTATTTCCATTATATGCCGGTTGGAAATGATGCAGCACCGGATCTGCTCCCGACAAAGGAACAGAGAGAATATATGTATCACCGGGTAAGAGAAATCCGCGGTGCAACAGGTGGAAAGCCGATTTATGCAATGGATTTCCAGAATGACGGAGAATTTGTCGGAGGCTGTATCGCAGGTGGAAGAAACTACTGCCATATCAATGCGAATGGAGATGTAGAACCATGTGTATTTATTCACTACTCTTCTGCAAATATTCGGGAAGTCACTCTGCTGGAAGCTCTGAAACAGCCACTCTTTATGGCATACAGAGACCGGCAGCCTTTTAATAGCAATCATTTGCGTCCTTGCCCGATGCTTGAAAATCCGGAGATTCTTCAGGAAATGATCAAAGAGACCGGTGCAAAATCGACCGATCTGCAGTCACCGGAAAGTGCGGAACATTTGTGCAGTAAGTGCAAAGCTTATGCCTGTGAGTGGAAAAAAACGGCAGATCAACTATGGAAAGAGCATCCGCATCAGCAGAAGGGTTACACAAATTACAAAAAACGCGTGGAAAAGCAGTAAAAAAACAGAAAAAAAGCGGTTTGAAAAAGTGTTTTGTTTGTGATAGAATATTCGTCAAGAGAAATGGGCAGGAAAAAGAGGACAACACATGGAAAGAAAAAGAGAATTAACAAAAATCCTGCTTGCGGAAAGCTTTAAGGAACTACTGATAAAAGGATCTTTTGATAAGATAACGATTAAAATGATCACAGATCAGGCGGGAGTCATTAGACCGACTTTTTATAATTACTTTCAGGATAAGTATGAAGTGATGGAATGGCTTCTGGAGACGGAGGTTTTTCAGCATATCCGTGAGATGACCGAAGACGGGATGGAAAGAGAAGCCATTTATCTGTTGTTCCGAAAGATGGAGAAAGACCGGATTTATTATCAGAAAGCATTTGAAGCGACCGGTCAGAATGGGTTTGAGGAAATTCTTGAAAAGAAGATCCGTCAGCTGATCGAAGAGATGGTGGGCAGACATAAGATCAAGCTTGAGAAGCTTCAGGGAATAAAAGACAAAAAGATTTTTCTGGAGTTCCATACGATTACCGTTGTAACCGGACTCAAATACTGGCTGACCAGCCGGGATATTCATCTGTCGGCGGATGAAGCGATGGAGTATTATCTGTTCCTGATGTCGCATCCTATTTTGGAGCTGCTTGAAAAGTAAAGAACAAAATATAAATTTGAGAAGAATCTGGGATATTCCGGGTTCTTCTTTTTGTTTTTCTGTCAGAAAATTCTGATAGAGCGTTCTGATAAATAAAAGGGAATACGTTCTGGAGAGGTATATTCTTTTGAAATTGTAGAAAATAAAAAATGTTATCTAAACTGCTTGACGGATTTCTATTACAGAGTTATTATGAACATATGAACAGTTGCTCATATGTTCAGTGAGAGAAAATTTTTCAGGAGGAAAGAAAGATGAAGAAAAAATTTAAAATGGTAGACCTTGATTGCGCAAACTGTGCAGCAAAAATGGAAGATGCAATCAAAAAAATTGATGGTGTAAATGATGCAACGGTAAGTTTTATGATGCAGAAGCTTACGATTGATGCAGATGATGCAAGATTTGATGAGATCATGCAGGAAGTCGTTGATGTATGCAAGAAGGTAGAGCCGGATTGCCAGATTCAGCTGTAAAACCGGAAAAGGTATGAAAGGGGAGAGGCTTCTATGATGAAAAAACAGAAAATAATGCTGTACCGTATTATCGCAGCGGCAGTTATTTATGTTCCTCTTTTTGTACTGGAACATATGGGAAAACTGGAATTTCAGTCCGAAATTCCGGTGCAGTTTTTGTTATTTATGATACCTTATCTGATCGTGGGATGGGACATCATTTACCGGGCTGTGCGCAATATCAGTCATGGTCAGGTATTTGATGAGAACTTTCTGATGTGTATAGCAACGTTTGGTGCACTTGGAGTAAAGGAATATTCGGAAGCGGTAGCGGTTATGTTGTTCTATCAGATCGGGGAGTTATTCCAGAGTTATGCAGTCAACCGTTCCCGCCAGTCAATCAGTGCAATGATGGATATCTGTCCGGAATATGCGAATATTGAAGAAGACGGAAAGCTCAAACAGGTTGATCCGGATGATGTAGAGATTGGTACAGAGATCGTCATCAAAGCAGGAGAGAGAGTTCCTCTCGATGGTGTGGTTGTATCGGGAACATCCTTTGTAGATACTTCTGCACTGACCGGAGAGTCGGTTCCGCGAGAAGTAACAGAAGGTTCCGAGATTATCAGCGGTTGTGTAAATGGAAGCGGACTTCTTAAGGTGCGCACAACGAAAGAGTTTGATGATTCTACAGTTGCGAAGATTCTGGAACTGGTTGAAAATGCCAGCAGCAAAAAGGCACATGTAGAGAACTTCATTACAAAGTTTGCAAAATACTATACGCCGATCGTGGTTTGTGCGGCAGTTGTACTTGCATTCCTTCCACCAATCATTCTTGGCGGTGGATTTGCAGAATGGATTCAGAGAGCATGTATTTTCCTTGTAATCTCCTGCCCATGTGCACTGGTGATCTCTGTTCCACTTGGTTTTTTTGGAGGAATCGGAGCAGCATCCAAACAAGGCGTTCTGGTAAAGGGAAGCAATTATCTGGAAGCACTCTCTGAGATGAAAACGATTGTATTTGATAAGACTGGTACACTGACAAAAGGTGAATTCGTTGTATCAGAAGTTATTCCGAACGGATGGGAAAAAGAAGGACTTCTTGAAGTGGCAGCCCTTGCGGAAGGCTATTCCGATCATCCAATCTCAGCAGCACTCAAGAAAGCGTACGAAGAAGCGGAGCTTGGTGAGTTGTCCATGGACAGGGTGGAACAGGCTGAAGAAATCGCCGGACACGGAATCAAGGCAAAGATCGACGGAAGAGTTGTCTATGCCGGAAATGCAAAGCTGATGGAAGAAAAAGGCGTGGAATATGAGTCATGCACAGTCCCTGGTACGGTCGTATATCTGGCGGCTGAAAAAGAATTCCTCGGGACCATTGTAATTTCTGATACGGTCAAACCGGAAGCCAAACGTGCGATCGCGCAGCTCAAACAAAGCGGTGTCAAAAAGACAGTTATGCTTACCGGTGACAGAAAAGATGTCGGTGAAGCAGTAGCAGAAAGCCTTGGAATCGATGAAGTCTACACAGATCTCCTTCCGGGGGATAAGGTAGATAAGGTTGAAGCACTTCTCGGAGAACTCGGTGAGAAAGAAAAGCTTGGTTTTGTTGGTGATGGTATCAATGATGCACCGGTACTCTCCAGAGCTGATATCGGAATCGCAATGGGAAGCATGGGATCCGATGCTGCAATCGAAGCCGCAGATGTTGTTCTGATGGATGATAATATCCTTAAGATATCCTCCATTATGAGAATTGCAGGAAAAACTCTCCAGATCGTACATCAGAATATCGTCTTTGCCCTCGGTGTCAAAGTTCTGGTCCTCATCCTGGGAGCCCTCGGCATGGCCAATATGTGGGAAGCCGTCTTTGCCGATGTAGGAGTATCCGTAATCGCAATCCTGAACTCTATGAGAACACTGAAAGTAAAATAGATGTCAAAAGCATAATGTAAAACAAGAAAGAATTATCCTTAACGTGATGGGGATAATTCTTTTTTGTTTCATAGGAAATTCCAAAGGAACTTCCTATGAAATAAAAGGCACTGCGTGCCGGAGATGCGCACTCGCACGAAGATGAAGAATGTCGCAAGCGACCGCGCTCGGCGCGAGAATGTGCCGAGGCACATTATTTCTGTTGCTTTGCCACACTAATTTATTCTACTTGCTTTTTTGTCAGCGACAGTGTAAAATGACAAAACGGATTAGAATAGTGAAACCAAGAAGGGAGATACAAGATGGAACTGTTTATAGATATACTAAAAGATACAACAATTGACACTGTGAAACTGATACCTTTCCTTTTTCTGACATACCTTGCGATGGAATATCTGGAGAATAAAGCCGGTCAGAAGACGGTGCGGATGCTTCTTGGAGCAGGGAAAAAAGGACCTGTGATCGGTGGGATCCTGGGCGTTGTTCCGCAGTGCGGATTTTCGGCAGCAGCAGCAAATCTGTATTCCGGCGGAGTCATCACAGTTGGAACGATGATCGCTGTTTTTCTGTCTACATCAGATGAGATGCTTCCGATCCTGATCTCAGAGCAGGCGGATGTCCGTAAGATCATGGCAATTTTAATCGGAAAGATCATCGTTGGTATTGTTGCAGGGATTCTGGTTGATATCGGAGTGCGGGTGCTAGGCAAAGGATACCAGAGAGGGCTGCACATTCATGATATCTGTGAGCATGACCACTGTCACTGTGAAGAAGGAAGTATTGTAAAATCAGCACTCATCCATTCGGTACAGATTCTGGTATTTATATATGTAATTTCTTTTGCGTTAAATGCAGTTGTGGAGTGGATTGGAATGGAAGAGGTCATGAACGTGGTGACGCATTATCCAATTGCCGGAATTTTTCTGGCTGGTCTTGTCGGCCTGATTCCGAACTGTGCAGCTTCTATTACAATTACGAAATTTTATCTTGAGGGAGTCTTAAATGTCGGCAGTATGTTTGCCGGACTTTTGTCATGTGCCGGAATCGGACTGATCGTGCTTTTTAAGACGAACCATAGTTGGAAGAAGAATGTGATGATCGTCACAACACTTTACGGAATCAGTGTAGTGTGTGGAATTATAGTGGAAATCCTGTTTGGAATGTAGTACAATATCCTTATATGCCGCAGAAGCCTAAAAGGAACGAAAGAAGTGGATTTGAGATGGCTAAAAAAGGATTTATTGCAGAATTCAAAGAGTTTATTGCAAGGGGAAATGTAATGGATCTTGCAGTCGGCGTTATTATTGGTGGTGCATTCCAGTCGATTGTGAATTCTCTTGTAAATGATATGATCATGCCGGTGATCAGTCTTCTGACTGGTGGGGTCAATTTTTCCAACTGGGTGATCCGGATCGGATCTGGTGAGAATGACACGATCAAATATGGCAATTTTATTACAGCGGTGATCAACTTTCTTCTGATGGCACTTGTTATTTTTTGTTTTGTAAAAGTGATGAACAATCTTGCTTCAAGAACAGAAAAGCTGCTTAAGAAGGAGGAAGAAGCACCGGCAGCACCGGCTACGAAGATCTGCCCGTACTGCATGTCAGAAATCCCGATCGCGGCAACCAGATGTGCATACTGTACATCTGAGCTTCCGGCTGAGGATACGGACAAAGAAGAATAAAGAAAAGACAGGAATAATACGACAGAGAGGAACATAAAAACAATGGAGAAAATTATTTTAACAGGTGACAGACCAACCGGACGGCTTCATGTCGGACATTATGTTGGATCCTTAAAGCGAAGAGTAGAACTGCAGAATTCCGGAGAATATGACAAGATCTTTATCATGATCGCAGATGCACAGGCACTGACTGATAATGCAGATAACCCGGAAAAGGTACGTCAGAATATTATTGAGGTTGCACTGGATTATCTGTCATGCGGACTGGATCCGGAGAAATCCACGATTTTCATCCAGTCACAGGTACCGGAACTGACAGAACTTTCTTTTTATTATATGAATCTGGTTACGGTATCCCGTCTTCAGAGAAACCCAACGGTTAAATCGGAGATCCAGATGCGTAATTTTGAAGCAAGTATTCCGGTAGGATTCTTTACTTATCCGATCAGCCAGGCAGCAGATATCACAGCGTTTAAGGCAACGACTGTACCGGTAGGTGAGGATCAGCTTCCGATGATCGAACAGTGCCGTGAGATCGTACACAAATTCAACAGTGTATATGGAGAAGCATTGGTTATGCCGAAAGCGCTGATTCCGGAGAACGAAAGCTGTTGCCGTCTTCCTGGAACGGATGGAAAAGCAAAGATGAGTAAATCCCTTGGTAACTGTATTTATCTGTCTGATTCCGAGGAAGAAGTAAGACAGAAGATCATGGGAATGTATACAGATCCGAATCATTTGAAGGTATCTGATCCGGGACAGGTAGAAGGAAATTCCGTTTTCACTTATCTGGATGCATTCTGTACAGATGAACATTTTGAAAAATATCTGCCGGATTATAAGAATCTGGATGAATTGAAGGATCATTACAGACGTGGTGGACTTGGTGACGTTAAGGTTAAGAAGTTCCTGAATGCGGTTATGCAGGAAGAGCTTGCACCGATCCGTGCAAGAAGAAAAGAACTGGAGAAGAAGATTCCGGAGATCTACGAGATCCTTCATAAAGGAAGTATTGAAGCTGAAAAAGTGGCAGCACAGACTTTAAAAGAAGTAAAAGATGCGATGAAGATCAACTATTTTGAAGATCAGCAGTTGATCCGGGAACAGACAGCAAGATTTGCAGAATAAAGAAAGGCTTTAAGCCGGAGGAGAGATAATAATTATGGGTAAATATTTCGGAACAGATGGATTCCGTGGAGAAGCCAATGTAGTACTGACGGTAGAGCATGCGTTTAAGGTAGGACGTTATCTTGGCTGGTATTACGGACAGGAACACAAGGCAAGAATCGTGATCGGTAAAGATACCAGAAGAAGCAGCTATATGTTTGAATATGCACTGGCGGCAGGACTTACTGCGTCAGGAGCAGATGCATATCTTCTTCATGTGACGACAACTCCAAGCGTGTCTTACGTGGTAAGAACCGAAGATTTTGACTGCGGAATCATGATTTCTGCAAGCCATAACCCGTACTATGATAATGGAATCAAAGTGATCAACAGTAAAGGTCAGAAGCTGGAAGCAGAAGTAGAAGCCAAAGTGGAAGCTTATATTGATGGGGAATCCGGAGAAATTCCGCTTGCTAAAAAAGAGGCGATCGGAAGAACCGTAGATTATGCAGCAGGAAGAAACCGTTATATCGGACATTTGATCAGTCTGGCAACCCGTTCTTTTAAAGAGGTGAAAGTCGGACTGGATTGTTCCAACGGAAGTTCTTCAAGTATTGCTAAAAGCGTATTTGATGCACTTGGAGCAAAAACTTATGTGATCAATAATGAGCCGGATGGAACCAATATCAACACAAATTGCGGCTCTACACATATTAACGTGCTTCAGGAATATGTAAAAGAAAATGGTCTGGATGTCGGATTTGCATACGATGGAGATGCGGACCGCTGCATCGCTGTTGATGAGAATGGAAATGTTGTTGACGGGGATCTGATCCTTTATGTGTGTGGCAAATATATGAAAGAACATGGTCAGTTAAAAGACGATACCATCGTTACTACTATCATGTCGAATCTTGGACTTTATAAAGCATGCGACAAGATTGGCATGAAGTACGAAAAGACACAGGTCGGCGACAAATATGTCTATGAGAACATGATCAAGAATGGATTCATGCTGGGCGGTGAACAGTCCGGACATATTATTTTCAGTAAGCATGCAACGACAGGAGATGGTATTCTGACTTCTCTGATGCTGATGGAAGTTATCATGGAGACCAAACAGTCCCTCGGACAGCTGACAGAAGAAGTGAAGATCTATCCACAGCTTCTGAAAAATGTGCGTGTGGCAGATAAGAAGACAGCAAGGGAGAATCCGGAAGTGGTCAAAGCAGTCGATGCAGTTGCAGAAGCACTTGGAGATGACGGAAGAATCCTTGTCCGTGAAAGTGGAACGGAACCGGTAATCCGTGTCATGGTTGAAGCGGCGACGGACGAGCTTTGCGAAAAGTATGTGACTCAGGTAATCGATGTGATTGAAAAAGAAGGACTCATCGTAGAATAAAAAATCTGAAATAGAATCGTGCAGAAAAGGATAGCTTGCAGATGAAAGTCTGTGGGCCATCCTTTTTTAGTTTGCGAACCATAGTCTGGATGTTTGAAAAATATTATTTGAATAATAAAGAAAAATGTTCTGCCGGTATAGATTTTCTATATTTTGACATGCTATTAAAAAAACATGGAGGAAAAAGAAATGGAGGAAATGTTTTGTTTTCAATGCCAGCAGACCGCTCATAACACGGGCTGCGAAGGACATACAGGTGTATGTGGGAAAAAGTCGGATACAGCAAATCTTCAAGATGAACTGACTGGTGAACTGATCCGGCTGGCAAGGGCAGTTGCAGAAAATGAAAGAAGCAGATCTTCGGATGAACTGATGTTAAAAGGTCTGTTTACCACGATTACAAATGTAAATTTCAACAGTGATACAGTGAAAAAACTGTCAGATGAGATCAGAGAAGAAGCAGAAAACAGAAAACCAGGAAAAGATGCTTATAATGTACAGAAGATCTGGGAGGCACCGGAAGATATCCGTTCGTTAAAGTCATTGATCTTGTTTGGCTTACGAGGGACTGCAGCATATGCTTATCATGCATGGGTACTGGGATATGTGGATGCGGAGATTATGAATTTCTTTTATAAGGGAATGAGGATTCTGGGAGAAGAAAAAGGGATGGAAGAACTGCTTCCGGTAGTCATAGAAACCGGTAAAATCAACCTGCGCTGCATGGAACTTCTGGATAAAGCAAACACGGAAAGTTATGGAGATCCAATTCCGACAGAAGTTCCACTTACGATAGAAAAGGGACCGTTTATTGTAGTCAGTGGTCATGATCTGCATGATATGAAGCTGCTTCTGGAGCAGACCAAAGATAAAGGCATCAATATTTATACGCACAGTGAAATGCTTCCGGCACACGGATATCCAAAATTAAAGGAATATCCGCATTTGAAAGGCAATTTCGGAACGGCCTGGCAGAGTCAGCAATTTGAGTTCCATAATATTCCTGCGCCAATTTTATTTACGACAAATTGTCTGATGCCGGTCAGACAGAGCTATGCAGACCGGGTGTTTACAACTTCGGTGGTGTCTTATCCGGAGATGGTTCATATTGGTGCGGACAAAGATTTTACGCCGGTTATTGCAAAAGCATTGGAATGCGGTGGATATCCGGAAGATCATCCGATGACAGGGATTAATGGAGGAACAACTGTGATGACCGGATTTGCACACAACGCAGTTCTGGAAAATGCAGGAAAGATCGTGGATTTGGTAAAGCAGGGGAAAATCAGGCATTTCTTTCTGATCGGAGGCTGTGATGGCGCAGCACCAGGTCGGAGCTACTATACGGAATTTGCGAAAAATACACCGATGGATACGATCATCCTGACGCTGGCATGTGGAAAATACAGATTGAATGATCTGAGGCTCGGAGAAATTGAGGGGATTCCAAGAATTTTGGATATGGGACAGTGTAATGATGCGTACAGTGCGATTAAAGTTGCAATTGCTCTTGCAGAAGCGTTTGGGTGTGAGGTAAATGAACTTCCACTGTCTATGATCCTGTCATGGTATGAACAGAAAGCGGTTGCGATTCTGCTGACACTTCTGGCGCTCGGAATCAAAAATATTTACCTGGGTCCGACGCTTCCGGCGTTTGTGTCACCGAATGTTCTGAATTACCTGGTACAAGAGTATCAGATTACCCCAATCAGTACAGTAGATGAGGATCTGAAGAAAATTTTAGGTTGAAGAGGTTTGAACGTGAGAGAAAGAAATCGGAAATAAGAAATGAAAAGCATTACTTCTGAAACGGAAAGCACAAAAAGTGTGAGTAAGAAGAGGTAGTGCTTTTTTACATACTGTTTCCTTTACAAAAAGTGTCGTCTGTGCTAACATAAATATAACAATGGCGATGCCGGTACAATAGAAAAAGGAGTGCGTTTTATGCTGATTGAAATTGATTTTAACAGTGATGAGGCGATTTATATACAGCTCAGGAATCAGATCATTATGGGAATTGCCACTTCGACGATTCATGAAGGAGATACTTTGCCGTCTGTGAGACAGCTGGCAGATAATATCGGAATCAATATGCATACAGTGAATAAGGCATACAATGTCCTGCGGCAGGAAGGTTTTCTTCAGCTTGACAGACGAAGAGGTGCGGTGATCTGTATTGATGAAGATAAGCTGGAAGCTTTGCAGGATCTGAAAGAGCAGCTTCGGGTACTTCTGGCAAAAGGAAGTTGCAAAAACATTACGAAAGAAGAAGTTCATGAACTGGTAGACGAGATCTATGCAGATTATGAACAGAGATAGATTGAAAAAAGGAGACTAAAATTATATGGCAGAAAAGCAATATACAAGGCAGGCGCAGGAAGCGCTGAATATGGCACGGAAGATTGCAGCCGAACTGAAGCATCCATATGTTGGGACAGAACATCTTCTTTTCGGGCTTAAGAGGGTTTTTACCGGAGTTGCAGGGCAGGTGCTTGATAAGAATAAAGTCGATGAAGAACAGATGGAAAAAGCAATGGATATCCTTGTATCTGCTCCTGAGGCAGCTAAGAAGGAAAGAAAGCATCTGGAGTACAGTCCGAGACTTCGATATATTCTGGAAGAAAGCCAGAATGAGGCAGTGCAGCTTGCATCTGAAAAAGTCGGAACCGAACATCTTCTGCTTACAATGCTCAAAGATGGAGATTGTGTGGCTACCCGTATGTTGATGACCCTGAATGTAAATATTCAAAAACTTTTTCAGGATCTTCTGCTTGCGGCGGGAATCGATCCGAAAGAGTATATGGAAAATCAGAAGGATGGGGAAACTGTTGGCGGAATTATAGACCAGTACAGTACGGATCTGACACAGGAAGCAAGAGAAGGAAAGCTGGATCCGGTTATTGGACGTGAAAAAGAAATTGCACGTATCATGGAGATCCTGAGCAGACGGACCAAGAATAATCCGTGCCTTGTGGGAGAGCCGGGAGTCGGTAAGACAGCAATCGTGGAAGGACTTGCAAGACAGATCGCGGAAGGAATTGTTCCGGAAAGCATGAAAGATAAGCGGATCATGGTGCTGGATCTTCCGGGGATGATTGCAGGATCCAAGTATCGTGGTGAATTTGAAGAGCGCATGAAAAAACTGATCCGTGAGGTAAAGACGGCGGGCAATATTATCCTTTTCTTAGATGAACTTCATACCATTATCGGTGCCGGTGGTGCAGAGGGCGCGATTGATGCATCCAATATTCTGAAACCATCTCTGGCAAGAGGGGAGATGCAGCTGATCGGTGCAACAACTCTTACGGAATACCGCAAGTATATTGAGAAGGATGCGGCTCTGGAAAGAAGATTCCAGCCGGTTACGGTTGAAGAACCGACAGAAGACGAGTGTATCCGGATCCTGGAAGGTCTGAAAGAAAAATATGAGGCTCATCATGATGTAGAGATCGAAGAGGATGCGTTGAAAGCGGCAGTACATATGTCATGCCGTTATATCAATGACCGTTTCCTTCCGGATAAGGCAATTGATGTGTTGGATGAAAGCTGTTCAAAAGTAAAACTTCGTGGATTTAAAGTGCCGGAGAATATTGTTGGGACAGAAATCCGCTGTGGAAAGCTGGAGCAGGAAAAAGAAGCGGCGCTGAAAGCAGGAGATATTGAAAAAGCATCGGAGCTCCATAGAGAACAGAAGGAAGCAGAAAAGAAATTAGAGCAGGCGAAAAAGCGTTTCAATAAAAAGAATGAAAAGAAAAAAGTTCCGGTAACTGAAGAAGATGTTGCGGATGTAATTTCCATGTGGACACGAATCCCGGTAACAAGACTGAATGAATCTGAGAGCGAACGCCTGAAAAAGCTGGATAAAACACTGGAGAAGCGTGTGATTGGTCAGGAAGAGGCAATCCAGGCACTTTCCAAAGCGGTAAAACGAGGAAGAGTTGGATTGAAAGATCCGGCACGTCCGATTGGTTCATTCTTATTCCTTGGTCCTACAGGTGTCGGAAAGACGGAGCTTTCCAAAGCTCTTGCAGAAGCACTCTTTGGCAATGAAGAGGATATGATCCGGGTAGATATGTCCGAATATATGGAGAAGCACAGTGTATCCAAGATGATCGGATCGCCTCCGGGGTATGTGGGACATGAGGATGGCGGACAGCTCAGCGAAAAAGTACGCAGAAATCCATATTCTGTCATTTTGTTTGATGAGATTGAGAAAGCACATCCGGATGTGTTTAATATTTTACTTCAGGTACTGGATGACGGACATATTACGGATTCGCAGGGAAGAAAAGTAGATTTCCGCAATACGGTTATCATTATGACGTCCAATGCAGGTGCCAAGGCAATCATTGAACCGAAGAAGCTTGGATTTACCCAGCAGGAAGACCAGAAGGCGGATTACAAGCGTATGAAAGCAAATGTGATGGACGAAGTAAAGCAGTTATTCCGCCCAGAGTTCCTGAACCGTATTGATGAGATCATCGTATTCCATCCGCTGAATGAGGACAATATGAAGAAGATCGTAGGGCTGATGTGTAAAGAAGTTGTGCAGAGAGCAAAAGAGCAGCTTGAAATTATACTGGTTGTGCGTGATTCTGTGAAGAAGCATATCGTTGAGACCGGAAGTGACAAGAAGTATGGTGCAAGACCGCTGAGAAGGGCAGTACAGAGCCAGTTGGAAGACAAACTTGCGGAAGCACTTTTGAATGGTGAGATCAAACGTGGAGACCATGTGGAAGCCGGTATTTCTAAAAAGGAAATAAAATTTACAGTCAGAGAGATAAACAGCTAGCAAAAGAAGAAGTTTTATTATATAATAAGAAAAACGGTTCGGATGTGGAAAATTCACAGTCCACAAGTCGAAAGAGAAAGACCATTAGGAGGATTTGAACAATGACAGTAGTCAAAGAGCTTATCAGAAGTGAATTAGACGGAACACTCAGTTTCGGTGATTACACTCTGGATACAAAGACAAAAAAGGATGGATTTGAATTTCAGGGAGATATATATAAAGTAAAGACATTTAAAGAGATTACAAAGCTTGAAAAGAATGGAATGTTCGTATATGAATCTGTTCCGGGAACTGCAGTAGAGCATTTTGAAGTATCAGAAGATGTGATCTCATTCAAGGTATCAGGGACAGGAGATGCACAGATCACACTGGAACTTGAACCGGATACAGATTATATCGTATATATGAATGATATGAATGTTGGTGATATGAAGACAAACTTAAGCGCAAAGCTTAGTGTAAGTGCGGAACTTGGAAAAGAAAGCGTTGAGATCAAGGTTGTAAGAAAGTAGGACAATGATTACAGCAAGAGTTGTTTGAAGTACATAGGTATTTAAGAAAAGTAAAAGAGTCTGCTTCGGCAGGCTCTTTCTTTACCGAAAGTGTATAAACTGGGAACAGGCAAGAGAAGCAGTTAGTAATTTTTTAAGATAGATAAGGAGATGGAATATGGCGAAGGCAAAAAAGTCGGTTTTTTTCTGCCAGAATTGTGGACATGAAGAATCAAAATGGCTGGGGCAGTGCCCAATGTGCAAGGAATGGAACTCTTTCGTGGAAGAGTGTGTGACAACGTCGAATACGGCAGCAGTTAAAGCGGCAAAAGAGATTCGTATTGTACCATTGTCAGAAGTAAAGACAGAGAATGAAGAGCGGGTGACAACCGAGATTAAAGAACTGGATCGTGTACTGGGAGGCGGAATCGTACCGGGTTCCCTGATTCTGGTAGGCGGTGATCCGGGAATCGGTAAGTCAACGCTGCTCCTGCAGGTGTGTCAGAAACTGGCAAAAAAAGAACGAAAGGTTTTGTACATATCAGGGGAAGAATCGCTTCGCCAGATTAAATTGCGTGCACAGAGGATGGGAGAATTTAATGAACATCTGCTTTTGCTTTGTGAGACTAATCTGGAACTGATTCGCAATGTGATTGAAAAGGAAAAACCAGATACCGTGATCATTGATTCGATTCAGACAATGTACAGTGAAGAAGTCGGTTCCGCACCTGGAAGTGTGTCGCAGGTCAGAGAGGCAACAAATACGCTGATGCAGCTTGCAAAAGGGCTTGGGATTTCGATTTTTATTGTCGGACATGTTACAAAAGAAGGAACTGTCGCCGGTCCAAGAGTATTGGAACATATGGTAGATACGGTTCTGTATTTTGAAGGAGACAGGCATGCATCTTACCGGATTCTTCGAGGAGTGAAAAATCGTTTTGGTTCGACGAATGAGATTGGTGTATTTGAAATGCGAAGAGATGGTCTTCGGGAGGTGGAAAATCCATCAGAATTTATGCTGAATGGGCGCCCGGAAAATGCATCTGGATCTGTTGTGGCATGTTCTATGGAAGGAACACGTCCGATCTTGCTGGAAATCCAGGCGCTGGTATGCGAAAGCAATTTTGGAATGCCAAGAAGAACAGCAGCAGGAACAGATTACAACAGGGTGAACCTTCTGATGGCGGTTTTGGAAAAAAGGATTGGATATCATCTTGGAAATTATGATGCCTATGTGAATATTGCCGGAGGTATCAAGATCAATGAACCTGCGATAGACCTTGGAATCGTGATGGCGATCGTATCAAGCTATAAGAACAGACCATTTGATGAACGGACGATTGTGTTTGGAGAAGTTGGATTAAGTGGAGAAGTCCGGGCGGTAAATATGCCGGAACAGCGGGTGGCAGAGGCGAAGAAGCTTGGATTTGAGACGTGTATTGTGCCAGAAGTATCTCTGGATAGCGTGAAGAGTATTGGTGGGATCAAAATCATTGGAGTGAAAAGCATTAACGAGGCAATCGGACTGATTGAGTAGGAGAACATGTAAAGAGGAAACAGGATAGATGTGATAATTTCTGTTCCCTCTTTTACATAGCAATGATGTTGGAGTCAAAAGGTATTTTGACCCCTTTGATACCAGATTGCTACGTGCTTTGCACTCTCGCAATCCTCAAAAACATTCGTAATCCGCTCATTTTTCTTTGAAAAATGGCTACTTACTCATGTTTTTGGCGGGTCAAGAGGTCAAAAATCCTCTTGCAAGCAAGCTTGCATCGGCTTTCTGACCTTTTGACCCTGATATCATAGCAATTACGAAATTATAAAAGTTAAAGGTCTTTAAAGATTTCGATTCTGGCGAGTAAGGAAATAGCTTACTTAAACGGAAGACTGAACTGAAGCACAAAAATGTCAGAATATTCTGAATTGCGCAAAATATAAAAACAACATTGACAATTCAGGAAAGGCGTGGTAAGATAACATTCGTTCGCTGGTCGAGACAGAGACTAAGGAGTGGCATGCAGAGGCAGAGCGGATGAAAAATAAAAAGTTTTGCATAAAAATTCGAGCATGAGTATGGGAATATTCAGACGAAAACTTTGAAAAAAGTAAATTGCAAAAAGAAATCAAAAAGCTGTTGACAAGCCTTGATGAATATGCTATTCTAAATAAGCTGTCGCGTGAGGGACTGCTTCACAACAGCAAAAAAAGAAATAAAAAAGTTGTTGACAAACATGAAACGCTTTGATATAATATAAAAGCTGTCGCATGAAACGGCAATAACAAAAAAGAACATTGATAACTGAACAATAGACAACAAACCCTGAAAATTCTTACAAGAGATTTTTCAAGAACGGACATCGAAAGATGTCGAACCAGAACAGTAAACAGGAACAGAATTGCCAAGCGATTCTGACCCGGATACAAACATTTTTAACGAGAGTTTGATCCTGGCTCAGGATGAACGCTGGCGGCGTGCTTAACACATGCAAGTCGAACGAAGCACTTATCTTTGATTCTTCGGATGAAGAGGTTTGTGACTGAGTGGCGGACGGGTGAGTAACGCGTGGGTAACCTGCCTCATACAGGGGGATAACAGTTAGAAATGACTGCTAATACCGCATAAGACCACGGAGCCGCATGGCTCAGTGGGAAAAACTCCGGTGGTATGAGATGGACCCGCGTCTGATTAGGTAGTTGGTGGGGTAACGGCCTACCAAGCCAACGATCAGTAGCCGACCTGAGAGGGTGACCGGCCACATTGGGACTGAGACACGGCCCAAACTCCTACGGGAGGCAGCAGTGGGGAATATTGCACAATGGGGGAAACCCTGATGCAGCGACGCCGCGTGAGCGAAGAAGTATTTCGGTATGTAAAGCTCTATCAGCAGGGAAGAAAATGACGGTACCTGACTAAGAAGCACCGGCTAAATACGTGCCAGCAGCCGCGGTAATACGTATGGTGCAAGCGTTATCCGGATTTACTGGGTGTAAAGGGAGCGTAGACGGCTGTGTAAGTCTGAAGTGAAAGCCCGGGGCTCAACCCCGGGACTGCTTTGGAAACTATGCAGCTAGAGTGTCGGAGAGGTAAGTGGAATTCCCAGTGTAGCGGTGAAATGCGTAGATATTGGGAGGAACACCAGTGGCGAAGGCGGCTTACTGGACGATGACTGACGTTGAGGCTCGAAAGCGTGGGGAGCAAACAGGATTAGATACCCTGGTAGTCCACGCCGTAAACGATGACTACTAGGTGTCGGGGAGCAAAGCTCTTCGGTGCCGCAGCAAACGCAATAAGTAGTCCACCTGGGGAGTACGTTCGCAAGAATGAAACTCAAAGGAATTGACGGGGACCCGCACAAGCGGTGGAGCATGTGGTTTAATTCGAAGCAACGCGAAGAACCTTACCTGCTCTTGACATCCCGGTGACCGGCGTGTAATGACGCCTTTTCTTCGGAACACCGGTGACAGGTGGTGCATGGTTGTCGTCAGCTCGTGTCGTGAGATGTTGGGTTAAGTCCCGCAACGAGCGCAACCCTTATCTTCAGTAGCCAGCATTTTGGATGGGCACTCTGGAGAGACTGCCAGGGATAACCTGGAGGAAGGTGGGGATGACGTCAAATCATCATGCCCCTTATGAGCAGGGCTACACACGTGCTACAATGGCGTAAACAAAGGGAAGCAAACCTGCGAGGGTAAGCAAATCTCAAAAATAACGTCTCAGTTCGGATTGTAGTCTGCAACTCGACTACATGAAGCTGGAATCGCTAGTAATCGCGAATCAGCATGTCGCGGTGAATACGTTCCCGGGTCTTGTACACACCGCCCGTCACACCATGGGAGTTGGTAACGCCCGAAGTCAGTGACCCAACCGTAAGGAGGGAGCTGCCGAAGGTGGGACCGATAACTGGGGTGAAGTCGTAACAAGGTAGCCGTATCGGAAGGTGCGGCTGGATCACCTCCTTTCTAAGGAAGCTGGATAAAAAGTAGGACGCGAAAGCGGCTGAATCAATCCAACTAAAACGGAAGAAGAAGTAAGGAAAGTTCGTTGTCTATTGTTGAGTTATCAGTAAAGGAAGTTCTTTTCGCAGAGCTCAAAGAACAGCTTTCGTTCTAAGCTCAGAAAGACTTCGCTAAGAACTCAATGCTTCTGGTGGCGATGCGGTCAGGGGACACACCCGTTCCCATCTCGAACACGATGGTTAAGACCTGATCGGCCGATGGTACTGCACTGGAGACGGTGTGGGAGAGCAGGTGGCCGCCAGATTATAAAAAGTTTAATATGAAAAAAAAATGAATTGATCTTTACCAGTGATCAGAGATTAAAAAGGATTTTGGTTTCTGATGACTGATAAACATCAGTCAGACATGTACATTGAAAACTGCATACAAAAATAAATCAATTCTCAAATAG